>NZ_LR134002.1:953571-1271428 GCF_900635155.1 Streptococcus sanguinis
TGCTCTGGGAAATATCTTGATTAGTTTTCTGATTGGCGGTTTCCGTCTCATCCTGCGTAAAGCAAAAAGTTCGGTACCTCGCTCTTGGAAGGTCTGGAATTACCTGACTTCTTTAGGAATGCTGCTGTTTGCTGGAAATCTCATTCTGCTTTTACTGGCTGCCATGAATCAGGATTACTCAATTGTTCAATCTTGGAGTTATATGGTCTTTGCAGGTCTGGGCCTGTTCTTAGCAGGCTGTGCAGTTTTTCCGCTCTTCAGCAAAGCTCGAAAGCGTCTCGGAAAAGGCCGCCTCTTCTTGACGGCTCTGACTAGTCTATCCGCCCTGGCCATAGTCGTTAATATCCTCTACTGGTCGCTTTATCAGTGGTGGGTGATGTGATATAAGTTGCTTGCCTTCCTTTGGGAAGGCGGGCTTTGTCTGTGTAATTCTGCAAAGGAGAATCGCATGAAAAAAACATTTATTCTCACACTGCTAACTATTTTAACATTGGGGCTTTTTCGCCCAGTCACTGCGCTAGCTGAAGAGCAGAAGTTGCCGTCTGGTACGGATCGAGACAAAATTGGTCAGAAGATCCAAGACTATGTCAAAGAGCACGAAAAGACAACAGCCGGCATGGCAACAGCTGTCTTTGACAAAGACGGCACTATCTATCAAGGAAACTTCGGCTATATGGATAAGGAAAAGGGAATCAAAGCCGATGATGACAGCGTCTTTGAATGGGGATCCGTGACTAAGCTGACCGTCTGGGTCTCTGTCATGCAGCTCTGGGAAGAGGGCAAAATCGACCTAGAAGCAGACATCAAAACTTATCTGCCAAAAGGCTTTCTTAGAAATCTCCAGTATGACAAGCCTATCACCATGCTAAATCTGATGAACCATCAGTCTGGATTTGACGAAGCCCCTCTCTATATGCAAGGGGGCAAGAGTTTAGAGGATTTGCTGCTCCAATATCAGCCGGCTCAGTCCTTTGAGCCGGGAACAACGACAGCTTATTCCAACTACAGTACGGGGTTAGCAGCCTATATTGTGGAGCGAATTTCTGGACAATCTTTTGTTGATTATACACACGAGCATATCTTCCAGCCGCTGGGCATGGAGAGAACGGCCATAGCTCAAGACTTGTCTGACAATGCTTATGTCCAAGCCAAGCGCAAGGAAGTAAAAGGATATACGACAGATGGAAGCCTGTTAGGCGATGCTCTTTATGAAGTTGGCTTGTATCCAGTCGGTCGCGCAACAGGAACATTGAGTGATTTTCAAAAATTTGCTCAGGCCCTGCTAAGTCGTAAAACTCTCTTTACTCGGTCGGAGACTTGGACGACTCTCTATTCGACGACAGCAACCTATCCTGATACAGACATCGTTCGTAATGCTCATGGCTTCTGGGCCAGTGAATTTGGTGTTACAGTGCTAGGGCACGGAGGGAATACAAATGGTTTTTCCAGCTATCTCCTGCTGGATCTGAAGGATGGTATCGGTCAGGTAATCATGACCAATCAAGGTGTGGAAGAAATTTATAATGATGGCATGCCAGAATTGATTTTCGGAAAACGTCCGACAGCCAGTGCAGAGACTCAGAAAAAGTTCGAACCAGGCTATTATCAAATCCTTCGGAATTTTAACCAAGGTCCGCTTTCTTTGTATCAGCTCTTTCCAGGTAATTTGCTTCATATGAAGAAGCCGTCTTCGGAGCGAATGGATCGTTCGTTTTGGACTATTTATAAAAGTGGAAATGGCAAAACGCGAATCGCTACTATGGTCAGTGATTTTGAGAGAGTTCCTGACTGGGAAATCTGGACTAAGTTTGGGTTGATCGCTCTGGCTTGTCTTAGTGTCGTTTATGCTTTGGGTAATCTACTTGTTCGGCTTGTGCTAGTCCTTTATCGACTGGTCTTTGGCAAAGAAAAAAGCAAGCAAAATCGAGCTTGGAAATGGTGGCACATTTTGACAGCTGCAGGAGTAGTGGCCGTGGCTTGCAATTTACTCTTGCTCCTACTTAGCTCAAGTGCTACGGATCTCAGTATCATTGCTCAGTGGCGTTACATAGTCTTTGCCGGTCTGGGCCTATTCTTAGCAGGCTGTGCGGTTTATCCGCTCTTTAGCAAGACTCGAAAGAGTCTCGGAAAAGTTCGTCTCTTCCTGACAGTTCTGACTAGTCTATCTGCGTTGACTATTGTCGCCAATATCCTCTACTGGTCGCTCTACCAATGGTGGGTGATCTAGTTTAAAAATTTTGAAACAAGAAAAGAGCCGGCATATAAGCTGGCTCTTCGTTTGGTTTTATACATTCAGCACCTTGTCCAAGAAGTCTTTAAGACGTGGATGTTGTGGATTGTCAAAGATTTGGTCAGGCTTGCCGTCTTCTAGGAATTCACCATCAGCGGTAAAGATAACGCGGTTGGCTACCTGACGGGCAAAGCCCATTTCATGAGTCACAATCAGCATGGTCATACCTTGCTGGGCCAGATCCTTCATAACGTTGAGAACGTCGCCAACCATTTCAGGGTCAAGGGCAGAAGTCGGCTCGTCAAAGAGCATGATGTCTGGATTCATGGCCAGACCGCGAGCAATTGCCACCCGCTGCTTTTGCCCGCCGGACAGGCTGTCAGGGCTGGCATCAGCCTTATCAGCCAAGCCGACCTTTTCCAAGAGCTCCATCCCCAGCTTATTTGCTTCGTCTTGGGTCAAGCGCTTGTGCTCAACAGGAGCAAAGGTGATATTTTCCAGAACAGTCATGTGCGGGAAGAGGTTGAAGTGCTGGAAGACCATACCGATATTTTCTCGGACCAGATCCACATCAGTCTTTTTGTCTGTCAGATCAAAGCCGTCAACAGTGATAGTCCCGCTGGTCACTTCCTCTAGCAGGTTGAGACTGCGCAGGAAAGTTGATTTACCAGAACCGGAAGGGCCGATGATGCAGACCACATCGCCCTCGTAGAATTTAGCAGTAATCCCCTTTAGGACTTCGTTTTCCCCGTAATATTTATGAAGATCGTTCACATCGATTTTTAATTTTGCCATTACTTAATCCTCTTTTCTAAGCGTTTTGCCAAGCGGGTCAAGAGCGTGATAATGATGAGATAGAGCACGGCTAGGATAGCATACATCCGGAAACTCTGATAGTTGCGGGCGATGATGTCCTTGCCCGTTTTGAAGAGCTCGGCCAGTCCAATGGCTGAGACTATGGTTGTATCCTTGAGTGCAATGACAAACTGATTGACAAAGTTTGGCAGCATAATCTTGGTTGCCTGTGGCAGGATAATCTTGCGCATGGTCTTAGAGTAGGAAATCCCCAAGCTGCGGCTGGCTTCCATCTGTCCAACTGGAACGGCTTGGATACCCCCGCGGACAATTTCTGCGATATAGGCGCCGGCATTGAGAGAGAGGGCGATGGTTCCTGCAACGAAAGCATTGATTGGGCTTTGTTGTCCAGTCATGGATTCGATTAGGTTTGGAATCCCCCAGAAGATAAAGGCTGCCACAATCATCAATGGAATACCACGAATGACATCGACAAAGATTTCTGCAATCCAGCGTAGCGGTTTATAAGGGCTGACGCTGAACATACCAAAGATAATCCCGATGACCATAGCAATCGCAAATGAAATCAGAGCCAAAGCAATCGTCACTCCCAGACCTTTAAGAAGTTCTTGGTAGTTGTTTTGCAGCAAGCCCCAAATAGTGGACTCATCTACAGTGGATTCCTTTTCTTCGCTAGCCAGATATTTGTCTAAAATCTCTTGGTACTTGCCGCTTTCTTTGAGATTGGCCAGTCCATTGTTAAACATCTCAATCAACTCAGGATTGCTGCCTTTTTTAACTGCGAAAGCGACTTGGCCACTTGGTGTCCCTTCAATAGGTGTTTTAAGCTTCTTGCCTTGTTTGATAGCGTATTTGACAACAGGCTCATCATCCATCACAGCTGCGACGGAGCCAGTATTAAGGCTGTCATACATGGAAGCTGCATCTGAGAATGTTTTAATAGAGTAGCCGTACTTGCTCTTGTTTTCTTCAAGGAACGTCTGAGAAGCGGTACCGGTTTTGACACCGACTGTCTTGCCCTTGAGTTCCTCGTAGGACTTGATATTGCTGCTGTCCTTGACTGCCAAGATAGAGTTGGCTGTATAGTAAGGATCGGAATAGTCAAAAGTTTTCTTGCGGGCATCGGTGACAGACATGCCGGCGATAATTCCATCAGCCTGACCGGTCTGAACGCTATTAATAGCTGCATCAAAGCCAGGGTTGGTCACTTCCACAGTAAAGCCTTGGTCTTTGGCAATAGCCTTAATCAGCTCCATGTCAATACCAGTATATTGGTTGCTGTCATCTTGGAAGACAAAAGGAGCAAAAGATGAGTCGCTGGCAATGATGTATTTGTCTTTTGTCGGACTAGCTTTTTGACCAGCAGGAGTAGAAGTCTCTGGAACAGCGGAGTCAGAGCTGCCTTTAGAAGCCGTCCATTTATTGATGATTTCTTCTAGACTGCCGTCTTCCTTCATCTGTGCCATAGCCTCGTTAAACTCAGTAACTAGGTGCTCGTGCTTGCTGCCTTTTTTGACACCGAAAGCAAAGCTTCCAACAGCCTCACCCTTCATAGAAATTTTCAGGTTTTGGCCTTGATTGATGGCGTACTCAATGACAGGCTGATCATCCATCACTGCATCGACATCACCAGCAGAAAGGCTATTATACATCAAGTCACCTGTGTCAAAGGTTTTGAGAGTGAAGCCGTACTTATCCTTGTTCTTCTCAAGGAAACGTTGGGCAGCCGTTCCAGTTTTGACACCGACTTTCTTTCCTTTCAGCTGTTCATATTTGCTGATGGTGTTTGCCTTAGTCGTCGCGATAACGACCTTGGTGTCGTAGTAGGTATCAGACATGGTAAAGACTTTTTCACGCTCGCTTGTCTTGGTCATACCAGCCATGATGGCATCCGCCTGGCCAGCTTGGACTGCATTGACAGCTGCATCGAAGCCTGGGAAGCTCATGTCAATGTCCCAGCCTTTGATTTCTGCGACCTTGTTGATGATATCAACGTCAATCCCCTTGTAAGTCTGATCAGAATCTTTAAATTCAAATGGTGCGTAAGCAGTATCGGATACGATTTTGACCGTATCTGCCTGGGCTGTCGCCCCTAACGCAAAAAATGGAAATAATGTTAGCAAGACTGCTAAGAATTTTTTCTTCATTTTCTTCCTCCTTTTTAGCATTCTAGCATTATAGCAAAAAAACAATGATTAGGCAAATTTCTCCTGTTTACATGTTAGGTTTTCTGACATAAAAACTCTCAGTTTTTGTAAGTTGAGCCGCAACTTTTCTTTGTTCTTAGAGCAAAGTCTGCTATACTGGAAATAAATGAAAGCAAGGATAGAATGAGGTTCTTATGAAAAAATCACGTATCTTGGACGGAGTCAGTCAAGCTCGCTTTGTCCCTCCTTATATTTTGTCTCTTTTACTGGCGATTGTTTTCGTGCAAGGAGGACAGCAGTTGGCCTATCTGGCTTTGGAGCCAATTTCGGCTGTCCTCAGTCTTATGCTAGGTTTTTTAGGCCAAGGTGGATTCTTTGAAATCTTCTTCAATTTTGCCCTGCCTTTTCTCTTGTTCGGCTTTGTATTTATGATACTGGCTCTCTTTCTTTGGGTGCGCTGGGCTGAAGGACGACCGCTTGTGACTCTTGGCTTTGTCAAAAAAGGCGGATTGACGGAGCTCGGTAAAGGCTTGGGATTAGGTTTTCTCCTCTTTAGTCTAGTCGCTCTGCTTATGCTGTTGAGCGGAGCTGGCTCTTTTGAATGGGGACAGCTGACGCTGGAACCTTTTCTCTATATCTTGATTTTGCTTCCGCTCTGGATGATTCAGGGTGGAGCAGAAGAGCTAGTGACACGGGCTTGGCTGCTGCCAGTTGCTGTCAAAAAGACCAACCTGCCTATCGGTTTGCTGACTTCAAGCCTGCTCTTTGCCCTCTTGCACCTAGGCAATCCAGATATTGGTATTCTTCCCATTATTAACATTGCCATATTTGGCCTCTTTGCAAGTCTCTATCTGCTCCGGACGGACAATATCTGGGGGATTATAGGACTTCATGCTGCTTGGAACTTTACCCAAGGAAATATCTACGGTTTCAGCGTTAGTGGTACTGGCGTTGACGCTGCGGTCCTGAACTTTATTCCTAAGACGGACTTGAGCTGGCTGACTGGTGGAGCTTTCGGCGCTGAAGCTTCTATTTTCAGCTCGCTCATTCTCTTGCTGGCCGTTTTTTACTTGCTTATCAAGATGAAAAAAGACGGTAGCTTGACAGTGTTTGTGAGAATGGCTCAGAAATAGTATTGATGGCTAGCTTTTGCTCATCCTAAAATAATATGCTATAATAAATTCAAACAAGGAAAGGAATGTGTATATGTTTAAATCTCGTATGTTGGATGCTATCAAGCAATCGCGCTATATCCCACCAGTTTGGTTAGCTATTTTAATCGCTATTGGTTTTGTTTATGGAGGAGGAATTTTAAGTTTTGTCGGGTTGTTACCAATTGGAATAGTTGTCGGACTCTTGATTGGTTTTGCAGATCCTACAGTTAATCGAGCAGAAGCAATGGCGGTGCTTGCTCCCTATACAGTCTTTTTTCAGCTAGCTGGTTTCTTCTTTATCGCCCTAGCAGTCTTCCTCTGGGTTCGATATCGTGAGAAGCGTCCTTTTTCTAGTCTGGGATTTTACAAAGAAGACTGGTTCAAAAATCTCCTCAAAGGCTTCCTTATAGGAGCGGTTCAGTTCTCAATGGTTGTGGTCTTGCTCTTAGTTACGGGGACAGGCAGTCTGAAATTAGGTCAGCTTAACTTGCAGTCTTTGATTTTTGTCCTAGCTATCATTCCTTTCTGGATTCTCCAAGGTGGAACAGAAGAGCTAGTGACGCGTGGTTGGCTTTTTCCAGCAGTTAGTGCTAAGTCAAATATCTTCATTGGTATCTTGATTTCTAGCACTCTATTCGGGGCACTGCACCTCTTTAACCCTGGTGTGACCGTTCTTTCTATTGTCAATATCATACTAGACGGTATCTTTGCTTGTTTCCTTATGCTCAAGTATGACAATATGTGGGTACTGGCTGGTATGCATGGCGCTTGGAATTTTGTGCAAGGAAATATCTATGGTATTCAGGTCAGTGGTCAAGGAGCATCTACCTCAATTTTGAACTATAGCTCACAATCTTCTGTGGATTTGCTATCCGGTGGGGCTTTTGGTGCTGAAGGATCTATTTTTGCCAGTATCGTCCTGATTGGCTGCATTGCCTATCTCTACTGGTCACTTAAAAAAGAAAATCGCCTGCCTCAGGCGCTGATGTTTAAAAAATAACCATTTCGCCCAGTTTAGCTGGGCTTTTTTGTCTTTTAACGAGAGGTGTGACAAGGGACAGACGATGGTAGAAGCGTGGCCATTCTACCTACACACAAATCCAGAGAAAATAGGGCAAATATGGTAAAATGATAGAAGCACAATTTGAGGAATAAAAGATGATTAACAGAATAACAGATAATAAATTTGAATTGGTTTCCAAGTACGAGCCTTCGGGTGATCAACCCCAAGCTATTGAGCAGCTGGTGGACAATATCGAGGGAGGCGAGAAAGCCCAGATTCTCATGGGGGCGACTGGTACTGGTAAGACTTATACCATGAGTCAGGTTATAGCTCAGGTCAACAAGCCGACTCTGGTTATCGCCCATAATAAAACGCTGGCCGGCCAGCTTTATGGTGAGTTCAAGGAGTTCTTCCCCAATAACGCAGTGGAATACTTCGTTTCCTACTATGATTACTACCAGCCGGAGGCCTATGTGCCCTCCAGCGATACTTATATCGAAAAGGATAGCTCGGTCAATGACGAGATTGATAAGCTACGTCACTCAGCGACATCAGCCCTCTTGGAGCGCAATGACGTGATTGTCGTGGCTTCGGTCTCTTGTATTTATGGTCTGGGTTCGCCTAAGGAATACTCTGATAGTGTGGTTAGCCTGCGTCCTGGCTTAGAGATTTCCCGTGACAAGCTGCTTAATGATTTGGTTGATATTCAGTTTGAGCGTAATGACATTGACTTTCAGCGGGGGAAATTCCGGGTTCGTGGCGATGTGGTGGAGATTTTCCCAGCTTCCCGGGATGAGCATGCCTTTCGGGTAGAGTTTTTCGGAGATGAAATTGACCGGATTCGTGAGGTTGAAGCCTTGACCGGTCGAGTCTTGGGCGAGGTGGACCATTTGGCCATCTTCCCAGCCACTCACTTCGTAACCAATGAAGACCACATGGAAGTAGCCATTGCCAAGATTCAGGCCGAGCTGGAGGAGCAGCTAGCTATCTTTGAGAAGGAAGGCAAGCTTCTGGAAGCCCAGCGCTTGAAACAGCGTACAGAGTATGATATCGAAATGCTACGTGAAATGGGCTATACCAACGGTGTTGAGAACTATTCTCGCCATATGGATGGTCGAAGCGAAGGAGAACCTCCTTATACCCTTCTGGACTTTTTCCCTGATGACTTCTTGATTATGATTGACGAGAGTCACATGACCATGGGACAGATTCGGGGCATGTACAATGGCGACCGCTCTCGTAAGGAGATGCTGGTTAATTATGGTTTCCGTCTGCCGTCTGCCTTGGACAATCGTCCGCTGCGCCGAGAAGAATTTGAGAGCCATGTTCACCAGATTGTCTATGTATCCGCTACGCCGGGAGACTATGAAAATGAACAGACGGATACTGTTATTGAGCAGATTATCCGGCCGACCGGGCTTCTGGATCCAGAGGTGGAAGTCCGCCCAACCATGGGGCAGATTGATGACCTTTTGGGAGAAATTAATGCCCGTGTCGAAAAGAATGAGCGGACCTTTATCACAACTCTGACCAAGAAGATGGCGGAAGATTTGACGGACTACTTCAAGGAAATGGGTGTCAAGGTCAAGTACATGCACTCGGACATCAAGACCTTGGAGCGAACCGAGATTATCCGTGATTTGCGCTTGGGTGTCTTTGACGTTCTGGTTGGGATTAACCTTTTGCGCGAGGGAATCGATGTTCCCGAGGTTAGTCTGGTGGCAATTCTTGATGCGGACAAGGAAGGTTTTCTGCGCAATGAACGTGGTCTGATCCAGACCATTGGACGGGCAGCTCGAAACAGCGAGGGGCATGTGATCATGTATGCGGACACTATGACCCAGTCTATGCAGCGAGCTATTGATGAAACTGCCCGCCGTCGGGCAATCCAGATGGCTTATAATGAAGAGCATGGCATTGTACCGCAGACCATCAAGAAAGAAATCCGCGACCTGATCAGTGTGACCAAGGCAGCCCTGCCAGACAAGGAAGAAACTGTCGAAATCGAAAGCCTCAACAAGCAAGAGCGCAAGGACATGATTAAGAAACTGGAAGGTCAAATGCAAGAAGCTGCCGGACTTCTGGACTTCGAACTAGCCGCACAGATTCGCGATATGATTCTGGAAATAAAGGCGATGGATTAAGGGATTTCAAGGAGGAAAGCAAATGGTCATAACTATTAAAGCAATGCAAACCGCTGAGGAGATAGAAGGGAAATCCCGAGTTCATTGGCAGACATGGCGTGAAGCTTATGATGGCATCTTGCCCGTGGAATTTCAAGAGCAGATGACTTTGGATAAGTGCCGGTTTTATAGTCAAAAGTATCCTGAAAATACCTTGATCGCTTTGGATGCTGCTAAAGTGGTCGGTTTTGTTAGCTATGGTGATTTTCGAGACTTAGATAAAAGAGCAGGTGAAATTATTGCCCTTTATGTCCTCAAAAGTTATTATGGCAAGGGGGTAGGACGGCAACTCATGGAGGCTGCTTTTGCTGCCTTGGATGGTTATCAAGAGATTTTATTATGGGTTTTAGAAGATAACAAACGTGCCATCGCCTTTTATGAAAAAATGGGTTTTGTTTTTGACGGTCAGGAAAAGGTCATTGACCTAGGAAAAGCTGTCAAAGAAAAACGGATGATCTACTCGAAAAACTCTAACAGTTAGTTTGGAAATAATAGATATATTTGTAAGGAGCACATATGCGTTATGCACTTTTACTCCGCGGCATTAATGTCGGTGGGAAAAACAAGGTCGTTATGGCTGATTTGAAGAAGGATTTGGCTGGGTTGGGTTTTGAAAATCCAGTTTCCTACATCAACAGCGGCAATCTTTTCTTTGATAGCGAGGAGCAGGAGGAGAGGATTCGGGAGATTTTGACGGCTTATTTCAGTCGGTCTTATGATTTTCCTCTGCCTTTTGTCCTTGTCAGCTCTGCCATGCTTCAAAAAGAAAGAGATAATCTGCCTGCTTGGTGGCAGGATGAAACAGCCTTTCGGCGAGATGTTCTCTTTTATTTGCCGGAGACAGATAGGGAGAGTGTTCAAGAGCTGGCTGGCAGTTGGGCGAATGACAAGGAGCAACTGCATTTTGGGCAGACAGCTTTCTTTTATAGCAATGCTGACCAAGCGGACTATCTCAAGTCCAACTACCATAAAAAACTGCTCAAGTCCAGTTTCTATAAGCAACTAACTATCCGAAACGGAAAGACTTTCCAGAAGATTGTGGAGTTGGTAAATGAAAAGTAAAACCAAAAAGAAAAATAAAAACAAGAGAAAAGTAAAAGTTCAGGGGAATAAGTTTATCATTTGGTTGGAAAAGCATTGGCTAGTAGAAGCTCTTTTAGGATATATATTCTTTATAATGGTTGCGATTGGAGTGGGGTTTTTAACATTTGGAAATAAGTCTATTCCGGGTCCGCTTCGTGAGTTTAAATATATTAGCCCTTTATATTTAAATTTGACGATCTTGATTGCTCTTCCATATTATTCCTGGTTTGGAAGTCTAAGAGAAGAAGGCTTCAACACACTGAAAGGTTTTTCAGAATTATTTCTTTATCTAAATGGTCTAGTTTTTCTTTTGCATTATTTTATAGGAATAGAATTAGAAGACGGAGAGGGCTTTCTTCCACCATTGTGGAACCTGAATCCTCGCTATGTTTGGTTTCCGATTGCTACCTATCTAATCTTTTTCTTTATACCAGCATTAACGATGTTAATTTTAAAATACAAAGAAAAAAAGAGGAAAAAACATGACCAAAGAAAATCTCTCTAAGTTATTTTCATTTAAAACACTCTATCTGGCCTTGCTAATCTTTGTCATTCTTCATTTGATTTTGTTAGCTTTTGGTCTATCCTTTACTCCGGTTTTGTGGAATACCTGGTTTTTTATTCTTTGTTTGACCTTCTTTATCCATTCTTGGATAGTCTTTTTTAGGATAAGAGATTTTCATTGGTATCACCTCATTTTTGAATTATTCAGTGCACTAGTGGCACTTTATCTTTGGTTTTCGGCATTCTTTGCTTTGTCAATCATTCCGAATCCAGCCATGCCCATCAATATAGACTATCATATACAAGATAAAGAAATCATCATTGTCAGAGGTTTTGTGGTCCATAGTACCTATGAGCATCATGAATTGATTAATCCCTTTGTCATGAAGTCAGAAGTGAAATATAACGAAGATATGTTTTAATAACTTAGAAAGTGAGTGAATCTATGTCACGTTCCCAAGAAACAATCCTAACAAATATCTGCCTTGTTGAAGATGTATCGCGCGGTAAACTTCTAATGCAATATCGTTTTCCTGAGCGCTATCGTTGGTCTGGATATGCCTTTCCTGGTGGGCATATTGAGAAGGGTGAGTCCCTCCATGATGCTGTTGTCCGAGAGATTTTAGAGGAAACTGGTTTGACTATTATTCATCCAAAACTGGTCGGGGTAAAGAACTGGCATACGGATGATGGGATTCGCTATATCGTCTTTTGTTACAAAGCGACTGAATTTTCTGGTCAGATTCACTCGACAGAAGAGGGAGAGATTTCTTGGGTAGACAAGGATAGCCTGCCACAGCTGGACTTGGCTTACGATATGCTTGAACTTTTGCGTATGATGGAAGATGAGGAATTATCTGAATATTACTATCACGAGCGCATAGAAGGTGGCTGGCGCAAGAGTATGTATTAAAAAATGTTTCCTTTTGTGTCTGGAGTGCAAACATAGAAAGGTAGATGACTGCCATGATTTCATTATGGATTGCTATTGTTGCATTTTTTCTTTTGGGCTTAAACCATTTTTTTCCTTCTAGAAATGCTGGATTCGGTTTGAGATTTCCATTTGCTTTTCATACTTTAAAAGGATGGAAGCAGAGCCAATCTAGGTTTTATATATTAGTGATTTTGCTTAATTTACTCATTTTTCTTTATTCTTTCTACATAGATTTAAACGAGATTAGAGTCTTGGGCTTGTCAATTATTAGTATTGTATTTTCTGGAATATTAATTTTTTTAATTTCTTTTAAAGAATAGTTTGATTGTTTTATCAGTGGTTTTTATAGCGACTATCTATCATTTGAAAGCCGGTTGGCGCAAGAGTATGTACTAAAAAGACTGATTAGGTTGGGGCCTAATCAGTCTTTTTCTTTCTTGTTATTTATTCCTGTAAAAATCCTAGGTCTCTCAAGGCGGATTCTACATAGTCCAAATCCTGCTGAGAGTCGGCTTGTACTAGGTGATAGTGGACTCCATCTGTTAGCTCAGATAAGGGGCGAAAGGCACAGGATGCGACCTGTTGGAGAAAATGTTGGACATCGCGGCGGCAGGTAAGCTTCAGGTAAGTCTGGATTTCGCCGTAAACTGGATGCTCAATCAAAATAGTCTGTACGCGCCCGCCATTATCCACGATAGCCAGCAACTCAGCCTCCATATCCTCAGCCCCATGCTGAACCTTGAAGAGCTGATGGACAGCAGCATTTTCTTGGCGGTCTTTATAAAGATAGCCACGATTGGTTGAGAGGATGGGGGCACCATCAGCCCGCAAGAGGGCGATATCTTGAACGATAATCTGCCTAGTCACATGGAAATGTTCAGCCAGTGACTGGCCATTGAGGGCAGCAGATGATGTTTTCAAAAGGTTTAATAGTTCTTCTCGTCTTTGCTTGGTCATAGCTTCATTGTAAACCAAAAGTCAGGAATCTTCAAGATCTAGCGAATCTTTTTCAGCGCTTGATAGATGAACTTAGCAATGACAAAGTCGACCATACTATGGATGACCGTACCAAGTCCAACCAGAGCAAATAAGATATAGAAAGCATTAGCTGGATAGGAAGAAGTCGTGTAAAAGAGGATGCAGACGACCACTTCACCAAAGGCATGAATCAAGGCTAGTAGGAAATTAAATATCCAAGTCTTCTTCTGGCTGTCCAATGTGTCAGGGTGCTTTTGCAGATAAAGAGCGCCGATGCTAGCGAAGAGCAAGTGGGACAGGGCCCTAAGCGTGATGATAAAAGGAAGCCCAGACATTCCAAATCCAATAGCAGAGCCAATCACGACAATCACCGTCATGAGAGGGGATATAAACATAGCCAAAAAGATAGCGACATGACTGGCTAAGGTGAAGGAAGCGGGCGGAATGACAATTTTAATCGGCATAACCAGCGGGATAACAATAGCTAGTGCAGTCAAAAAAGCGGTCAGTGTCATAAACTGATTTTTAGATTTTGGTTTCATAGTGACTCCTTTTTATCTGTATATACACTAGTATAGTACACTGTTTTTGCAGAAAGGTCAAGACCTGTAGGAAATCCTAAAAGAGATTTGTCAAAATGCTTAAAATAGCTTATACTAGAAAGGTGTGGAAATAGGAGTAAACTAGATTTTTAGAATTTAGTTGACCTTCACATCGATTAGTGTTCTGCTGGACTTGAAAAATGAAAGAAGAGCTTAATCATATATAGAAGGCTGGTATGGAAATTTAGCAGCCTTGACTAGAAATGGAGAAAAAATGAACAACCTACCAAACTGCCCCAAATGTAATTCAGAGTATGTCTACGAAGATGGAACGCTCTTGGTCTGCCCAGAGTGCGCCTATGAGTGGAATCCAGCTGAGGTCCAAGAAGCAGAAGAAGGACCAGTAGCGATCGATGCTAATGGCAATAAGCTGACTGATGGCGACACAGTTACCTTGATTAAGGACCTGAAGGTCAAAGGAGCACCTAAGGATCTCAAGCAGGGAACGCGCGTGAAAAATATCCGCATCGTAGAAGGCGACCATAATATCGACTGTAAGATTGACGGCTTCGGTGCGATGAAGCTCAAGTCAGAGTTTGTTAAGAAAATTTGAGGTCTCTATGAATCGTCGTTTTATCTTAATTTATCGAATTATTCTTTTTATCCTGGCCTTTTTGGGTGTGTATCTGGAAATCACTAAGTATGGCGTGGGCATGCTCATGTACTATACGGTTTTGTCCAATCTCTTGGTCCTGCTCTTTACGGGCTATCTTGTCTATCTGATGATGAGATCTGGCGATGCTTGGAAGGCTCCGAAAATCTTGCGAATCAAGGGCGGGGTGACCATGTCCATCATGATTACTTGTGTCGTTTATCACCTCTTGCTAGCCCCAATTGCGACAGATTTTTACCGCCTAGAGAATTTTTTATGTCATTATATAGTCCCCTTGGCGTTTCTTCTGGATACAGTAATCTTTGACAAATCGCGTCAGTACCGCTGGTTTGATCCGATTTCTTGGACAAGTGTGCCTTTGGTCTACATGGCCTTTGCTCTCTTTAATGGCTTTTTCTTGAAAATAGATATTCCAAGATCCAAGGACAATCCATTTCCTTACTTTTTCCTCAATGTCTTTAAGAAAGGCTGGCCTTATGTCATCCAGATGTGTCTGATTATCTTTGCAGCCTATCTTGTTTTTGGTTTTGTCTTTTACGGGATAAAATCCATCTCATTCTCAAAAAAGAAGACTTCTTAGAGACATGTACTTGTAGATGAAAAACAGATTTGCTCTGTTTTTTTTATATTGCTTCGATTTTTTCTTGCCAATATCAGATTTGTATGATATATTTAACTAGTTAATTATTAACTGGTTAAATAAATAGGAGGAAAAAATGAAACACAATCAGAAACTGTTAAGTCTAGCAGGAATCATTCTTGCTTGTAATCTTTGCTTGGCGGCTTGTCAGTCTCAGCCGTCTCAACAGGAAAGCAGTCAAGAAAAGGTGAAGACCAAGCAAGAAGTGAAGAAGAAAAGCAAGGCGACCAAAAAAGGACAAGTTCCTGGTGTTGATAAGCCGACGGATGATGGTTTTCTCTTCAAAAGCGAGTCTCAAATTAAAGCTAGAACTAGTGAAGGTTTGATTTTAGAGCATGATGGCCATACGCACTTTATTTTTTATTCTGATCTAAAGAATAGTAAATGGGCCTATCTGATACCAAAAGATGGGCAAATGCCTGCAGGATCGCCTCAGCTGGCAAATCAAATAAGCACTGCTGATGATGGCTATGTTTTTAATCCTAGAGACATTGTGTCGGAAGACCAATACGGCTATGTTGTGCGTCACGGCGATCATTTTCATTATATTTTGAAGCAGTCTGTGGGGAATCTTGCTCAAGCACCGAGTTATCGTCCAACGCCGCCTAGCAATACTACTGGACCTGTTTATCAGCCAAGGCTTAGACCGTCTGTTCCACAGCAGCAAGGGACAACTAAACGCCAGTTTGCTGGGATTGATTATCCTACAAGTGATGGATTCTTATTTAGAGGCACAGGGGTAACAGGCAAACTTGCTACAGGCTTGCTAGCAGATCATAATGGTCATACTCATTTCATCCCCTATGAGCAGTTGATTGCTTCGCCTTGGGAGTCATTGATTCCCGCAGAACATAAGAAAGCTGCTGAAGATGCCTACTATGGCCGACAAGGGCAAGCACAGCCTTCACCAGAACCGTCGCCAGCGCCAGCACCAGCTCCTACACCTGAGCCTGCGCCAAATCCATTAGAAGAGGAAGAAGAAATTGCCAAGAAGAAGGCCTATTTGGCTCAGCAATTAGGAATCGATGAAAGTCTGATTCAGGTGAGCGATACAGATAAAGGGAAGGTATTTATCTATCCGCATGGCGATCACAGCCATTCGACCTTGGTCAGTGAGATTGATACAACCAAGCCTTTTGACCCTCATGGAAATCCGCACGCTCATGACGCGGTTGGTATGGAAACCTTGAAAGCTCTAGGATTTGATGATGAAATCATTGAGGATATTTTACATGCTACGGCAGACACCCCATTCCCATCAGATGAGACGGATACGGAAAAGATGAAAGCCTGGCTGGCAACTGTGAAGTATCTAAATATCGGCCAGCGCAAAGATCCGCTGGAAAGAAAAGGCTTGGAACTGATGCCGAATATTGAAGTTCTGGGGATTGGCTTTACTCCGATAAAGGACATCAGACCAGTGCTGCAATTTAAGCATTTAAAACAGCTGTGGATGACAAAGACGGGCGTTACCAACTATGATTTCTTAAAAGAAATTCCGACCTTGGAAGGCTTGGACATTTCCCAGAATGGTATCATCGATTTATCTTTCTTGAAGGATTATCCGAACCTCAAAACAGTCGCCGCAGCGGGAAATGACCTTACCGATATCTCACCCCTAGCTAAGCTGAAAAATCTGGAGTCATTGAACCTTGACTACAACAATATCTCAGATATTTCTGCTTTGACCAAGCTTTCAAAATTAAAAGCGGTAAGTTTAGAGCATAACCAGCTGCAAGATGTTTCTGCTCTGAGCCAAAAAGAAGATTTAACAAGGCTTTTCTTATCCAACAACCCAAACTTAAATCTCAATACTCTCAAAGCTTCCCATCTGGAAGAATTAACAGCTGACAATTCCAATGTTGAGAACTTGAATTTCCTGAAGTCTAATCCAAATCTGACAACTCTAAGCCTAAATGGAAATCGTCTGACTTCTCTGGCAGGAGTTGAAGCTGCTAAGAATTTAGTAACTTTTTCCGCAAGTCAAAACAAGATTACATCTTTGGACATTCTAGCTGCGCAGTCTTCCTTGAAGAATTTAAACTTGGCTGAGAATGAGCTGAAAAACTTGGAAGGAATTAATCAGTTTAGGTCTTTAGACAATCTGGCTGTCAACAAGAATAAAATCACAACCTTAGCTCTGCAGGAACCAAATAAGACGTTGACTTATATTAATGTCAGCGAGAATCACATCCCTAAAGCAGAGCTTGAATTGAATGAAAATAAAATTCCAAAGGCTTTAGCGCAGCATTTCCCAGATGTTCAGGGTGGCATCATTGACAATAATAAGCCGGCTGATGCAAAGGAAGAAAAGAAGGAAGCACCTAAGGAAAGTGAGTCTAATAAGGCACAAGGAAAGCTAGCATCCGATAAGCCAGCCTCAGCTGAAGTAAGCAGCCAAGGAGCTTCAAATGATAATGAGCATGCAGCTGGATCTCCTGAAGCAGAGTTAAACAATCGTGATGAAAATCCAGAAAACTCTTCTAAGCCATCATCAGAAGAAGTGCCAACTGCTGAAAATCCTGAATTAAAAGATGAGCTAGCTCAAGCAGAAAACAAAGAAAATCAAAAGAATTCAAAAGATAAGGAAAAGGCGGAGAAAGAAGCTAGTCACTAATCCTTACCCAGTCAAGCAGAAAAAATACAATTTTTTCTTGAAATAGTTTTGAATTTGTGATATAGTATAAAAAATTAAATAATCCTTTAATTCTATCCAGAGAGATAGACAAGGAGCAAGTAAAAAGATGGGTGGAGTGTAAGCAAGTGCGTCTTGTTTTAGCTTGCCTGACTAGATTTTTCTGAAGTCTCCTTGTAATAAGGAGACTTTTTCTTGTTTGAGGAGGAAAGAATGAAAACAAAAGAAGTTGTCGATGACATCACCATGAATCGCGCGATTACGCGGATTACCTATGAAATCATCGAGCGCAACAAGGACTTAAATAAAGTGGTCTTGGCTGGGATTAAGACCCGTGGGGTTCACTTGGCTCACCGGATTCAGAAGCGGTTGGCTCAGTTGGAGAATATCGATATTCCAGTCGCTGAAGTAGACACTAAGCCTTTTCGTGATGATATCAAGGTTGAAGAAGATACGACAGTGATTCCAGTGGATATTACCGACCGTCAAGTAATTCTGATCGACGATGTCCTCTACACAGGAAGAACTATTCGAGCGGCTATTGATAATCTGGTCAGTCATGGGCGGCCTTCTCGCGTTGGTCTGGCTGTCTTGGTAGACCGTGGTCACCGCGAGCTGCCGATACGGGCAGACTATGTCGGCAAGAATATTCCGACTAGCCAAACTGAGGAGATTATTGTTGAGATGACCGAGACAGACGGTCAAGATCGAGTTTTGATTATGGGAGAGTAATAAGCTAAATGAGTCAAGATGTTAAGTATGATGTGCATGATATGCCAAAGCCAGGTTTGCTTTTAGGACTATCCTTTCAGCACTTGTTCGCCATGTTTGGGGCGACAGTCTTGGTGCCAATTCTGGTGGGAATTGACCCAGCGGTGGCTCTTTTTTCCAGCGGTCTTGGAACAATTGCCCATCTGACTGTTACCAAGTACAAGATTCCAGCCTACATGGGGTCCAGCTTTGCTTATATCGCAGCCATGCAGATGCTTATGAAGACTGATGGTATCGGAGCGGTTGCTCAGGGAGCTATCACCGGTGGTTTGGTCTACTTTATCGTAGCACTGATTGTCAAGTTTGCTGGCAATGCATGGATTGACAAAGTTCTTCCCCCTGTAGTGGTAGGCCCCATCATCATGGTCATCGGTCTGAGCTTGGCTGGAACAGCTGTTAGCGATGTGATGAACAAGACTGCAGCTAATGGGGAAAAGGTGTATGATTTGACCTACTTCATTATCGGAATGGTCACTCTCTTGGCAGTCATCCTCTTTAATATCTATGGTAAGAAGATTGTGGGAATCATCCCAGTCTTGCTAGGCTTGATAGTTGGCTATATCTTTAGCTTAATTCTAGGGGCTGTGACTGGTCAGGAAATCGTTTCTTTTGCCAAGGTTGGGCAAGCATCTTGGTTCCACCTTCCGCCTATGAGTCTGCCTTTCTTGGACTACGATGTCAAATTTTATCCTAGTGCGATTTTAACCATGGCGCCTATTGCCTTTGTAACCATGACAGAACACTTCGGGCATGTCATGGTGTTGAATAGCTTGACAGGTAAGGACTTCTTCAAGGATCCAGGTCTAGACAAGACCTTGACTGGAGATGGTCTGGCTCAGATTATTGCAGGGCTTTTCGGAGCACCGCCAGTGACTAGCTACGGAGAGAATATCGGAGTTATGGCGCTCAATAAAATCTACAGCGTCTATGTCATTGCAGGTGCAGCAGTGCTGGCTATTGTCATGAGCTTTGTGGGAAAGGTCTCAGCCCTGCTCCAATCCATCCCGAGTCCTGTGCTGGGTGGTATTTCCATCGCCCTCTTTGGGGTAATTGCTTCGAGCGGTCTCAAGATTCTGATCGAAGCACAGACCAACTTTGACAATAAAAAGAATCTCTTGATTGCCAGTGTTATCTTGGTATCCGGTATCGGTGGTCTGACCTTGCAGCTGTCGGGTCTGCAAATCTCAGGAGTTGCCTTGTCAACTATTCTGGGAATTGTCCTCTATCTTGTCCTGCCTGAGCCCAAGGATTGAGCTAGGCACTAAATCATTAACTTTCGTTCAAAAATAGCTTGCTCTCAGAGCGACTTTACTTGCAGCACTCTGGAAGCCCTCATTCTTTCATAAAGGAGAATTACATCATGTCATCCAATCAAATCGCTCTTAAGAACCTTGTTTCTATGGAAACTCTGTCAAATGAAGAAGTTATGGCGCTGATTAAACGCGGAATCGAATTTAAAAATGGCGCTAAAGTCCATTATGATGAACAGCATATCGTGTCTAACCTCTTCTTTGAGCCTTCAACTCGGACCCACAAGGCCTTTGAGGTAGCGGAGTTGAAGTTGGGTTGCGATCTTCTGGACTTTGATGTCAAGACCAGCTCGGTCAACAAAGGAGAAACCTTGTATGACACTATCCTGACCATGTCTGCCCTTGGCGTCGATGTTTGTGTCATTCGCCACCCTGAAGTAGACTATTACAAAGAGCTAGTGGAAAGCCCGACCATTACGACTTCTATCGTAAACGGAGGAGACGGTTCTGGTCAGCATCCTAGCCAAAGCTTGCTGGATCTGATGACCATTTATCAAGAGTTTGGTCGCTTTGAAGGACTCAAGGTTGCGATTGCTGGTGACTTGGACCATTCGCGCGTGGCTAAGTCAAACATGCAGATTCTCAAGCGCTTGGGGGCAGAGCTCTACTTTGCTGGTCCGGAAGAATGGCGGAGCCAGGAGTTTGCGGACTATGGTAAGTTTGTCACTATTGATGAGGTGATTGATCAAGTGGATGTCATGATGTTCCTGCGCGTGCAGCATGAGCGCCATGACTACGAGTCCATCTTTTCAAAAGAAAATTACCACAGACTGCATGGTCTGACTCAAGAGCGTTATGACCGCATGAAAGATACGGCGATTCTGATGCATCCGGCTCCAGTTAACCGTGATGTAGAAATTGCGGATCATCTAGTCGAAGCACCAAAATCGCGTATCGTTGAACAAATGACTAACGGCGTCTTTGTCAGAATGGCTATTATCGAAGCAGTTCTGAAAGGCCGTCAATAATCTCGGACAGTAGGCCGGGAGTGGGTGAAGCTATGTGAAGCAATCCCACTCCCTATTATTATATATCTTATGTGGATGGTCGTGGGCGGTCTGCATCTTGGACAGGAGGGAACAATGGCAAAGAGACTTTTAATATTAGAAAACGGCATGATTTTCGAAGGGGAAGCTTTTGGAGCGGATCTTTTCGTAACAGGCGAAATCGTCTTTAACACAGGCATGACTGGCTATCAGGAATCGATTACGGACCAGTCTTATAACGGCCAAATTTTGACCTTTACCTATCCCTTGGTTGGAAATTATGGTGTCAATCGGGACGACTATGAATCCATTCTGCCGACCTGTAAGGGAGTGGTGGTCTATGAGTATGCACGCCGTGCCAGCAATTGGCGCCAGCAATTGTCTTTGGATGAGTTCCTCAAAATCAAAAAGATACCAGGCATTTCGGGAATTGATACAAGGGCACTAACCAAGATTATCCGCCAGCATGGAACTATGCGGGCGACGATTGCCAATGCGGATGATAGTATTGAGCATTTGCAAGACCAGCTGCAGGCGACAGTTCTGCCGACTGATAACATCAAGCAGGTGTCTACCAAGCAGTCTTATCCAGCTCCGGGCACTGGTCGCAGTGTGGTATTGGTGGACTTTGGTCTCAAACACTCTATCCTTCGAGAATTAGCCAAACGCAACTGCAACGTGACAGTAGTACCTTATGATACCAGAGCTGAGGAAATTCTCCAGCTCAATCCTGACGGCGTCATGCTGTCAAATGGACCGGGCAATCCGGAAGATGTGCCGGAGGCTCTGGACATGATTCGTGGTGTTCAGGGCAAGATTCCAATTTTTGGGATCTGTATGGGACATCAGCTCTTCTCCATGGCTAACGGTGCCAAGACGCATAAGATGAAGTTCGGCCACCGTGGCTTCAACCATGCGGTACGCGAGATTGCAACAGGCCGAGTTGACTTTACCAGTCAAAATCACGGCTATGCCGTCAGTCGTGAGGATTTGCCAGAATGCCTGATTGTGACTCATGAAGAAATCAATGATAAGTCTGTCGAAGGTGTGCGCCATCGGGATTATCCTGCTTTTTCAGTGCAGTTCCACCCAGATGCTGCGCCGGGACCGCATGATGCAGACTATCTCTTTGACGAGTTTATGGAAATGATGGATGCCCATCAGGCTTACTAGGAAGCAAGATTGAGAGGTGCACTATGCCAAAACGTAAAGATATTCAGAAAATTATGGTCATCGGTTCTGGTCCTATCGTTATCGGTCAGGCTGCGGAGTTTGACTATGCAGGAACTCAAGCTTGCCTGTCCTTGAAAGAAGAGGGTTACAGTGTTGTCTTGGTTAATTCTAACCCAGCAACCATCATGACGGATAAGGAAATTGCGGACCGGGTTTATATCGAGCCCATCACACTGGAGTTTGTTGCGCGGATTTTGCGTAAGGAGCGGCCAGATGCTCTTCTGCCTACTCTGGGCGGCCAGACCGGACTCAATATGGCCATGGAATTATCCAAGTCAGGGCTTTTAGAAGAGCTGGGAGTAGAGCTCTTAGGAACCAAGCTGTCGGCCATTGACCAAGCGGAAGACCGGGATCTCTTCAAGCAGCTGATGGAAGAGCTAGGCCAGCCCATCCCTGAGTCAGAAATTGTCAATACAGTGGATGAAGCACTGGAATTTGCGGCTGGCATCGGCTATCCAGTCATTGTCCGTCCGGCATTTACACTGGGAGGAACTGGCGGCGGTATCTGTAGCAATGAAGAAGAGCTGCAAGAAATCGCAGAAAATGGCCTCAAACTCTCTCCGGTTACCCAGTGTCTGATCGAGCGCTCCATAGCTGGCTTTAAAGAAATCGAATACGAAGTCATGCGGGATGGTGCTGACAATGCGCTGGTCGTCTGTAACATGGAAAACTTTGACCCAGTCGGCATCCACACAGGGGATTCTATCGTTTTTGCACCTAGTCAGACCATCTCAGATTATGAATACCAGATGCTGCGGGATGCCAGTCTCAAGATTATCCGTGCGCTGAAGATTGAGGGTGGCTGTAATGTGCAGCTGGCTCTGGATCCGCATAGTTTCAAATACTATGTAATCGAGGTCAATCCACGGGTTTCCCGCTCATCAGCCCTGGCCTCTAAGGCGACTGGCTATCCGATTGCCAAGTTGGCAGCAAAAATCGCAGTAGGGCTTACATTGGATGAAATCATTAATCCGGTGACAGGTTCTACTTATGCTATGTTTGAGCCGGCTCTGGACTATGTGGTCGCTAAGATTCCGCGCTTTCCATTTGATAAGTTCGAGCAGGGTGAGCGCCGTCTGGGAACCCAGATGAAGGCGACCGGCGAAGTCATGGCTATCGGCCGCAATATCGAGGAGAGTCTGCTCAAGGCTTGCCGCTCTCTGGAAGTTGGTGTGGACCACAATGAGTTGCCTGCTCTCAGTCAAGTAAGCGATGATGAGCTGATGAGGAAGATTGTCAAGGCGCAAGACGACCGGATTTTCTACATCTCAGAGGCTATTCGTCGTGGTTACAGTACGGATGAAATTGCCGAGCTGACCAAGATTGATGTCTTTTTCCTGGATAAGCTGCTCCATATTTACGAAATTGAGCAGGAGCTGGCCAGTCATATCGGAGATAGCTATGTGCTTAAGAAAGCCAAGCAAAATGGCTTTGCGGATACTAAGATTGCATCCTTGTGGGGTATGACAGCTGAGCAGGTGCGTCGCATCCGGCAGGAGCAAAAGATTGTGCCGGTTTACAAGATGGTGGATACCTGTGCTGCTGAGTTCGAGTCTGCGACGCCTTATTTCTACTCCACCTATGGTTTTGAAAATGAATCTGTCAAATCCAGCAAGGAATCAGTTCTGGTACTGGGCTCTGGTCCTATCCGAATCGGGCAGGGAGTCGAGTTTGACTATGCGACCGTTCATTCTGTAAAAGCTATTCAGGCAGCTGGTTATGAAGCGATTATCATGAACAGTAATCCAGAGACTGTATCAACTGACTTTTCTGTCTCTGACAAGCTCTACTTTGAGCCGTTGACCTTTGAAGATGTCATGAATGTTATTGAGCTGGAGCAGCCTAAGGGTGTTATCGTACAGTTTGGCGGGCAGACAGCTATTAATCTGGCAGAGCCTCTGTCCAAGGCTGGTGTTAAGATTTTAGGCACCCAAGTAGCGGACTTGGATCGAGCTGAGGACCGGGATCTCTTTGAGCAAGCGCTGAAGGAGCTGGATATTCCGCAGCCGCCGGGTCAGACGGCCACTAATGAAGAGGAGGCAGTAGAGGCTGCTCGTAAGATTGGCTTCCCTGTTCTGGTGCGACCTTCCTATGTCTTGGGTGGCCGTGCCATGGAAATCGTAGAAAACGAAGCGGATCTACGTTCTTATATGAGAACAGCGGTTAAGGCCAGTCCAGACCATCCGGTTTTGGTCGATTCTTACATTGTTGGGGATGAGTGCGAAGTGGATGCCATTTCTGATGGCCGTCAGGTCTTGATTCCAGGGATTATGGAGCATATCGAGCGTGCAGGAGTTCACTCAGGGGATTCCATGGCAGCCTATCCGCCGCAAACCTTATCTCAGAAAGTCAAGGATACTATTGCAGACTATACCAAACGTTTGGCTCTAGGATTGAACTGTATCGGCATGATGAATATTCAGTTCGTCATCAAAGATGAGCAGGTCTATGTCATTGAGGTCAATCCGCGTGCCAGCCGGACCGTTCCTTTCTTGTCCAAGGTGACCGATATTCCGATGGCGCAAGTAGCGACTCGTTTGATCCTTGGAGAAAGTCTGGCAGAGCTGGGTTATGAAGACGGCCTTCATCCAGAAAGTTCCATGGTTCATATCAAGGCGCCAGTCTTCTCTTTTACTAAGTTGGCGAAGGTTGACAGTCTTTTGGGACCAGAGATGAAGTCTACCGGCGAAGTTATGGGCAGTGATCGCACGCTTGAAAAAGCACTCTACAAGGCTTTTGAGGCTTCCTATCTCCATTTGCCAAACTTTGGAAATGTCGTCTTTACTATTGCAGATGATAGCAAGGAAGAAGCCCTGCAGCTAGCTCAGCGTTTTGCCAATATTGGCTATGGTATCTGGGCAACAAAGGGAACAGCCTCCTATTTTGAAAATCATGGTCTCCATGTTCGTCTGGTGGAAAAAATCGGCAGTGATGATAACAAGGACATCCCAGCCTATATCCGCAAGGGCAAGGTTCAGGCTATTATCAACACGGTCGGAACTAAGCGGACAGCAGACAAGCATGGTCAAATTATCCGTAGCTCAGCGATTGAGCATGGAGTGCCTCTCTTTACCGCCTTGGACACAGCTGATGCCATGCTGAAGGTACTGGAAAGCCGCAGTTTCACTACAGAAGCGATTTAGAGATGGAGTTTTCAGTTCCAGATTGTCATTTGACAGTCTCAAAGTCGGAAAAGTAATCTCATACAGTTAAGCTTGAAAAATGAATCTGTATAAGCTTATTCTGTCCTTGAATAGTGATAGTAAATAACCTTTCAAATATAATGAATTAAAAGCAAAGAGGAAGTGGGAAAGAATCCTACTTCCTTTTTTCTTTATTTTCTTAAAAAACTTGACAAAGAAGTTGACAAAGTGTATGATATTAACCAGTTAATAAACTGGTTAATAATGAGTTAAGGAGATATTATGAAACGAGCTTTAAAATTCTCAGCTTGCCTTAGCATGCTGGCCCTGGTCTTGTGTCTCTGGGCTTGTCAGTCTCAAAAGGAATCCAGTCCATCCAGTACGTCGCAAGGATTGAGGATTGTAACCAGCTTTTATCCTATTTACTCCATGGTTAAGGCTATATCGGGCGATTTGAATGACGTGCGCATGATTCAGTCTAGCAGCGGTATTCATGATTTTGAGCCTTCAGCCAATGACGTAGCAGCCATCTATGATGCAGATGTCTTTGTCTATCACTCGCGGACTTTGGAGTCCTGGGCTGGAGAGCTGAATCCTAGTCTCAAGAATTCCAAGGTTCAAGTCCTTGAGGCTTCTCAGGGAATGGAGCTGGATCGAGTCGCTGGCTTGGAAGATGTCCAAGCGGGAGAGGGAGTGGATGAGAAGACGCTCTTTGACCCCCATACCTGGTTGGATCCTCAGAAGGCTGCGGAGGAAGCCCAGATTATCGCCGACAGGCTGTCGGAGTTGGATAGTGACCATCGGGATACTTACCAGGCCAATGCCCGAAAATTTCAAGAAGAGGCCAAGGAGTTGACGGAGCGCTATCAGAAGATTTTTGATAAAGTGTCCAACAAAACCTTTGTCACCCAGCATACTGCCTTTTCTTATCTAGCCAAGCGATTCGGGCTGGCCCAGCTGGGTATTGCTGGTATTTCACCGGAGCAGGAGCCTAGTCCGCGCCAGCTGACAGAGATAGAAGACTTTGTCAAGGAGCACCAGGTGAAGACCATTTTTGTGGAAAGCAATGCTTCTTCCAAAGTGGCTCAAACCTTGGTCAAGGCGACCGGTGTACAAATCAAGGAGCTGAATCCTCTGGAAGCAGACCCAGCCAATCAACTATCTTATTTAGAAAATTTAGAAAAAAATCTAGCTGTTTTAGCTAAAGATTTGAAAGGATAAAAGACAACCATGAAAAAGAAATATTTCCTTGCTTCAGCTACTGTATTAGCTCTTGGTCTCGGAACTTACGGGCTTATCCAATGGCAATCTCAGCCTCGACCCCAGACCAAAGATAACAAAGTAGCCTATATTGAGGACAAGACTTCGGGTGACAAGACGGATAAAAATAAAAATTTGACACCTGACCAAATCAATGATGAAGAAGGTATTGAAGCAGAGCAAATCGTCGTGAAAATCACAGATCAGGGCTATGTCACTTCCCATGGAGACCATTATCATTACTTTGACGGGAAGGTTCCTTTTGATGCCATTATCAGCGAAGAGCTGATTATACGAGATCCTAACTACACGCTGCAGGAAGCGGATATTGTCAATGAGGTCAAGGATGGCTATATCATCAAGCTAGATGGGAAGTATTATCTCTACCTCAAGGATGCCAAGCATACCAGTAATGTCCGCTCGGTAGATGAGATTGCACGGCAGAAGAAGCTGCATAAGACCAAGGAAGAAGGCGATAGTGGCAAATCTTCCACTACAAAATCAAGCAGAACTCGCGATTTCAGTCAACCTAGCAAGTCCTTAGCTGCGGGAAAGACGGCAGCAGACCTTGCAGGAATTTCCCACCAAGGGCAAGGGGGATATAAAACGGATGACGGTTATACTTTCAGCCCCTCTGACGTCATCGAGGATACTGGCGATGCTTTTATCGTGCCGCATGGCGGCCATTTTCACTACATTCCCAAGAGAGACTTGTCGCCGGCAGAATTGGCTGCGGCTCAGAGCTACTGGAATAGCAGGCAGGCCGGCGGACGGGTGAATCAGCCTGTCTACAACAGGACGATTGCTTCTTCCGATACTTGGAATCAGAATAGTGCTATCAATCAGGGTGGACTAGTCTCAAATCCGACTCCACAGCTGCCAAATCATTCAAAGATTGAGCAGCCAAGTCCTAGCATAGAGGCAATTCAGCCGAGTCCGTCCAATCCGCTCCAGCCGTCTCAGCCATCCTTGCCAAGTCTGCTGCAGCAACTCTATGCCCTGCCTCAATCTCAGCGCTATCATGAAGGGGACGGTGTGGTCTTTGACCCACTGAAAATCAGCCGCCGGACAGAAAATGGGGTCGTTATCCCCCACGGAGACCATCATCATTTTATTCCTTATGACAAGCTGTCAGACTTGGAAGCGAAGATTGCCCGTTTGATTCCTATTGGATATATTTACCAGCCTCTGGGAGATCCACTGCAAGCTTTGAAGCCTCAGCTACCGTCACAGCCTGATCACGACCATGGTTTTCATGCGGAGTCTGTCATTGGCAAGGACGACCAAGGCTACATGGTATCGCACGGAGATCATGCTCATTACTTTTACAAGAAAGACTTAACTGCTGAACAGATTCAAGCAGCTGAGAAGGTCTTGGCCAAGCAGCAGCCAGCAAAACCATCTGCAGCAGTCAATGACGCTGAACGCTATTCACGCGATGCCAGCGATGAGGAAAAGATTTCTTATATCTGCCAAACCTATGGCGTTCCCAAAGAAGCGGTTCGCATCTCAAATGGTTTCTTTGTCTTTAATAACCCTGACCAAGCCTATGATCCGACTCATATCCACCCCTATGCTGTCCGCAAGGAGCATGTCCGCATTCCCCTGGTAACGGGCAATGCAGAGCTGGACTTCATGAATGAGCTCTACACAACAGCCCTTCGCTCAGGTCTGTCGCCTTACAGTCTGCAAGTTGAAGATGGTCAGTTTGTCATTCCTCATGGCGACCACAATCACTATATCAAGATCCAGTCCAAGGGCGCTGCAGAAGCCTTGAAAAATCGCCTGTCGCAGATTCAATCTAAGTATGAGCAAGGCGATTATGATGAGGCTGCTGTTTTGCGAAAAGTAGAAAGCCTAAAAGCAGACAGTCAGCGTCTCTATGCCGATGATCCTCTGATGCAGCGGCGGATTGAGCTAGCTTTGGGACAGTTTGTGGAAACTATGAAGAAGCTGCCTAGCAACTCAACAGCTGGTTATCTGAACAGTCTGGATAACTTTGATAAGCAGTTTATCCATGTGGATCAGACGGTCAAGCCAATTCAAGAGACCGAGCTGGACAAGACCTATCAAGGGCTTTTGGAGAGAATGAACCGACTTGATACGGATAGCTATGCATTGAAGAAAGCTGACTTGCTACAGCGTCTGCAAAAGGCATATGCCAGCCAGAATCAAGATGAAATGGCAGAGCTTGGACAATTACTATCCGCTTTAGAAGATTATCATGATCGGACAGGCGTCACAGCGGTTGATTACATTCGTTATTTCTACCAAGCTTTGGAGGATGGGCGTTTGAGCCCTGAGCTGCGCAGAAAAGCAGCTGGGCTGACCTTGACTCTCTATAAGTCTCAAGCCTTTATAGAAGCGACCAATCTCCAGCAGCTTTTCCCCGCTCTCTATCAGACTAAAAAAGAGATTGCAGCTGCCCTTGCTAGCGGTCAGCCTTCTCCATCCTCTGAAAAGACAGAGCTGGATCAGGGAGAGCCAGATCAGCCAACCTACAAAGCCATGATTTATGACTTTTTGAAGGGTATTTATGACGATTTTGGCACCTCGGATGATAGCGAAAAGAGCGCTCAAGCACTTGTCTTCCTTGGAAAAGCGCAGGAACTACTTGGAGAAGTAAAGGACCAAAACAGCCGGGCAGACTATGCAGCTAGAATCTTGGAATTAGGTAAAGAGTTAAAGAGCAGCAGCTCAGACAAGCAAACTCTGCTGGCAGCAAGTCAGCAGCTTTTGGACCAGATGAGCCGGACCATTGCTGGGCAAAAGGAAGAGCCGTCTAATACGGAAAATCAGGAAGTTTATCAGCAGCTTTATAATCTGCTCATGTCTATCCATCAGTATTTGGAAAAGAATCAAGGAAGTGAGCAGCAATACCAGCAGCTGGACCAGCTTTTTGATAAGCTTGGACAGAGAGCTACTGACAAGAAAGAGCTTCTCAAGGAAATCCTGGCCTTCCAGCAGTCACTCGTCCATCCTGAGGGAACAAACGAGTCTGATTCTCAGCATAGGGACGATGATGGCTATCACTTTAATCTGCAGGATATGGTCGGAGCGGATGAGCAAGGCTATCGGGTAGCTCATCTGGACCACGAGCACTATATTTACAAGAAGGACTTGTCAGAAGCTGAGCGCCAAGCAGCAGATGCGTATGCGGTGCAAAAAGGCTTCCTGGAAGCACCGTCTGAACAACCTGCTTCTGGTCAGCCAGCCAGCAGCAGTGCTCCAGATGCTGCGCAAAATGGCAATCTACCTTCCGAATCTGCCACTGGAGAAGCAGCTCAAAACCAATCTGACAAACCATCAGAAGCTTCGACAACTGCAAACCCAGCTGGTCAATCAAGCTTAGCAGCGAGTTTTGGCATGACAGAGGAAGCATTCAACCAGAAATTGCAGGACCTTTCTCAGCTCTACGGTGTCAGTCCAGAGACTTTTAGCTATAATCCAGCAAGCAGAAGCATCAGCTTTACAGGAGCAGATGGCCAGCTAAAAACTATTCAGATTAGCTAAGCTTACATTTTGATGTAAAATAACAATAAAACGAATGATGAAGACCAAGCCAAGTCTAAGACCATCATTCGTTTTTGATTTTCACAACCCTATACTTATTTGATTGATATTGTGTTAGAATAAACAGAGAAAATAATAAGGATTGGCAAGGTATGCTTATTATTGGAATGATTTGACCATTGCTTGGAGAGGAATATTAAAATGAGATTATTCAATTATACATTTGAAGAAAGTCAATCTTTCGTTAATGAAGATATTGTAACTAAAGTAAAGACGAAAGGAAATTATAAAAGATTCATAGGATTTGCATTGTTTTCAATCTTGCTATATGTTTTATCTTTAGTAGTTCCTGTACTATTAAGCGGTGATACTATATATACTACTCAAAATTTCAGTTGGTTCAATGTACCTTTAATTCTTATGTTCCTTATGTTTTACATCATTTATATTATTTCCTCTATAAAATATAGAAACAATCCAATGATTTTAAAATATATAACTTTTTGTTATATGCTTTTGTTAATATTCATAATGGAAATTTGTTTAACTTTATCAATAGCTTCACGAAGAAATCTTCTAGGAATTCTATCGGGATTTCTGTTTGTAATTGTCTGCTATTATCTCATGAGAACCGTTCCTAGAAAAATAAGAGAATCTATAGAAAATCGGGAACCATTTGTTCCTTTATCAGCTTTGTTTACGGAGAAAGTATCTGATGGCCTTATTTTTATAGGGGGAACGGGAATTACTGCTTTTTTAGCACTATTTGATCGTTCGACAGGAAGTGATACTAGGGGAGCAATTAATGCTATTGTCACACCTTTTGTGCCTGCGATTCTTTTATTTGCTATATATGTTTTTTCTATTGACATTCTGAGAGGATACTATCTCTTTAAATATTCCGAACAATATCGGAAACAATTTGGCTACACAGTTAAGGACTGGTATGGAGAAAAATCGAAAGAATATAAGAAAACACAAAATAAGTTCACGGAATGATAGTTGATAAGAAATGTTTAGGAGTAAAGTGTTTAAATTATCCGAATATATTATTCTCTGCAAATCACGAAAAACCACAGAAATTCCTCGTGAATTTCTGTGGTTTCGTTTTTAATCTTGATAGGAAACAATGCCGATGATGGTATCAACAGCGCGTTCCATGGTTTCTAGGCTGACATATTCGAAGCGGCCGTGCATGTTTTCGCCGCCGGCAAAGAGGTTAGGGGTCGGGATGCCCATAAAGGAAATTTTAGAGCCATCAGTTCCGCCACGGATAGGCTCGATAATAGGCTGGATGTCCAGACTTTCCATGACTGCTTTGGCGATATGGATAGGTGTCATGTCCTTTTCAATGACCTGCTTCATGTTGTAATACTGGTCCTTGAGAGTCAGGATAACGCGCTCGCTGCCCAGCTCTTGGTTCATCTTATCAGCAATGGCCTGCATAGCAGCTTTGCGATTTTCAAAAGCATCAGTCTCAAAGTCACGGACAATATAGCTAGCTTGGGCTTCTTCGACAGTCCCGGTCAGGTTCATCAGGTGGTAGAAGCCTTGGTAGCCCTCGGTCTTCTCTGGTCGGTCGGCTTCTGGCAGCTGGTTGTGGAAGTCAATAGCCAGCTGGAGAGCATTAACCATCTGGTCTTTAGCAGTTCCCGGATGGACATTGCGGCCTTGGAAGGTCAATTCTGCTCCAGCAGCACTAAAGGTTTCGTACTGGAGTTCTCCTAGAGGGCCGCCATCTACTGTGTAGGCAAAGTCTACATCAAAGTCTTCTGCGTCAAACTTATCAGCACCGATACCGATTTCTTCGTCTGGTCCAAAGCCAACTCGGATTTCTCCGTGCTTGATTTCTGGATGGGCAGACAGGTATTCGATAGCCGTCATGATTTCAGCAATACCTGACTTGTCATCTGCTCCCAAAAGGGTGGTTCCGTCAGTCGTAATTAAGGTTTGACCCTTGTATTTATGGAGACTGGCAAAGTCAGCAGGATCTAAGCTAAAGCCGGATTGCCCCAGCGGAATCACACCGCCGTCATAATTCTCAATGACCTGTGGCTGGATATTTTCTGCGTTGAAGTCCGCCGTATCCATGTGTGAAATAAAGCCAATTTTGCAGGTAAAGCTAGAGTCATTGGCTGGCAGAGTTCCAATCGCAAAGCCGTTGGGCAGGTAGTATACATTTTCCAAGCCGACTCGCTTCATTTCAGGGATGAGAACCTTGTTGGCAAAGTCCACCTGACTCTGGGTGCTGGGTGTAGTAGTAGATGTCTCGTCTGAGCGCGTGTTGACCTTGACATAGGTCAGAAAACGCTCTAAAAGATTAGGATATTTCATAAATGCTCCTTTTTCATTTCATTTAAGTCTATTTTAGCATATTCAGGAGAGAGTGAGAAATGTTTTTCGTTTCTTGAGGGCAAAGGTAAAATCTAGCAATTAGTTTTATATCTTGTCAAAATCTGGTAAACTATATCTATGCAAATGGAAAAAACAATCAGCAAAGCTGTGATTTTGGGTGCTTCGGGAGGTATAGGTCGTCAGCTGGCTAGAGAACTGGCTCAAAGGACAGACCAGCTGGTCTTGGTCGGCAGAGATGAAGCTAAGCTCACTCAGTTGCAAGAGGACCTGTCTGGAGTTAGAGCTAAGCTTTCCTGCAGAGTTTTGGATTTGCTGGATGCAGCTGCTGTGGACGATTTTGCTCAGCAGCTAGAGGCGGATCTAGTGATTAATTGCTGCGGTCTGGCTAATTTTGGTCCAGCGCTATCTCTTTCAGAAGCAGATGAAAATGCTATCTGGCAGGTTAATTACCAAGCGGCGGTTCGACTGATGAAGCAGGTTGCGGATCGCAATCGCAAGATAAGGCTAGTCCAACTTTCCTCTCTGGCAGCCCTTTGTCCCCATCCTTATCTGGCGGCTTACAGCTCTAGCAAGGCCGCTTTGCAGACTTACTGTCTAGCCTTGCAAGAAGAGCTGCGCCTCAAAGGCTCTGAAGTGAAAGTCTGCCTTTACATACTAGGACCGGTTCAGACTGCTATCTTTCCTCCAGAGCTACAGGATGCTTTAGGTGGAAGTCAGTTGCAGATGAGCCCGGAGATAGCAGCACGACACATTATCAGACTGCTTCATCAAGGCCGTTCCTATGCTATAGTTGGCAAGAGATATCGACTACTGGCTTGGCTCATGAAGCTACTTCCGCAAAGATGGATTATCCGTTTGATTGGTGCTTATCTACGAAAGGGGCTTTAATCATGAAACTTATTTTTTTCCTGCTGACTGCTGCTTACCTGCTTCTCTTTATCTTGCGTTGGCTCTTGTCTTTGACTTATTTGAAAAAAGGGCAGAGCAGCACATCAGTCTTTCAAGAGGAGCTTTATACGGTGGTTCAGCCCATCCTATCTGGTGACCCTCGTTTGGAAAATGATTTATTAGCCAATATCCAGCAGACAGAAGCGGTTGAGTTTTATTGGCTGATTGATCAGTCTGATCCAGAAGCTCAGCGAGTGGCTGATAAGATTTGTCGAAATCCCTCTTATGCCCAGCGCATTCGCGTTTTTCTCATGGAGGATGTCCCTCAGGGGATTAATCCTAAGAGTTATAAGATTGAGCAGATTATAGATGAGCTGACCCGGCCTTATCTGATTGTTCTCGACGACGACAGCGTTATTGATTTTTCAAAAATGGGGGAGTTGACAGATTATCTAGGTGAGAATGTTATTTTGACCGGCATTCCCTATAATCAGGAGCGAAGCAATTTCTGGTCCAAGCTAGTGGCAGCTTTTGTCAATGGAAATTCTTTCATTACCTATTTTACCATGGCAGAAGTCAAAGCTAATCACTCGATTAATGGCATGTTCTACATTCTGCCACTTGAATTGTCTAGAGAGCAGAAGCTTTTCAGTGCTATTAAAGACTATCTATGTGATGATTTGGCTGTAGCGGATTTTCTGCGCAGCAAGGGAGTGGAGATTATCCAGACGCGGGTGACCTGTAATGTTCGGACTACTATCAAGGATGCCAAGCAATATTTACTGCAGATGAAGCGTTGGCTGCTTTTTAGCTCTATCTATCTGAAGGAGCACTTGGACTGGAAGGTTATTATTTTAATTGCATTGCCTAGTTTCCTGCCCCTTCCTGCCTTGCTCATTAGTTTCTTTCTTGGCTGGCCTTTTGTGCTGCTGGCTTTGCTTTTGCTCTTGGTCAAGGCGGTTTGGATGCTGGCTTATCGTCGTCACATTCTATCCGGCCGGCCGTATCTGGATGAGGTGTTTTACGAGGTACTGAATGACCTTATCTTGCCTTGGCTTTTCCTCTATGTCTTGCTTAGTCCGCCTCTGATTAACTGGCGGGGAAGGAAGATTCGAGTGACGGATGGGAAAATCCGCTATGAGTAAGATGAAGCAGTACTTGGCTAAGTTGGATGCTCTGTCGCCAGACCAAACCATGTTGAAATCCAGCAGAGTCTTGCTTTTTCTCAGTGGCAGCAGTCATTTGGAGAGCGCTTGTCTGACTGCAGGACAGCTTAAGTTTCTTGAACAGATTTGTCCATCGGGTTTCTCAGTGGTTGCTAGTAATTTTCCCTTTAACCAGAGATTTGAGCATGAGCAACAAACTCAAGTTTCCTTGTTGACAGCTTCCATTTCCAATATTCGTTACTATTGGGATACTCTCTGCAATCTTCGCTTTCAGGAGGCTTTGCAGCGGCATTTGTCTCCTTTACTAGATGCAGAGGAGGCTGTCATTATCTGCAAGAGCTCGGGACTCAATATACTAACCCAGTGGCTGGAGGATTTGGGTGAGGAAAATCTGCCGTACAGACTGAGAGTGATTGCGCTGGGGCCTGTTTCACGGAGAGTCCTAAATCACAAGGATATTGACTTGCTGGTCATCAAGGGCAGGAAGGATATTTACAGCAGATTTTTAGATGGCCATCCAGCTGATGTGATGGTAGATAGCAATCATTTTGATTATGAATACAGGGAAGATGTGAAAGGATTAGTTCATGACTGGATTAGAAAAAGTGATAAAGATTGATGTGATTAGTGTGCCATTTAGTGGGCATTTGCTGCCTACTTTGACCTTAGTCAAGCCTCTGCTAACGGATCCGCGTTTTCAGATTCGGGTTATCACTGGCTGTCAAAAGAAAGAGTTAGTAGAGGAAATCGGTTTTGACTGTCTGGCTCTCTTTCCAGAAAGACCGACGGTGATGGAGGATATCGCTAATACTCCGCAGCAAAGCAATCCTTTGATTACCTATCAGCAGTTTCGAGCCAATTCTAGACTAATTCCAGAAGTTATAGACGAATTAAATCGAATTTGGAAAGAGGGAGATAAACCGGATTTGGTCATAGCGGACTTTGTTGCTTCGCCAGCAGGCTTGATTTCTGATCGCTTTGGCATTCCCTGGATAACTACGATTCCGAGTCCCGTTGCGATTGAGTGCCGGACGACAACTCCGACCTATTTGGGAGGTTGGAAACCTCATCAGGGGGTCTTGTACAAATTAAGAGATGCCTTAGGCAGGCAAGCTATTCGTTGTGGAAAGAAAATAGCCTTTGCTTTAGTCCAGAAGAGTTTGGGAGACTATCAAGATTTTAAACTCTATCGGGAAGACGGCACAGAAGCTATTTATTCGCCATACTCTATCTTGGCTTTAGGCATGAAAGAGCTAGAGTTTCGAGATGATTTTCCTAAGCAGCTTCGCTGGGTTGGCTACAAATGCTTGTCCTTTGATCGCCTGCCTGCAGCCCATGAGTCTTATTTTGAGACCGATAAGAAGCGGGTTTTAGTGACTTGCGGTACGCATTTGAAATGGGAGAAGGAGCGAATGGTGGAAAGAGCGAAAAAGCTGAGTCATCTCTACCCAGATTACCTATTTTACGTTACCTTGGGTGAAGCTAGTGGTCTGGGAAATCCTCCGCGCGAACTGGCGGAAAACTTGCTACTTTTTGATTATCTGCCCTATACCGACATTCTGGATAAGATAGATTTTGCTATTCACCACGCAGGAACGGGTATCATGATGGCCTGTATTGAGCATGAGATTCCCAGTCTCATTTTGCCGCAGGATTATGACCAGTTTGACAATGCCGTTCGTGCTGAGCTTGCCCAGGTGGGGCTGGTTTCTCGCAGAAAGAATGATGCAGAAGTGCTGCGCCTTTTTAAGGAATTGACGGATCGTACGGACTGGTCTCAGTTGAAAAACCTTGCCCAGCAAAGTAAAGAATATCAGCCTACAGAGATTCTCTATCAAGAGCTAGGGCGGCTGCTTAAGGTTGATTTATAACTGGAAAACTCAACAAACCATTAAAGCATACCTCCAATATTAAAATATCTGAATTATTAAATTTCCCTATTCTTTTCAAGGAATAGGTTTTTTGGTCTATTCAAGTCTTTTTTAAGATGTTAAAATGAAAGTGATTACAAACAAGTCATTGGTAAGCCAGCTTGGCTTTCTCGGAGTGACTGAAGAGGAAAGATGATGAAGAAAGCAATTCTAATGATGACTTTTGGCTCGCCAGAGGAGATTAGCTTTGAGGGAGTGGCTGAATTTTTTACCAATATTCGCCGCGGTGTCAGGCCGCAAGACCATGAAATTCAGACCCTCTATGATAACTATGTCCTCATCGGTGGAACGCCTCTGCAGCGTATCAGTCTAGAAGAGGTGGAAAAGGTTCGTCAGCGTTTGGCTGGCGAGTATGCGGTTTATTTTGCCAATAAATTCTCATGTCCTTTTATTCCAGATGTGATTGAGCAGATGGAAGAGGATGGTATTGAGGATTGTATCTGTTTGATCCTAGAGCCTCATTTTTCTTACTATTCTGTCATGGGTTATGAGAAGTTTATCCAGAGTGACTCCATCCGCTTTAATATCATTAAGGAATGGTATCAGGAAGAAGCTATTCTTGGTTATTGGGCAGAGGAACTGAGAAAGATTCTTACAGAAGAGGTTGGAGAAGAGACCTTCAAGATTTTCTTTTCAGCCCACAGTGTGCCTATTCTGGCCTTGGATTTCGGAGATCCTTACATTGATCAGATTTATGACAATGCCCGTTTGATTGCTGACAGGTTGGGTTTGACAGAGGAGGATTATCTCAATGTTTGGCAGAGTGAGAGTGACATTGGGCTCCCTTGGATCAAACCTGATGTACTGGACTATATGCGCCAGCAAGAAACACATCCGCAGCATTATATTTTTGTGCCGATTAGCTTTATCAGTGAGCATATAGAGGTTCTTTTTGACAATGACGTGGAGTGCAAGGAACTTTGCGAAGATTTGGGTGTTGCCTATCATAGACCGCCTATGCCCAATGCAGATGCCCGTCTAATTGATGCCCTGATTCAAAGTATCCGCCGCCATGAGCATGAACCCTTCAAAGAATGTTTTCCAGAAGAAGAAACCTTCGATGAATTACAGCCATCGGAGGAGAGTAGCCAGATTCTTGCAGAGGATGCAGAGCTGAAAATGCCAGATTTCGTCAAGAAGCTAATTGAGAAAAAGGGGCGTGAGAATGTTAAGATGCCGTATTTTGTCAAGAAAATGCTGGAGAAAGCAGGAAAGCTGCCCAAGAGTTGATTGTTCATATTCGTTGATGACTTTATAAGATTATTCTAGAAGGAGAATACCGTGAGACTTTGGCACCAAGATTTGATTGAAAAACTTCCGCGCCAGCAGCTTTTAGGCCAGCACCGTGAGTGTGCGGCCTTACGTGGTCGAGGGTGGGGCAAGCCGCATGCGACGGTCAACTATGTTTTTGAGCATAGTCCTTATCGTCTGTACGCCTATCACCTGCTGATTATGGAAGAGATGCAGAAGCGGGGCTATCAGCCGGACACCCTTTGGCTGGATAAGGACTACCGTGGCAAGACCTGCCCACCTTATCAGGACTTGCCAGCTAAGGAGCTCGAACATCCCATTTATCTGGAGCATGACGCAGCCTATCTGCAAGAATGCATGGAAAATCTTAAGGAGAAAGGAATAGAAATTTTTTGATTTCCAAGTGCCAAGACGGCATAGTATTAAGGTTATAGAACAAAAAAAGAAGAGACATTGCTCTTCTTTTTTGACTTTTATGAATTCAAAATAAACTTCTCAATAGCAGTAGCAACCCCATTTTCTTCACAGCTGTCTGTGACGGCATCGGCTAGGCTTTTGACATAGTCTGAAGCATTTCCCATGGCAACACCGAGACCTGCATATTCCAGCATCTCGATGTCGTTGTTGGCATCACCGATTGCCATGATTTCCTGAGGATTGATGTCTAATTGTTTAGCTAATCGCTCTAGGGCAAAGGCTTTGGTCACACCGGCTGGCATGGCCTCGTAAATGACTGGCTGGGAGCGAACGCCGCTGAAACGCTGGCAGATTTCTTGGCCAAAGTCAGCTTCAAAAGCATCTACCTGCTCTTGGCTGCCTAAAAACATAGCTTGAAACATTCTGTATTGACCACTGCAAGCCTCTTCTAGGCTAATCTCGGTTGGAATAGTAAAGACCAAGCTAGCATCATTCACGACATAGGAACTGGCTTTTTCTCCGACGACGAAATAATGCTCTTCATCAAAGAGAGTCAGCTGGACAGGGCTATTTTCAGACAGGCTGTAGAGATAGCGAATATCCTGACCGCTCAGCTCTTGCCAGTCCACCAGACTCCAGTCGCTGGTTTGATGAGTAGCACAGCCATTATCCACGATGACATATTCGTTTTCTTGTGCCAGGCCCAGCTTGTCATAATAAGGCTTGACGCCAACCAAGGGACGACCTGTGCAAAGAACCAATTTGACTCCTTTTTCAATAGCTTGGCGAATAGCCTCAATGTGAGCCTGAGGAATTTCTTTTTTGCTGTTGAGCAAGGTGCCGTCCATATCAAGTGCAAGAATTTTAATCATAAAGTGTCTCCAAAATTATTCTCTGACTAGTATAGCATAATTTATAGAGAAAGTCCGAGTCTATAGGAAAAATCACTGGTCTTGTGTTATAATAAATAGAATACCCTAAAAGGATGAGAAAAATGAATTTAGAAGATTTGAAAAAACGTCAGGAGAAGATCCGCAATTTCTCCATCATTGCTCACATTGACCACGGGAAATCAACCTTGGCTGACCGGATTTTGGAGGCGACTGAGACGGTTTCCAGTCGGGAAATGCAGGCCCAACTCTTGGACAGCATGGACTTGGAGCGGGAGCGCGGCATCACCATTAAGCTCAATGCTATCGAGCTCAATTATACCGCCAAGGACGGTGAAACCTATATCTTCCACTTGATTGACACGCCGGGACACGTGGACTTTACCTATGAGGTATCGCGGTCGTTAGCGGCCTGCGAAGGGGCTATTTTGGTTGTGGATGCGGCTCAGGGGATTGAGGCTCAGACCTTGGCTAATGTTTATCTAGCGCTGGATAATGACTTGGAAATCCTGCCAGTTATTAATAAAATTGACCTGCCAGCTGCAGATCCAGAGCGGGTGCGGGCAGAGATTGAAGATGTGATTGGACTGGATGCTAGCGAAGCCGTATTGGCTTCTGCCAAGTCTGGTATCGGAATTGAAGAAATTTTAGAGCAGATAGTAGAAAAAGTTCCAGCTCCGACTGGAAGTGTAGAAGCACCGCTCAAAGCCTTGATTTTTGACTCGGTCTATGATGCCTATCGTGGTGTAATCCTTCAAGTGCGGGTTATGGACGGTGTGGTCAAGCCGGGAGATACCATTCAGCTCATGAGTAATGGTAAGACCTTTGACGTGACTGAGGTCGGCATCTTTACTCCCAAGGCTGTTGGACGTGATTTCCTAGCAACAGGGGATGTTGGTTATATCGCAGCCTCTATCAAGACGGTACAGGATACCCGAGTCGGAGACACAGTAACCTTGGCGGACAATCCAGCTGGGGAGCCATTAGCCGGCTATAAGCAGATGAATCCTATGGTTTTCGCTGGTCTCTATCCTATCGAGTCCAATAAATACAATGACCTGCGTGAGGCGCTTGAAAAGCTCCAGCTAAACGACGCCAGTCTGCAGTTTGAACCAGAAACATCACAGGCATTAGGATTTGGTTTCCGTTGTGGTTTCCTGGGTTTGCTGCACATGGATGTCATTCAGGAGCGCTTGGAGCGTGAGTTCAATATTGATTTGATTATGACGGCGCCATCTGTTATCTATAAGGTCAATATGACGGATGGTGCCTCTCTGGATGTGTCCAATCCGAGCGAGTTTCCGGATCCGACTAAGATTGATTCCATTGAAGAGCCTTATGTCAAGGCGCAGATTATGGTGCCCCAGGAATTTGTCGGAGCGGTGATGGAGTTGGCTCAGCGCAAGCGTGGTGACTTTGTGACCATGGACTATATCGATGATAATCGGGTCAATGTCATCTATCAAATCCCACTTGCTGAAATCGTCTTTGACTTCTTTGACAAGCTCAAGTCCTCTACTCGTGGCTATGCTAGCTTTGACTATGAAATTTCTGAGTATCGCTCGTCCAAGCTGGTGAAGATGGATATTCTCCTCAATGGCGACAAGGTTGATGCTCTCAGCTTTATCGTTCACAAGGAATTTGCCTATGAGCGTGGTAAGCTGATTGTAGACAAGCTCAAGAAAATCATTCCTCGTCAGCAGTTTGAAGTACCCATTCAAGCCGCTATCGGACAGAAAATCGTGGCTCGGACAGACATCAAAGCCCTGCGCAAGAATGTCTTGGCCAAGTGTTATGGTGGTGACGTTTCTCGGAAGCGCAAACTCCTTGAAAAACAAAAAGCTGGTAAAAAACGGATGAAAGCTATCGGCTCTGTCGAAGTCCCACAAGAAGCCTTCCTCAGCGTTCTGAGTATGGATGAGGAATAAAGTCTTATTTCTCTAGGCAATATATTTCAAAAGGAGAAAATCATGAAACAATCGTATCTGCTTGGAGCAGTCCTAGTATTGACTTCACTTACTCTTATGTCTTGTGCCAAATCTGACCAAAATGATGAACAATCAAGCTCATCGATTAGTTCTATTGCACAAGTGGAAAAGAATTCTTCAAATTCTTCTTCTAAAAAGAGCAAGAGCAAAGCCAGTCAAGAAACAAAACGTGTTGGTTCTCCTGAGTTTGGTTATATCGATATTCCAAGTAAATGGATTAAATTTTTTGATGCAAAGGTTGAGGGACTTATTCAATATACAGATGGCTCTGCTTATAATATCGTTACCATGAATGCTGTTTCCAAGGCAGAAGCTGAAGTAGCAGATGGTGAGACTTTCAATGCAGAAACAATTGCTCAGCATGTAGCCTATAATTGGAGTCAAAAAGATAATATTGAGAAGATGTGGGGCTCTAAAAGTACTGTCTCAGGAATAGAAGCCTTTCAAATAAACATCATTCTGAAATCGGGGCAACTTGCTAATACATTGGTTTTCCAAAAAGATGACAAAGTCTATATACTATCCTTTGAAGGCGACGAAGAAACTCTTGATGATTTCATTACAAACATGAAAGATACTTGGAGCCTTGATGGCAAGGGAGCAGTCAGCGAATAATAGTTTAAAAAACAAGAGGCCTATTTATTAAGTCTCTTGTTTTTTTCAGTGTAGAAGCTAATTATGTTTCACAAATAGATAGTAACAAATCAGAAAAAACGTTCGACTACTATCAAATCTAAGTAAAAAGACTTACAAAAATTTGTAGGTCTTTTCTTGAAATCCGAACGTTAGGAAATCTTTTTAAGATTTTACTTGACATTTTCTGAAATAGGAATATGATAAAATGTGAACACTGTATAAGACAAACCTTGTGCGTGTTCGAAAATAATAGAGCGTTGCATCCGTAAGTCAATTTGACACGGCTCTTAAAAAACAAAAGGAGAAAGAATGAATACTTATATCCAAAAGAAAATCGCAAACATGAAGCTGACGCTTTCTGAAATGTCTGGTGGCTACAAACGAATGGTGACTAGCATGAAGAAGCTCGGCTTTTCTGGTACCTTGAAGCTTATCTGGGACGATTTGTTTGCTCATCGCAGTCTAGGTCAATGGGTTTATCTCTTGATTCTAGGGAGTTTTCCGCTCTGGCTGGAGCTGATATATGAACATCGCATCGTGGATTGGACGGGGATGATTTGCAGTCTGACTGGGATTATCTGTGTGATTTTCGTTTCTGAAGGACGGGCTAGCAATTACCTCTTTGGTTTGATTAATTCTGTGATTTACTTGATTTTGGCTTTGCAGAAAGGTTTCTATGGTGAGGTCCTGACGACTCTTTACTTTACCATCATGCAGCCAATTGGCCTCTTAGTGTGGATTTATCAAGGTCAGTTTAAGAAAGAAAAGCAAGAGTTTGTTGCTCGTAAGCTAGATGCTAAAGGATGGACAAAATATCTATCACTCAGTGTGCTTTGGTGGTTGGTCTTTGGTTTGATTTATCAGTCTGTGGGGGCTAATCGTCCTTATCGTGATTCAATCACAGATGCGACAAATGGTGTAGGGCAAATCCTGATGACGGCTGTTTATCGCGAACAGTGGATTTTCTGGGCAGCGACCAATATTTTTTCTATCTACCTCTGGTGGGGTGAAAGTCTTCAGATTCAAGGAAAATATTTGATCTATTTAATCAACAGCTTGGTCGGATGGTACCAGTGGAATAAGGCTGCTAAAAAAGCATAGTCTTATAAACGGGACATTAATCGGACGTGACAATGTATCTCTTTCCTTTCGTCCTAAAAATATGGTAAACTAGTATTAGTAAAATTTATTAGATTTAGGAAGGAATGACCATGAAAAAGAAGTGCTTTCTGCTCTCCCTGACTATCTTAACCGGCCTCTCCCTGTCCTCTTGTAGCCTTATTAAGAGCTATAGCAGTCGGAAACCATCTGATTCTTCCAGTCGGGTTTCCCTGAGAGATGACAGCGATACAAGTAGTAGCAGTCGTAGAGAAAAAGATTCGTCAAAGACAACTGGTACTATGCGCGTCGGCTCTGATGATTATGGCTATATTAGTATTCCTGATAATTGGATTAAGTTTACAGACGTAGATGGTGGCGACAGCGTCCAGTATACGGATGGAAGTGGCTATAACATTGTCACGATGAATGCTTATACAAAAGAAAAAGCCAATATTGGAGAAGGTGAAGAATTCAACGCTGAAACCATTGCCCAACGGATCGCCTACCACTGGAAGGATAATAAGGAAGTCGATGATTTTTGGGGAGCAAAGAGTACCGTAGCTGGAAATGAAGCCTTTCAGATTAATGTTATTTTAAAATCCACGCAAAACCTAACGGTTTGGGTCTTCAAACAAGGTGATAAGGTCTATATGATGTCCTTTGAGGGCGATGAAGATACTTTATATGAGTTTATACCTTATATCGAAGAAACTTGGAGCACTAGTAAGGACGGTGGAAAAAGCATTTAGCAACCGCATGTGATGATTGCTCTCTAAGTTCATAAAAAGCAAATCTGAGACTGGTTCTCAGATTTTTTTGCGAGGTGGAATATGTCATATTTTTGGGGTTTGACAACATTTAAGAGCGCTCATTTTATGATATAATAAAAACAATTTGAATACAGAAAGAAAAATATATGACCCAAGAAATCGACCTTGAAAAGTACCATCAGTTAGCTCTGCAGAAGCAGAAAGAGCACCGAAAATTTTTAGCCAGTCTTAAGAAAAAGCCACCAAAAAACCTTGATAAACTAGCCCAGCAAATCCATGATGAGGTCTTTGAGGAGATTGACTGTACAGCCTGTGCCAATTGCTGTAAGACGCTGGGACCAGACTTTAAAGAAGCCGACATAGTCCGCATTGCCAAGTATTTCAAGATGAAGCTGCCGGCTTTTGAAGAGGAATTTCTGCAGGTAGACGAAGACGGTGACAAGGTTTTCAAAGCTATGCCTTGTCCTTTTTTAGGTGGAGACAATCTCTGCTCGATCTACGATGTCCGGCCAAAGGCTTGCAGAGAATTTCCCCATACAGACCGCAAGAAGATTCATCAGATTAATCATCTGACAATCAAAAATACCCTGACCTGTCCTGCGGCTTATCTCTTTGTGGAGAAGCTGCGGGATAGTTTGTAAAATCCCCCTCTAAATCTTGTACAAAAATTCTAGGGCGGAAGTATCTTAAATCTGTTAGGCTATAGTTAGAATTGAACATGGCCTAAAAGCTGTGTGAAAAAGATGAAATTTTCTCGGAGCAGGAGCCCCTCCGCCAATTTTCCTATTTTCACTTTGCTTTTAACGGTCTTAGTATCTTTTGTGAGGTGAAAAAGAATATGATGCATCAATTCAATCGAACCATGGAATATCTAGAAAGTAAGTTGGACGCAGAAGTGGACTTGCAACAATTTCAGCAGCTATCGGGCTATTCTTATGCTCTCTTTAGCAGGCTCTTTTCCATCCTAGCAGATATGACTTTAGCAGAATACCTACGCAATCGCAGGCTGTCAGAAGCTGTGACAGACTTGCGGGAAAGCTCTGAGAAAGTCATTGACATTGCGATGAAATACGGCTATGAGTCTGCGGATGCCTTCAGCGCAGCCTTCAAGAAATTCCATGGTGCGACCCCCTCAGAAGTTCGAAATGGAAAACCTTATCGGGTCTTTCCTAGACTTCAATTATCCTTAAAGATTACAGGAGGAAAGAACATGGATATCAAGATTCAAAAGAAACCTGCTTTTACCGTAGCAGGCGTCCTATTGGAAGCTATTGACAATAGCCAGTGCCCGTATGCATGGGAGCAGCTCTATGCAAATCACAGCTTTGAAAGCCTAGAAAGTCTGGGTAGTGGCCAATCCTTTGGTGTCTGCTCTGATGTCAAAGAAGGCGAAATCATCAACTATACGGCTGCCTATGATGTGAAGGATAAAGCTAAAGCAGAAGAACTAGGTCTGTCAATCAAAGAAATCTCAGAAGCAGAATATGCCATCGTACCAGTCAAAGGCGCTATTCCAACCAGCATTCATCATGCTTGGAAATATGTCTTGGAAGTCTTTTTTCCAGAAACTGGCTATCGCCACTCAGGAGCACCAGATTTTGAAGTTTACACCGAGGGTGATATGTACTCCCCAGACTATCAAATGGAACTCTGGATACCAGTGGTGAAATAAAATGCCGATTGCAAGTCATTTTTTAGCTATTGATTACAGAGGAGGGTAATGCTATGCAGATGTATTTTGGGGACGTTTCTCTTTGCTATACATATTCACTTGCGATGGCGCTGCATTCGTATGGGTATGATGTTCGCCCTGAGTTTTTGGAAGCCATTATGGTGATGGGAAATGGCGCTAGTATTATAAAGGAAGATGAAAAACATCCCTTAGTCTTCTTTGATAATGGGATGCCAGATAGTTCTATCAGCCATACTTTAAACATTCTGGGTTTTACATACGATGAATACTATATAAAGGATTCAAATGTGGTGGATCTTCTCTCTATCAGAGAAATGCTAAGCAAGTTCTTGCTCAGCGGACCAGTTGTTCTTGGCCCTTTGGACATGGGGTATCTGACTTATAACCCCAATCATATCCATTTGTATGGGGTGGACCATTTTGTTTCGGTTTATAATCTAGATGATGAGTTTATCTATTTCCATGATCCAGCAGGCTTTGCTTGTATGAAAATGAGTTTCTCAGAATTTTCGAAAGCCTGGGAAGCTAAAAATATCAGCTATAAAAGAGGTTCTTTCTCCATGTGGGGAAACTTTCAAAAAATCAAATCTCCAACTTCCAAAGAGATTTATAAGAAAACATCTATACTGATGAAGCAACAATATGAACGTGGCGAGGATAATGTGATAGCAAGATATGCTAAGTCGGTAGCAGACAATGGCTTGAATGAAGAACAAAAGCATCTTCATCAATACTTTAGCTTCAAATTAGCTTCTATCAGAAATCTATACATGAGCAACTTCTTAAAAGACCATGATACGGTCAGATCTGAACTAAAAGAAAATTTAGCAAAATTGTTCGGCCAAGCTCATCTATTTTGTATCAAGGAAGATTATCAAAAACTGTCAGAAGTCTTGTTTGATATTGCAGCGCTAGATAATAAGTTTAGAGATTTGTGTATTCACTATAAAGTAGAGTAGAAGAAGTGGGAAAAGCGAAGATGCTGTTTGGAAATGCAGCAGGATCGAAAGAAGGGATAGCAGGCTATCAAATGTACCTCTGGATACCAGTGGATAAATAGATTAGAAACCAGCCGTTTATTTTTGAGCGGCTGGTTTTTTATGTATTGTGGTATAATGAAGCTACTACAGTTACAGAAAGGATTTCGATTTTGTCATACAAATTTCTACTTTTCGACCTTGACCATACGTTGCTGGATTTTGATACGGCAGAAGACATCGCCTTGACTCATTTTTTGGAGGAGCAAGGCGTGACAGAGATTCAAAGCTACAAAGACTATTATATTCCCATGAACAAGGGGCTTTGGCGGGAACTAGAGCAGGGGAAAATCACCAAGCTTGAGCTAGTCAATACTCGCTTTTCTCGTCTTTTTGCTCATTTTGGCATTGAGAAGGATGGAGCCGAGTTGGCCCTTCTCTATCAGCAGCATATTGCTCAGCAGGGTCAGACCTACGCTGGTGCAAGCGAGCTTTTGGACAGTCTGACAGCAGCTGATTATGAGATTTACGGAGCGACTAATGGCATCACGGCTATTCAGACTGGCCGCATGGCCCATTCCGACATTTCTCCTTATTTTAATCATATTTTTATCTCGGAAAAGATGGGGACTCAGAAGCCCGAAGTTTTGTTTTATGAAAAAATAGCAGAGCAAATACCAGATTTTGACCTGTCTCAGACTTTGATGATTGGAGACTCTTTGACAGCTGATATTGCTGGCGCTAATAATGCTGGATTGGACTCTATCTGGTACAATCCCAAGCAGTTAGAAAATGAAAGTCTTTTTCAACCGACCTATACCGCTTATTCTTATGACGACATTATCAGACTATTGGTTCCATAAGGAGACTGCAAATGAAAAACTATTGTTCTTTTAAACAAGAAAGACTAATCTAAAAAATTTTTAACTCTGTCAAGAAAAAAACTTGACAGCTGTTTTTAATCTGCTATAATAGAACATGTGCTTAATAGCTCTGCTATTTCACCAAAAGAAAAAATAAAGAAAAGAGACCTTAATAATGGCAGTAAAAATCCGTTTGACTCGTATGGGTTCAAAGAAAAAACCTTTCTATCGTATCAATGTTGCAGACTCACGTTCACCTCGTGACGGACGTTTCATCGAAACGGTTGGAACTTACAACCCACTTGTAGCTGAAAACCAAGTGACTTTGAAGGAAGACCGTATCCTTGAGTGGTTGGGTAATGGTGCACAACCTTCTGATACTGTACGCAACATCCTTTCAAAAGAAGGCGTATTGAAGAAATTCCACGATTCAAAATACTCTAAATAATAGAAGCGTAGGTTGACATATGGACACGATTGAAAATCTAATTATTGCGATAGTGAAACCTTTGATTTCACAGCCAGATGCCTTAACTATCAAGATTGAGGATACACCTGAATTTTTAGAATATCACCTGGATCTTGATCAGAGTGATGTTGGACGTGTAATCGGTCGTAAAGGTCGTACTATATCCGCTATAAGGACGATTGTTTACTCTGTCCCAACTGAAGACAAAAAAGTTCGCATCGTTATTGATGAGAAATAAGAAGCAGCGGGGCTATGTGTCCCGTTTTTTCTATGGCCCTTAATGAAACAAGCCGTTAGGCGTAGTTGCATTTAGGGCCATTGATGCAGTTCGAGCTCCGCGAGAACTACGTTCCTTAATTTTCTTGCCGAAACAGGTTATTAGGTGCAGTTGAGTTTAGGACCATTGATGCAGTTCGAGCTTCGCGAGAACTAGGTACTTCATTTAAGATGGGAACGAAATGCAGGGGCGAGTTTAGAGAAATTCGAAACCGGAGGACATATGAAGTCAGAAGATTATGCTTGGAACGCTCATGAGCGCAAGTCTTATGAGAATGATCAAGTGATTTTACCGAGCCCTTATAAGCTAAAAATTCTGGATGATAGTGAGAAGAGATTGGAATTGGAGCTTGTTTTGGAGGAACTTCCTCAGGAGCAACTGGCTCGATGGGCTATGAAAATGGCGTCAAGCTTTATAGCTCTGATTGATGCGGAAGATGAGTCTGAAAAGCAGAAGATTTTGACTCAGGTAAGAGAGGTTTTTCAGGCTCGACTTGATGGTAGGGCATCTGCCTATGAACTAAGGCAGGCTGGTTTCTTGGCTAACAAACTGTCGCAGCAAGCCCAATCACAAATCGGTAAATATGCTGCGCGTGTTTTTGCCCAAGGAGTCGCAACAGGCCACATGCGGGGCCATGCTATTGTCGCAGCGGATTATGCCATCAAAGTCAGAAATTTGCAGAGTCCAGATGATATGCAGCGGGCTGTCAAGGAAAGAGAAAGACAGATAGAGCTGGCCTCTGCTTTTATTAGATCAGGAAAGGAAACTTTATGAAGCATTTATTTTCACACTTGTCACCAGCGCAAAAGATTATCTTGTCTTTTCTTCTGGTGATATTCTGTGGCTCCTTGCTACTCAGTCTGCCTTGGGTGCAGACGGCAAGTTCCCAAGCGAGCTATCTGGATCATCTTTTTACAGCTGTCTCGATGGTCTGTGTGACAGGGCTTTTTACTCAATCGGTTGTGGATACATACAATGTCTGGGGACAGCTCCTTTGTATGTTGCTGATTCAGATTGGTGGTTTGGGAATCCTGACTTTTATCGGATTTTTCACCATGGAAAGTCGGAAAAAGCTCAGCCTCAAGGATCGCCGTATTCTGCGGGATAGTTTTAGTTATGGTAACAATCGTACCTTAGGTCAATTTGTCCGTTCGATTTTTATCACGACTTTTGCTATCGAAGGACTGGGTGCGCTCCTTCTCATGATTCGCTTCATTCCCAAGTTTGGTCTGAGAAAAGGGATTTTTAATTCTATCTTTTTAGCCGTTTCTGCATTTTGTAATGCGGGCTTTGATAATTTTGGCAATGATAGCCTACTAGGCTTGCAGACAGATGTTTTGGTCAATATCACCTTGGCTCTCCTCATCATTACTGGAGGACTGGGCTTTATGGTCTGGTTTGACTTGGCGACTAAATTGGGAGGAAAACAGAAGGGGCTGCACTTTCATACTAAGGTAGTCTTGCTGCTGACTGCTGGTCTCCTCGTTTTTGGGACGGTCACGAGTCTCTGGACGGAGTACAATAATCCTGGAACGATTGGCAATCTTTCCTTTGGCGATAAGCTACTGGTCAGCTTTTTTCAGACAGTCAGTATGAGGACAGCTGGCTTTGCTTCCATTGATTATACAGCTGCTCGTCCAGTAACCCTGTTTATCTATCTGCTCCAGATGTTTCTGGGAGGGGCTCCGGGTGGTACAGCGGGCGGTCTGAAAATTACGACCTTCCTAGTTCTTTTGCTTTTTGCTCGAAAGGAAATTCTGGGCTTACCTCATACCAATATGGGACGGAGAACGCTCTCTCCTCAGCTAGTGCAGAAGGCTTTTGGTGTGACAGTGATTTTTCAGCTGACATTTCTGCTTGGTCTTTTGGCTCTTGGGCTAGTGACCGATAGCAGTCATCGTTTTATTTACCTGATATTTGAGACTGTGTCGGCATTGGCTACAGTTGGTGTCACGGCCAATATCACTACCAGCCTCAATACAGCTGGTATGATTGTGATTATGTTGCTAATGTTTATTGGACGGGTGGGGCCGCTGACTCTTATGGTCAGTCTCAACCATTATCAACCGAAGAAGGCTGCAACCTTGCATTACAGCAAGGCGGACATTATGATTGGATAGGAGAAAAGAAATGGCAAATCAAACAGTTGGAATCCTCGGCTTGGGGATTTTTGGACAGAGTATCATTGAGGCCTTGATTTCTCAAGATGTAGAAATCATTGCGATTGATAATCACGAAGAGACAATCAATCAGTATGAAGACATGATTGCCGTTGGTGTGATCGGGGACATTACTGATATGGAGCTTTTAGAGGCGGCAGACGTTGGGTCCTGTGATACGGTCATCGTAGCGACGGGAGAAAGTCTGGAATCCAGCGTCCTAGCGGTCATGCACTGCAAGGCATTGGGCGTTAAAAATGTCATTGCCAAGGTCAAAGATGAAGTAACTCAGCAGGTGCTGGAAAAGGTGGGAGCTGATCTGGTTATTCTGCCTGAAGTGGAGGCTGGTATTTCATTGGCCAAGACTATTCTCTTGAACCATTCGATTGAGGTCTTCCAGCTGGATGACGATGTAGTAGTGGCTGAGTTTGAACTGCCTGCTAGCTGGGTCGGGAAAACGGTCCGTGAAGTAGATGCTCGCAGGCTTTATCATCTTAATATTATCGGCTACCGTCTGACAAAAAATCAGCCTTTGGAAAGCAAGTTTACTCCAGACTTTGTTTGGCCAGAAGGCGTCAGCATTATGGCTGTGACTGATAACCAGCATTTGGATAATTTACGTGAAATAGTGAGTAGCAGCTAGGATAATTCCTCTTCGGTGGGGGCCAACCGATTCTATCTAGGCATTCGGCACCTTTCTATTATATGAAGAAAAAATGGATACATAGGAGCTCTTTCAGGGCTCTTTTTTGAAACCAGTTGCAAAATTTATTATACTATCACTAGAAAAGGAGTGATTTTATGAGCTTAACCAGCCAGATCATTACAGCAGATTTTCCAGATTTGGATAAGGTAGAAGCCTTGAATAATGAAGGTTTCCCAGAAGAGGAAAGGATACCGCTCAGTGAATTTTTACGATATGAGGAACAGGAGGATGCTAATTTTTTCGCTTTTTATCATGAAAAGGAATTTGTTGGTTTTGCCTTTGCCATCTCCAACGCGCAAGCCTTTTATGTTAGTTTCTTTGCTATTATGCCCCACTTGCGCAGCCATGGCTATGGCGGTGAAATCATCGAAAAGCTGGTCAATTTCTATCAGCAAACCATGCTTTTAGAAATCGAGCGCCTAGATGAGCCGTGTGATAATCTTGAACAGCGTCAGGCTCGCTGGGAATTTTATAAAAGCAAGGGTTTCCGCTCGTCGAATGCATTTCTGGAATATGAGGATCTTAGCTTTGAAATTCTTTATCGAGGTGATTCTTTTGACGAAGAATCTTTTTCGATACAAAGTCCTTGCCAGCCTTCCTCGCACTCATCCCAGTAGAAAAAGCGCTCCAGATTTTTAGGTCTGCCAAATAGTTTAGCTATGATTTTGGCTATTACAGGAATGCCCGTATTTTCCAGTAGCTCAATATAGGGGCCTTGACTAAAGTATATTAAGGCATTGTTGGGTTTTTTCCTTCTGCCGTATTCGACGACAAAACCCTTTTCTTCCCATTCCTTGACCGCCTGCCGTAAGCCTTTTACCTTGTAAATCAGATGGCCGCTTCTTATCATAGTAGCCCCTCCTTTTCGTATTCTGCCTTTACCTTAGCATAGATTTTTAGGAAAAACAAGCCTTGAGATTAGCCTTCATTCACAGTGCAAGCAACTGCCTCTTCTAACACGAATCTTGGTTGAATATGAAAAAATTTTGGTATATAATTTTGGGTATTGGGGTGTCCTTATTCTGATAGTAAAATAGCTAACTCTCAGATAGTAGTGTGTGCCCAGATAATATTTGTAAGAATTGATTGGAAACATTATGAAAGAAAAAATCATCAAAACGAAAGTAGGACAGCTATTTGTATCTTATCAACCTGCGGAAAAGATTGCTGTATTTTTAAGCGGTGCAGGGAGTCTGCCGACCTATGAAAATTTTTTGCCAGTTATTCGGAAGTTACCTAAAAATTGGGGCTATTTAACAATAGATTACCCTAATGCTGGCCAAAGCCCACTGGAAAATCAAGAAAATGTTGTTTTGGACGATTTGGTTCAATCTATTATAGAGGTTTTATCACATTTTAAAGTCCTCCAGTATGCTGTTTGCGCGCACAGTATTAGTGGTCTTGTAGCAGTTAAAGTTGCTGAGTCAGAGCCGTTTTGTCAGGGACTAATCTTAATTGAGCCGACCACTTATTCTGTTCTATATGGCGAATTGGCTCAGAATCCTTATCCCGAATTTTTATCCTTACAGGAGAAAGTTCAGACGCTCGGTGGAGGATATGAATATCTGAAAAAAATAGGACAAGAGAGTTTTTCAGTAGCTGATTATAAAATCTTATGGGCTAAGGCAGAAAAGAGTTCAGATAGATTAAAATCTGTACAAGAAGGATTTCAACATTACTGCAGTATCGCAAAAAGCGATTTTCAAAACATAGATATTTCTTTTCAATTCCCGATTTTTATCCTGAGTCAGGCCTATCGAGAACAAGAATATAAAGATTCCGAATTTGCTTCACAAAATACTCAGATTATTTTAGGAGGCAACCATCATTATTTACATTGGAGTCAGTTAGAAAAGATAGCTGAGCTTCTTTTAGAAGTGTGATGGGCAAGATGTATACAAACTTTAATTGGTACATTGAAAGCGGGAGTGAAGATACATGCAAAATAGCTGAGATTAAAATCTCAGCTATTTAGTACATATTTATGAGAGTTTCATCCTAGTATCTCAGCAATAGCATCTCGAATTTCCTGAACGGTTGCGGATTTGCTATGGTCACTGGTATCAAACTCGATGTATTGGCCATCAGCATCAACAGTTCCCCCGACAGGCCCTTCGGATCCATCGACTGATGTTCCAATGGCAGGGGGGATGCTTGTGTCTGCATAGTCTATATCAATAACGATGATGCGCGTATTGGCCTCTAAATCGTCTATCATTGGAAGAGACGATGTGGAGGTCATATTCTGATTAGCATAGTATTCTAGGAAAGCCTTGATGGTTAGGTTATCAATTTGAGCAATTTTTTCGTCAAGGGCTGAGATATTTCTAGTTTCTTTCGTTTCATTTTCCATTGCTTGGCCTTTTTTGACCTGTGTCAAAGCAGTTAAACTGGCGGCTGTGGTAGCTAGAATAGCAGTAGAGAGAAGGAGTTTGCTTAACTTTTTTCCCATAGGTATCACCAACTTCTTTCTAGTTTTGCGTAAACACACTTGGGTGTTTACGGTGTTGAGGTTCTATATGTATAATTATACGTTAAACAGCAACTTTAATCAAATAAATATAGGCAAGAGAATTCCCCCTTATCTTCCTTGTACATTCCCCTATATCATGATAAAATACTAGGCAGAGTATAATATGTTGGAGTCGAGATGAATTATTTTAATGTTGGAAAAATTGTCAATACGCAAGGTTTGCAAGGTGAGATGCGGGTTTTGTCAGTGACGGATTTTGCAGAAGAGCGTTTTAAAAAAGGCAATACCCTTGCCCTGTTTGACAAGAAAGATCAGTTTGTCATGGATGTGGAGATTGCTAGCTATCGCAAGGTCAAGAACTTTGATATTATCAAGTTTAAGGGGATGTACCACATCAATGACATCGAGAAATTCCGTGATTTCACTCTGAAGGTCCGAGAGGAAGATTTGACGGACTTGGAAGACGGGGAATTTTACTACCATGAAATCATCGGCCTTGAAGTCTATGAAAATGACGTTCTTCTTGGTACGATTAAGGAAATTCTGCAGCCAGGAGCCAATGATGTCTGGGTAGTCAAGCGCAAAGGCAAGCGCGACTTGCTGCTGCCTTATATTCCGCCAGTGGTGCTGGGGATTGATATTGAGCAAGGTCGGGTTGATGTAGAGATACCGGAAGGACTGGACGATGAAAATTGATATTTTGACTCTCTTTCCGGAGATGTTTGCGCCCTTGGAACACTCTATCGTCGGTAAAGCTCGGGAAAAAGGCCTCTTAGAAATCAACTACCACAATTTCCGAGAAAATGCTGAAAAATCCCGGCATGTAGACGACGAGCCATACGGCGGAGGCCAGGGTATGCTGCTACGGGCCCAACCTATTTTTGATGCCTATGATGCCATTGAAAAGAAGCAACCGCGTGTGATTTTGCTGGATCCTGCTGGTCGGACTTTTGACCAAACCTATGCTGAGGAGCTGTCTAAGGAAGAGGAACTCATTTTCATTTGTGGCCATTACGAAGGCTATGATGAGCGGATCAAGACTTTAGTGACAGACGAGATCTCGCTTGGGGACTATGTTCTTACTGGGGGAGAATTGGCAGCCATGACTATGATTGATGCTACCGTTCGCTTGATTCCAGAGGTTATTGGAAAGGAAGCCAGTCATACAGATGACAGTTTTTCGTCTGGACTCTTGGAATATCCTCAGTACACTCGGCCTTATGACTATCGGGGTATGGTTGTTCCTGAAGTCCTTATGAGCGGTCATCATGAAAACATCCGCAAGTGGCGTCTCTATGAAAGTCTGAAAAAGACCTATCTAAGACGTCCTGACTTGCTGGAACGCTATGAAATGACGGCCGAAGAAGAAGCGATGTTAGAAGAAATTCGACAAGCTCAATCTGACTGACAAGCAAAGTTAACTCTTAGAAAGAATCTAGGAGTTTTTCTTTATTCAATACAAAAATGCTCATTTTTGTTAGAAAAACCATCTTATTTTTCTAATACAACATTTTTGTAACTAAATTGTAATAAAAAAACTATTAAAAGGATACGTTTGCTACTAGTTAATACTAGCGTTTTGTGATAGTATATTACTATGCGGGCTGCTATACCCAGGTTAATTATAGTATGTGAGATTATAAAAAGGAGATTGATTATGGAAAAGAAAATAGGCAAGTCTGTTGTAGCGACTGGTATCGCGGCTACAACTATTATTTCTGGTGGACTGACCCATCAAGTGCACGCGGATGAGTTGGTTGAATCAACTGTAACAGCTCCACAAGCGACTGAAGTAACTGGGAAACCAGTGACAGCAGCAGATGTAGCTGTTGCCCAAGAAAATGCTGAAGCTGCCAAAGCTAAACTCGATGAGCAAAGATCGATAGTAGATACTGCTAAAACAGAAGCTGAAGATGCAAAAACTAGCGTGAAAGTTGCTGAAGCCGCTGTTGAGACTGCTAAAGAAATGCAGGCAGAAGCAACAGAAGAAAATGTTGCTAAAGCGGAGACAGAAGCAAAAACAGCAGAGCAAGATGTTAGCGCAAAAGACACTGCCGTTCGAGAAGCTACAGCTAAAGCTGCTAAGGCAGAACAGGCTGTTAAAGACCAAGCAAATACTATTAAGGCCAGTCAATCTCTTGTAGATGTTGCAGAGACTGAATTGAAACAAGCTAAAACACCACTTAACTCAGAAGAGCAAGCTGTAGCAACTGCTAAGAGTCAGCAAAGTCAAGCACAGACTGCTTTAGACAATGCAAAATCTGAACTGACAAAGGTAGAACAAGCAGCGTCTTCTGCTCCACAAGTGCAGGCTGAAATCCAGAATAAAATCAATCAGGCAAAGGAATCTTTGGGTCAAACCAATCAAGCTATCAGCTCTCTTGAAGGACAGATTCCGGCTGCCGAGAAAGCAGCAGCAACAGCTCCTGTTGACCTTCGTAATACGACTTATTCTCAATTTTTAGAAAATGTTCGTAACAATGCGGCTAATCAGGAGATTCGTGATGCTGCTAACAATGCTCTTGCAGTTTATCAACGTGGACAAAATGAGTTTGGTATCACAGTTAATTCTGACCCAACCAGTCCAGCTAATTTAGAAAATAACCTGCAAGCTTTAGAGTTGGTTAAGGCCATTAATGCTTACCGTCGTAATGCCGGCTTACAAGAGTTGTTGGTTGATCCGTATGCGAATGTGGCCAGCCAGGTTCAGACTATCTACTTTGAGCGTAATAACAGGCACATGGGTAAGCTGATTGGTAACGAGAATGTGGCGATTAGTTTTGACCCGCAAGGGGCTGTCAATTTCTGGCATAGTGAAAAAGCTCTCTACCAAGAGATTGCAGCGCAATATGGACTGCCTACAGATGAAACTCAGATTGATGCTAATGCTATCTATATGAGAGTTGGAGCAGGTGTATTTGCTCAGATTGGCCACTATGTTCAGATGATGGACAATAAAGCCAATGCTATCTCAGCAGCTTATGATAAACATCCAAATCAATGGGGCACTCCTCATGGTACATCCGAAGTTGGTTTCCATCACATTAGCAACTTTGACCAACGTGTTAATAACGGTACTCTATTGACTGTTGCGGCTATGGAGCAGTTGTTACGTGCTGGTGGTGGTCGTTCTGCAGGTTCTAATGCAAATGTTACAGCTCTTAAGAATCAGTTAGCTGAACTCAAGGCTCAAAAAGTTGGTCAGGAATCAGCTATCAATATCCTCAATGTTCAATTAGCTGATGCTCAAAAGGCAGCGGCAGCTCAAATTGCAGCAGTTGAAGCAGCTCGTCAGAAGGTAGCAACTGCTGAAAATAATCTGGCATTGACCAAGCAAAATGTTGCCCTTAAGCAGGAAGCTCTCGACAGAGCGACAGCTAAGATTGCAGCAAACCTAGCACCTTATCAGACTAACTTGAGCAATGCTCAGGCAGTTCTAGCGGCAGCTAAAGATAAGTTGGCAGAACTTCAGTCAGCTCAAGAAGCCGCGAAAGCTAATTTGACAACTGCTCAAGAGGACTTGATGTCTGCTCAAAAGACATTAGCAGCAGCTAAAAAGAAAGTTATTGACCTTCAAAATGCTCCTCAGTTACTTGCAGAAGCAGAGCGGGAGTTGGCAGAAGCGCAGCTTGATTATGAAGCTAAACAAGCAATCTTAAATCAAGAAACTGCAACTTTAGCTGTCCTTGAAGAGGCTTACAACAGTCTTCAAGCTAATTATGAAACTCTCTTGAATATCTTGAACCAAGCATCTCTCCTTTATGGAAATGCTCTGAATAGTAACTATCGCTCAGGTGAAGATAAACAGACTCTAACAGCTGTAAAAGGTGGAGCAGCTGGTCCAGGTACAGAGGATGAATCTAAGAAAGATTCAGATGCTAAGACTGCAGAAGTTCATGCGAACACTCGTGAAGTCAAAGGAGCAACTACGGGTGCCGTTCAAGCGGCAGGTGGTGGTGCATTTACTGATTTTGTTGTAAATCCTGCAGCTCAGCTAGCAAGTGTGGCTACGACAGCCGATAAGGCTCCAACGGTACCTGCTATTCTGCCAAATACTGGTTCAGAAGCAGAACGCCTTGCAATTTTTGGTATGGCACTTGGTGCAGCTGCCTTTTTGGGAACCAATAAGCGCCGTCGCAGAGACGAAGATTATAATTAAAGAAATACATAATGAGTCTGGAATAATTTCCAGACTCATTTTTTTGTGTCTATAGCAATTAAACAATCTAATATAAAAAGAAAGATAAAAACTTCCGATATTAACTGTCGGAAGTTTTCAATATACATAACAGATTTTATTTGACTGCTCCGCCTGTTACACCTTCTACGTAGTATTTCTGCATGAAGATGAAGAGAAGAGTGATTGGGATAGCGATGATAATCGCTCCAGATGTGAAAGGCAAGAACCATTTATTGATGGCATCCTTATTAAGCATTTGGAAAAGACCTAAAGCCACTGTGTATTTTTCCTTGACATCGCCTAGGATGACAGAGGCAAAGATGAAGTCGACCCAAGGTCCCATGAAAGCCATAAGCGCTGTGTAAACGATAATCGGTTTTGACAGCGGCAGTGTGATAGTCCGGAAGATTTGGAAGCGGGTCGCTCCGTCGATCATAGCGGATTCGTCTAAAGAATATGGGATAGTGTCAAAGAAACCTTTAGCAATATAGAAACCTAGAGCTGCTCCAGCTGAATAAACCAGAATCAGTGACGTCAGGGTTTGTGTCAAATTGAGTGCTTTCAAGATGTAGTAAACCGCAATCATAGACATGAAGCCTGGGAACATGTTAAGAACCAGAGCCAGCTTGAGGAAACGGTTTTTATGCTTGAATTTGATACGACTGAGTGAGTAAGCCATACCCACAGTAATCAAAGTAGACAGGATACAAGTCGCTGTCGCAACAATCAGGGTATTCATAAACCACTGAACAAAAGGATATGTGTTGTTATTAAATAGTCTGATATAGTTGTCAAAAGTATAAGTTTTAGGGAAGAAGTAAGGGACCGCATTAGAACCTTCACCACGGAAGCTGGTCAGAAAAATCCAGATAATCGGCGTTAGCCAGATGAGTGCTAAAACAGTCAACAAGACATAAATCCCTAATAAACCGAGTTTTTTTCTATTTTTCATTATTTAGCAGTTCCTTCCTTGAATGATGCGGATCTAGTATAGGCTAAGAGACTGAAGGCTGCAGAGATTGCAAAAATCAGGATACCGATAACAGATGCCAGATTGTAGTCCTTGGCAGAAACGGTCAGTTTATAGAGCCAGGTAACCAAGAGGTCAGTTGAGCCTGCCTGATAGTAGGAAGAGTTAGTTGGTCCACCACCTGTCAGGAAGTAGATCACATTGAAGTTGTTGATGTTCCCGATAAACTGTTGGATGAGTGATGGCGCCATAATCAAGAGAATTTGAGGGAAAGTAATGCTCTTGAAGATTTGAAGCTTGCTAGCTCCATCAATCTCAGCAGCTTCGATTTGCTCACTAGGCAGGTTCATGATAATCCCAGTCGCTACCAGCATGGTAAATGGAATACCAATCCACATATTGACAAGGATGATTGAGAACTTAGCCCAAACAGGGTCACTCAAGAATGGAATTGGATGCTGAATGAGATGGAGACTTTGCAACAATCCGTTCAAAGGTCCATTGTCATTCAGGAAATTACGCATCAAGAGCAGGGATACGAATTGTGGAACTGCGATAGTAATAACGAAGAGTGTGCGCCAAACTTTCTTGTACTTGAGACCTTTGGTATTGAGCAAGAGAGCCAAAACAATTCCGAAGAAGAAAGTAGTAGCTGTCGCAGCAACCGCCCAAATCAAAGTCCAGCCTAAAAGTGGGAAGAAGGTGCTAGCCATACGGCCTGAGAAAACATCACCGAAACTAGAGAAGCCAACCCAGTCAAAAAGTGACTTAGGAGCTGGATGCTTATGGTCAAAGTTAGTAAAGGCCAAACAGATCATATAGATCAGAGGCAGGATGGTAAAGAGCAGTACTCCGATAAGTGGAATGCTCATCAGTCCCATGTGGAAACGGCCGTCTGCAAGCGTCTTGAAGTCCTCAACGAAGTTAGGAATCTTCTGACCAGACTGTTTAAGAGCCATTAAGTGGCGAGCACTTTTCAGGTTGCACCAGTAGATGTAGGCGAAGACAGCACAGAAGATAAGAGAAGCAAGTCCAAAAATCAGCATCAGCATAGAGTTGTCACCCGCTACTTGAACGGTGATTTCCAAGCCGTTAACTTTTTTGATAGCCTCTCCTTGCTCTTGAGTTCCCAATGTAATCATGCCGCCAATAGCTGGTATGATTTGAACTGCAAAAGCAATCAGGAAAGCAATTTCTGAGAAGAGGAAGAGCAGCCCCTTGATAAATTGTTTGTTTACAAGGTTGCTCAGTCCCATTACCAGAAAAGAGAGTTTGACATCCCATGTTCCCTCTTTAAAAACCTGAACCATGGATGCATTGTCATAAGATGACTGAGTCATAGTATTCTCCTTATATTTACAAAGAAAGAAGTGAGAAGGCTGCCCCCCTCACTTCAATGCTTATTTAAATTTGCTTGAGAATTATTTAGCTGCTGCTAAATCTTTATCAAACTGTTGTAATTTTGCGAGGTATTGATCTTCACCAAATTTACCGTTGTAAGCATCGCTGAGGATTGCAGCACTTTCAGTCCAGAAGACAGACATTTGGCTAAGTTTAGGCATAACTGTTGTGTAGGTATCAGAAGATCCCATTGTGATAACAGCTTGTGCCAATGCATCTTTCTTCACATCTTCAGACTCTTGTACTTCTTTGTTAGCTGGGATGATGTGACGTCCTTCAAACTTGAATTGGTTTTCTTGGCTTTCTTTGCTAGTAAGTGCTTGAGCCAGTTTGTAGCTTGCTGCGATACGGTCAGTGTCGCCGTTTGAAGGTGTTTGGTTAACTGCGTAAAGTTTTACACCAAGGAAGGCTTTTTGTTGAACGTCTTGTCCACCGATGTTAACAGTTGGGTAAACAGAGATACCAAGGTTGTCTTTGCCGACAGCTTTTTCAGCAGCTGCATAGTCCCATGGACCAGATTGGAAAGCGTCAACTGAACCATCTTCAAATTTAGCAAGAAGGTTAGCAGCATCTACGTTTACAAAACCACTGTTATTCTTTTGAGCTGCAATGAACTTCAGAACGTTCACACCAGCTTCGTTACCCCAGTTTGTTCCGTCTACTTGTTCACCATCTTTACCAAAGAGAGTGTCGCCAACAGAAAGGAAGAGTGGAGCAGTAGCGTAAGCATTAACTTCTTTCAAGTTTCCGCCGAATTTAGCTTTAGATGTAATTGTTTCGTATGATTTAACATCGTCAGCAGAAAGTTTTGACTTGTTGTAGTAGGTTACTTGTGACTCGATACCAAATGGGAAAGCATAAGTTTTACCTTTATACTGAGCACCAATCGCTGCTTGTTCTGTATCGTTTTTCTTGATTTCTTCTGCCATATTAGAAGGAACTTCTTGAATAGCTCCGGCTTCAACTAATTTACCTAGTTGGTCGTGTGGCAGAGAGAAAACATCGGCAGCAGTACTAGCATCTTTTGTCAGATTTTCCTGAGCGTTTGGATCTTCCATTTCGACTACGTCAACCTTGTAGCCTGATTCTTTCTCGAACTTGCTAACTGTATCAGAGTAAGAATCTTTAGCACCAGTTGGTACCCAAAGTTTCAAGGTCTTGCTATCGGCTTTAGAAGAAGAGCTCTCCTTGCTGCTATTTGAGCTACAAGCTGCTAAGAGCGTTCCTGCAGCCAGCAAGCTGACACTGCCCAATACTACTTTTTTCCATGTTTTCATTCCTATTTCCTCCCGGAATTTTTATTTACAATTCTATTATGCAACCGTTTGCAATTTTTGTCAAGTCTTTTTTTGAAATTTTTTTAAAAATATATTAATTTTTCTAAAATTTTTCTATTTTATTTCTGTTTATTTTATCAAAGCCTATTAAAATGGCTGTGCAATCGCTTGCTTGATTTTTACTTCGAAAACGCTTTATTATGAAGAGAATTTTGTCTCATTCGCAATATATTTTTGGTACATGTATGAAGAGATGAAGAGAAGTTATAGTTCATCATTACCTATGAAAAGAATCAAACTTATGATTTTCTAATAATCTAGTGTCTACCTGTTGAATGCTTCCCTTTTCTGCTATAATAGACCTATGAACAAGCTAATCCAATCAAAGCTGGAACTGTTGCCGACCAGTCCTGGCTGTTACATTCACAAGGACAAAAACGGTACCATTATCTATGTCGGTAAAGCAAAGAACCTTCGCAATCGAGTTCGTTCTTATTTCCGTGGCAGTCATGATACCAAGACGGAGGCTCTGGTTTCTGAGATTGAGGATTTTGAGTTTATTGTCACCGAGTCCAATATTGAGGCTTTGCTTCTGGAAATCAATCTAATCAAGGAAAACCAGCCCAAGTACAATATCATGCTCAAGGACGATAAGTCCTATCCTTTTATTAAAATTACCAATGAAACCTATCCGCGCCTAATCATCACGCGCCAAGTCAAAAAGGACGGTGGGCTTTATTTTGGCCCTTATCCGGATGTTGGTGCGGCCAATGAAATCAAGCGTCTCTTAGATCGGCTCTTTCCTTTTCGTAAGTGTACCAATCCACCTGAAAAGGTCTGCTTTTACTACCATCTGGGGCAGTGCAAGGCCCACACTATTTGTCAGGTAGACAGCCAGTATTTCAAGGAGCTAGCCCAGGAGGTTGCGGCCTTTCTCAAGGGTCAGGATGACCAGATTATTGAGGATTTACGGGGAAAAATGGCTGGCGCAGCGCAAGCTATGGAGTTTGAAAAGGCAGCGGAGTACCGCGACTTGATTCAGTCCATTGGCACCCTGCGAACCAAACAGCGAGTCATGGCCAAGGATTTGCAGAATCGTGATGTCTTTGGTTACTATGTGGATAAGGGCTGGATGTGTGTACAGGTTTTCTTTGTCCGCCAGGGTAAGCTAATCGAGCGTGACGTTAATCTCTTTCCTTATTACAATGATCCTGATGAGGATTTTTTGACCTATATCGGCCAGTTCTATCAGGAAAAATCCCACCTCAAGCCCAATGAAATTTTGATTCCGGCAGATATTGACGAAGAAGCTGTCCGAGCCATGGTGGATACTAAGGTGCTTAAGCCCCAGCGAGGCGAGAAGAAACAGTTAGTCAATCTCGCTATCAAAAACGCCCGAGTCAGTCTCCAGCAGAAATTTGACCTCTTGGAGAAATCTATTGAAAAGACTCAAGGGGCTATTGAGAATCTAGGGCAGCTCCTTAACATTCCGACACCTGTTCGTATTGAGTCTTTTGATAACTCCAACATCATGGGGACCAGTCCTGTATCAGCTATGGTGGTCTTTGTCAATGGTAAACCAAGCAAGAAGGACTATCGCAAGTATAAGATTAAGACTGTGGTAGGACCTGATGACTACGCAAGTATGCGTGAGGTCATCAAGCGGCGCTATAGTCGGGTGATTCGAGATGAACTGACTCCGCCTGATCTGATTGTCATTGACGGTGGACAGGGCCAGGTCAATATTGCTAAAGAAGTGATTCAGGAGCAGTTGGGATTGGATATTCCCATCGCTGGACTGCAAAAAAATGACAAGCACCAGACTCATGAATTGCTCTTTGGTGACCCTCTTCAGGTTGTAGAATTATCTCGCAATTCGCAGGAGTTTTTCCTACTCCAGCGTATCCAAGATGAGGTCCACCGCTTTGCAATTACCTTCCACCGCCAGCTCCGGTCTAAGAATTCCTTCTCATCGCAGCTAGATGGCATTGAAGGTTTGGGACCAAAACGCAAGCAGAATCTTATGAAACACTTCAAATCTCTAACCAAGATTAAAGAAGCCAGTGTTGACCAAATCGTCGAAGTCGGCGTGCCACGAGCAGTGGCAGAAGCAGTGCGGGAGAAGTTAAATCCGAAAACTCAGGAGCAGGAACAAGCACAGTTGCGAGAGGTGGCGGAGCCAATAAAAGAATTAGAATAAGTAGCTAGATAGAAAGTAGAAGATATGATTAGGATTGAAATTAATTTGCAGGTATTTATTAGATGCAGAAGCAGCCTTTGCAAATTCTTTATCTAAGGAATGGGAAGATTTTGTAAAAGATGTCTATGATAAAATTATCAGAAGGAAATTTTCGAATGGGAATATCTCTTTTCTACCCGAAATAACGAGAATTCAAAAATTTAAACTGAAAAAATTAAAACTGGCATTAAATCCAATTTTCATTGATGGAGTTTCTGGGAAAGATTTGAATATAGTAGTTTAATTAAATAATTAGTTAAACATCTGAAAAATGAATACCTAAACCTAGACTTGAGACATCTATGAAAAATCAAAACTTTAAGAATGTCTTTGATCAAGAAAGAAGCTCTAGTTATAGCGATTTAAAAAGGGCTTAAGAGAGTCAAGTAGGCAGAATGGAGAAAACGAAACCTCTGCGACGGAATAATCTTATCAAGTGGCAAGAGCTGATAGCCATATCTTATAGAGAATGAAAAACTCCTGCAAACTCTTACAAAATATGATAAAATGAAGCTAGTATATTTAGAAAAGGATGCGACTTATGAAATTTCTAGAACTCAATAAAAAGCGTCATGCGACCAAGCATTTCAATTACAAACCTGTGGATCCAAAGGATGTTCGCACAGCCATTGAAATTGCAACGTTGGCACCCAGTGCTCACAATAGCCAGCCATGGAAGTTCGTTGTGGTGCGGGAGCGTAATCAGGCTCTATCAGAGACAGCTTTTGGTGGAAATGTGGACCAGATTAAGGAAGCTCCAGTGACCATTGCCCTCTTTACTGATACAGATTTGACCAAGCGGGCTCGTAAGATTGCGCGTGTGGCTGGAGTGAGAAATTTTTCTGACGAGCAGCTCCAATTCTATATGCAGAATCTGCCAGCTGAGTTTGCTCGCTATAGTGAACAGCAAAAGAGCGATTATTTAGCTCTCAATGCTGGTCTGGTGGCTATGAACCTTGTTCTGGCTCTGACTGACCAGGGTATCGGATCTAACATCATTTTAGGCTTTGATAAATCAAAGGTTAATGAGGTTTTGAAAATTGATGAGCGTTTCCGTCCGGAACTCTTGATTACTGTTGGTTATACTGATGAAAAATTAGAACCTAGTTATCGTTTGCCAGTTGATGAAATCATTGAGAAACGTTGACATATCAATATTTACGATTTAATTCATAATTCTATTGATTTAAATCGAATTGGAAATTGGGGTAAAATAATGACAATTGATTTTAAAGCGGAAGTTGAAAAACGCAGAGAAGCTCTCTTAGCTGACCTGTTCAGTCTTTTGGAAATTAACTCAGAGCGGGATGACTCCAAGGCAGACAAGGAGCATCCTTTTGGACCTGGTCCTGTTCAAGCTCTGCATAAGTTTTTAGAAATCGCAGAGCGTGATGGCTATGAAACCAAGAATGTTGACAATTATGCTGGTCACTTTACTTTTGGTGAGGGTACGGAAGAACTTGGGATTTTTGCCCACATGGATGTAGTCCCTGCCGGGAGTGGCTGGAATACAGATCCTTACAAACCTGAAATTATTGATGGTAAGCTTTATGCGCGTGGTTCATCTGATGACAAAGGTCCAACCATGGCTTGTTACTATGGTTTGAAAATCATCAAAGACTTGGGATTGCCAGTATCTAAGCGCGTTCGCTTTGTGGTGGGGACAGACGAGGAATCTGGTTGGCAAGACATGGACTATTATTTCAAGCATGTTGGCCTACCTGAGCCAGACTTTGGTTTCTCACCAGATGCAGAATTTCCAATCATTAACGGTGAAAAAGGGAATATCACAGAATATCTCCACTTTGCTAACAGTAATGATGGCAGCTTTAAACTCAAGAGCTTCACTGGCGGACTTCGTGAGAATATGGTGCCAGAATCTGCGACAGCTATTTTTACAGCAGCAGTTGATGCAGCGGAATTGGATAAGAAATTACAAGACTTTGTTGCTGCCCACAAGGTTTCAGCTAGTCTGAAAGAAAATGGCGACGCTCTTGAAGTGACAGTCATTGGGAAATCAGCTCATGGCTCTACACCAGAGGATGGTATCAACGGAGCAACTTATTTAGCTCTCTTCCTCAACCAATTTGACTTTGCTGGTGACTCCAAGGCTTATTTGGAAGTTGCAGCTCAAGTCCTGCACGAGGACTTTACAGGTGAGAAGTTAGGAATCGCTTATACAGATGCTAAAATGGGTGCTCTCAGCATGAATGCTGGTGTCTTCCATTTTGACAGTGCCAAGGCTGACAATACCATTGCTCTGAACATCCGTTACCCTCAAGGTACTGATCCGAAAACGATTCAGACCGGTCTTGAAAAAGTTGCTGATGTTGTGTCAGTAAGCCTATCTGAGCATGGACACACTCCGCACTATGTTCCAGCAGATGATGAGTTGGTAGCAACTCTTTTGAGTGTTTACGAAAAACAAACGGGTCTCAAAGGACATGAGCAAGTCATTGGTGGTGGAACCTTTGGCCGTCTTTTGAAGCGCGGTGTTGCTTTTGGCGCCATGTTCCCTGACTATGTCAACACTATGCACCAAGCCAATGAATTTACAGATGTAGAAGACCTTTTCCGTGCTGCGGCTATTTACGCGGAGGCTATCTACGAGCTAATCAAATAAAAAAAGAAGAACTCGTTTGGCCTTGCTGGATGAGTTTCTTTGCAAGGAGCTGTCATGCAAACAATAGAGGATATTGCCAAGGCCATCATGGCTGATCCAGAAAATCAAGAATTTACGGAGCAGGGAATCAAGCCGCTTTTTGCGGCACCTAAGAATGCTCGGATTAACATTGTTGGTCAAGCGCCGGGGCTGAAAACTCAGCAGGCAGGGCTTTACTGGAAAGATAAGAGTGGTGACCGACTGAGAGAATGGCTGGGTGTCAATGAAGAGACTTTTTATAATTCTGGCTACTTTGCGGTTTTGCCCATGGATTTTTATTTTCCAGGACATGGAAAGTCTGGAGATTTACCGCCTCGTAAGGGCTTTGCGGACAAATGGCATCAGCCGATTTTAGAGCTTTTGCCAGATATTGAGCTGACCATTTTGATTGGTCAGTATGCTCAGAAATATTATCTGCATCAAAAAGGAAATATCAAGCTGACCGAGACGGTTCAGCATTATCAAGACTACCTGCCTGACTTTTTCCCACTGGTCCACCCGTCGCCCCGCAACCAAATCTGGATGGCTAAAAATCCTTGGTTTGCAGCTCAGGTTGTACCAGATTTACAAAAATTAGTAAAAAATATCATGGAGAAATGAAGTAAGAAGCATGGATGCATATCAACAAGTAGCTAACAAGTTGCAAGAGTTGGGGATCACCTTTGATGTGGTGGAGCACCCTCCTGCATTTACGACAGAGCAGGCAGATAGCTATATTGAAGGCATGGAGGGTGTTCGGACTAAGACTATGTTTTTAACCAATAAGAAGAAAACCCAGTATTACCTACTCATTATGGATGACAAGAAACGATTGGATATGGATGACTTTAAAGTTCAAGTGGGAGCCGATCGGATTCGTATGGCCTCATTGGACTCCTTGGCAGAGAAAATGAACCTACCAGCAGGAACTGTATCTCCCTTTGGTCTTCTCAACAATGAGGAGAAGGACATTCAAGTTTATTTTGATAGGGACATTGTATCAGAGGATATCATGACTTTCCATCCCAATACTAATGAAAAAACTATTTTTGTCTCTACAAGAGATTTATTTAAATTCTTGCAAGATTTAGGCTACTCTTACCAAGTGCTGGAGCTTTAGTAAGCTATTTTGCTGAGATAGAGTAGTACTATCCAGCTGCTCTCTCAGGATGTCAAACCTAGCGGATTTCTATCACTCGTTTGCTAGCGTTTTGTCCCTCTATCTTGAACTTGGATGAAGGACGTATCCAGCAACTTGCTTCCCCTCAAGGGCTTCTCCAACAGCCGGATAATGATTTTGTCAAAGAACTATTAGATCTTGCAGGAGTAGCTGACTGATTTTTTGAAAAGTCTAAGCTTAGAATGCTAAACTTTGTAGAAAGCGAGGTGATTCTATGGAAACGATGAAAGCTATAGTCATTTACGAAGCGGGTGGCCCAGAAAAGCTTCTGCTGGAAGAAAGACCAATTCCAGAACTTCAAGAAGGCTGGACGCTGGTCAAGGTCAGAGGATTTGGGATTAACCACTCGGAGATTTTTACTCGTGAGGGCTTATCGCCTAGTGTCACCTTCCCTCGGATTTTAGGCATTGAGTGTGTTGGCCAAGTTGCCGAGACGACTCGAGCAGATTTAGAGGTCGGCCAGAAAGTGGTTTCCATCATGGGTGAAATGGGGCGAGCTTTTGATGGTTCTTATGCTGAGTATGTCCTCCTGCCGAACGACCAAATTTATACAATCGAGACTAACCTGACCTGGACTGAGCTGGCAGCAGTGCCAGAGACCTATTATACTGCTCTAGGTTCTATGAAAAATCTGTGCATTGAGCCCAATGACAAGATTTTAGTCCGAGCTGCCACTAGCGGTGTCGGTTTGGCCTTTGCTCGTCTGGTCAAGGCACAGTTTCCAGACACACATATCGTGGGCTCGGTCAATAGTGGTTCCAAACAGTTTCTGCTCAAGCACCAAGCCTACGACGATATCATTATAGACCAGGATGGCCGACTGGAAACAGAGGATAAGTTTGATAAAATCCTTGAGTTGGTCGGTCCGGCAACTATCAAGGATTCTTTTGACCATATTGCAGAGGGGGGGATTATCTGTGTCACCGGTCTCTTGGGCGGCCAGTGGGAACTGGATGATTTCAACCCAATCGAAGAAATCAAAAACAACAGTTTTCTGACAAGTTTCCACTCAGCTCATGTGAGTCAAGATTTGATGGATGAATTATTTGACTATATTGACCGCTATCAGGTCAATGTTACACCAAGGCGTGTCTTTTCCCTAGAGCAAGTGCCCAAAGCTCATGCTTTTATAGAGGGGACGGCAGGTTTTGGAAAAATTGTGATTATGAATGAATAGGAGAAAAATGATGCAAAAAATTAATGCAAAAGATTTATATGAAAAAATGCAGGCTGAAGAACTGCAGTTGATTGATGTTCGCGAGGTGGACGAATTTACAGCTGGACATGTCTCTGGAGCTCAGAATCTGCCTCTCAGCAGCCTACCGGAGAATTATGGGCAATTGGATAAACAAATCCCCTACCATATCATCTGCCAAAAAGGCGGACGTTCAGCGCGTGCCTGCGAATTTTTGGAAGCCAAGGGTTACCAAGTAACCAATGTCGAAGGAGGAGTGGAAGCTTTTCCTGCTAAATTGACGTTATGACAAGCGATTAAGAAGAGCAAGTGCCGGAATTGATTGAATTTCCAGCCCTTTTTTTGTATACTATAGTAGTATAATAAATTGAGGATAGGAGAATATATATGTCAAAAGAAGATTGGCTTGAATATTTTGAGGCCGTTAACGGACGCTCAGCTACAGAGGAAGAAATTGCTCAAGCTTTTGCTGCAGGGGAATTTGTGGAAGCTGAACAGGTAAGGACAGAGCAAGCGCCTAGTGAAGCTAGCCCAGCTTCATCAAGCTTTGAACAGTCTCAACAAGAAGCTCAAACAGTTGAAACACAAGGTCAACCACAAAACTTTGCTCAGCAACAAAATTTCCAACAGCCTTTTGCTCAGCAGGCTTCTCAACAATATCAAGAAGTTCCACAGCAACAAGCGAATCCAAATCAATTTGCTAATCAGGGACAACCTTATCAGCAACAAGGATTTCAGCAAGCAACTTCCTTTAATGGACAGCCTCAGTCTTCTGGTCCGCAAGCTTATCAGAACAACACACAGCAAGGACAGTTCAATTCACAAGTACCTCAACAAGGACCGCAGGCTTATTACAGTCAACAACCTCCTCAGCCCAACGAGTTTTCTAAAACAATGAAAGGTTTCTGGACTTGGCTTGTTTCAGCTTGGAAATCACCGACATCTGAAGTTGAGAGCAGTAAGGTGAATGGCTACCTATCTCTAGGTTTGACAGTGTTCTTTTTTGCTATTGTCGCAAACTACAATATTTTCAGTACCATTGGTATCATGAGTTTAGGTACGTATAATGGACCGACTTTTAATTTCAAAGTCTTCTTTGTTTCACTGATAGCAGCAGCTCTCTTCCTTTTTTCTATTATTTTAGGTGGTTTTGTTGTGAAGCGTTTGGTCTATCAGGATAGAAGTTTTACCTTTAATAAGGCTTTTGATTGGTACGGTCGACTTTATGCCATTGTTCTTCCATTTATTGCTGTCTCAGCTCTGTTTGCTCTGTTGGGTATTATTCATTTATCTCTGTTCTTCACATGGATTGGTCTTTTGTTAGTCGGAGTTGGGGCGACCTTTGCTTTGATTTATTCCAAGACAAACAACTCTATGGATCCTTTTTATAAATACCTATTGGCCATTATTGTCAATGGTGTGATTACACTTTTCTTCTCTTTCATCGCTTTTTCTCTACTAACTAGTATCGCAATGATGTAATCTTGGAGGAGATTTATGGCAACAAAAGAAAAATGGGTTGATCTCTTTGAAAAAGTAATTGGTCGAAAACCAACTGCAAGTGAGTTTCTAGCCGGCAAACAATCTAACTTTGATCCAAAAAAGATTAAGGAGATTGCAGGCGAAGCAGAGGAAGCAACCACAGATACTTCGTCAGTAGAAAATACTACTGATGAAGCTTCTGATAATCAAAATATTGTTCAGGAGACACCTTCTGAAGATTCTGTCACAGAAGAATCGGTTCAACCATCTTCCCAAGATGATAAGCAAAGCTCATTTGAATCTAGCCAATATGAAGAGCTTCGTAAGAATTGGCTGCAAGCTTTTGAAAATAATATTGGTCGAAAACCTACCAAAGAAGAATTTGCGGAGGCTAAGAGTCAAGGATTCTCTAACCTGCCTATTCGGTCTGAACTACTCGACTCACAATTACCACAGAAACCAGTAAAAAAGGCTAAAAAGAGAATATCAAAGAAGCAAGCAATCATGATTGGGGCTCCAACCCTTCTAGTTGCCGCTTTGATTGGAGCATTCTTCTATTTAAATTCTATAACTGGAGTTAAAGTGGTCACAGACCATTTTGCAAAAGCCGTCTCTAGTAAAGACTTTGATGAAGTGGCAAGTCTTCTTTCTACTCAATCCGATAAGTGGACACGTGCTGAAGCAAGAGCGCTAGTTGAGCATCTAGAGAGCCAGGAGATTAATCTCGAAACTGAGCTAGATAACATTGTTGAGTCAAATGGCAAATCTGCTTATATCGATGACAACAATAATAAGATTTTAGGTGTTACTGAAAAGAGTAAGAAATTTGGTATTTTTCAGGAATATCAGATGGTTTCCTATCCAGTCAAAGTTAAAGTCAATACCAATTTGGATAATGCTACCATTAAACCTGGTGAGAAAAAAACTATTACTCTTAAGAAAAACACTGACACTGAATTGGGTGAATATCACTTTATCAAACAAGACTTTACTCTCAAAGGTAAGACGGATGTTGGAGATGTAGAGAGTAAGGTTCAGCTTGATTTAGCTACGGCTAAGGATAATGAAATCAAACTCGATCTCAAGTCTGAAAAGAAACAGCTAAAAATTACTATGCCTTCTGAAACTTCAAAAGCAACAGATATTAAAATCGTTGTTAATGGTAAAGAGAGTGGTAGCAGTTTGACCCCTGAGTTGCAGCTTGTTCCTTATCAAGAACTTGAAATTTATGCTAAGTTTACTATCTCTGATACTACCTTTACTACCAATAAAGAGACAGTTGTTGTGGAAGATGACACCACTAATGTGAAATTATCTCTTCCTAAGGAAGTGGTTTCTAAGATTAGAGAAAAGAACGAAGAAGCGAAAAAGGTTGAGGCTCAAAAGGCAAAAGTCTCTACTTTCCTTAATGACTACCGCAGTGCTGTTTTCAGCTCAGTTTCTAATAGGAGCAACAACTATTCTCAATACTACGATACCTCTAGTGCAGTATATCGAGAAATGGTTGAGTGGACCACTGGTGGTGGTGTTAAGAAAGCGAAAATTAACTATTATGAGCCAGGAGCTTTGGATATCCGCGAAATCAAGGAAGAAAATGGTTCCTATATCGTGACAACATATGAGGACTATACGGTCCACTATACCGATAACACTCCAAATAGTGTAAATCGTAAAAATAAGACTTATTACTTGAAACCTAGCGGTGATTCTTTTGTAATCTATAATCTTGAAGTTTCAGAAGGTTGATATTATGACAATGAAATACAGTAAACTAATTTTTCTTGCAGCATCTGTTCTTGTTCTAGGCGCGTGTTCGTCAGGTAAAGACACTACCGGAGATAGCTCTGATAAACAAGTGGCTAGTTCAACCAGTACGGTTAAGAAACAAGATGCTGAAAATGGCAAAAACTCTAGCCAAGATACGACACCATCTTCAGATAGTGCTGATACTAAAAAGGAGCAAAATCACGAGGCCAAAACTCTTGATCAAAATGTTTCTTATAACGGCAGCTACTACAGTGTCAAAGGGAAATATGATGAGATTCTCGTAGTCAACAAGCACTATCCTTTGTCAGCTTCCTATAATCCAGGTGAGAATGCGACTGCTAAAGCAGAATTGCTCAAACTGATTGCAGACATGCAGGCACAAGGTTATGCTATTAGCGACCAATACAGTGGTTTTCGCAGCTATGATACTCAGACAGAACTCTATCAAAATTATGTCAATCAGGATGGTAAGGCAGCTGCAGACCGCTATTCGGCTCGGCCAGGCTACAGTGAGCATCAGACCGGCTTAGCCTTTGACTTGATTGATAAGAGTGGTAACCTCGTGCAAGAAGCCGGAGCAAGTCAGTGGCTTCTAGATAACGCCTATAAATATGGTTTTATCGTTCGCTATCTAGAGGGTAAGGAAGGTTCAACTGGCTATATGCCTGAAAGCTGGCATCTGCGCTATATTGGTCAAGAAGCCAAGGAAATTGCTCAATCAGGCAAATCTTTAGAAGAATATTTTGGCATTGCTGGTGGAGGCTATGAAGATCAGTAGTCACATCATCCATTAGAAGGAGGAAGAAAATGAAATTTTTTGTTACCAATCCCAATAATGATTTTGCAGAAACACCTGTGCAAGAAGAAGGCAGAATCATCCATCATCTGCATCTTGCCAAAGGAAAAGAAGTACCAGAGCACAGTGCTGATGCACTGGTAACAGTTGTTTGTTTGTCGGGAGATGTGAGCTTTTCTGCTGGAGAACAAACTGTGCGGCTAGTGGCAGGTTCCTTTTTAACCATGGAGCCCAATGAGCCACACAGCTTGGTTGGAGAAGAAGATAGTCACCTCTTGGTTATCAAACAACTCAAATATTAATAAACTCAAAATACTAGAAGCTGCAATAAATGCTTCTAGTATTTTTTACTACTCTTTAACACTTATTCATTTCTGTAAATAAAAACCCACAATCAAGAAATTTATAAACAGATTCTTTGACTCTTAAAATAAACTTAATATATGCTTAAAAAAGCCTTAACTTAAGCTTAAAATAAACTTAAATAAAAAATCAGAATGATAGGGCGAGGAGTTTCAATAAATAAATAATAAAAATAATTTACACTATGTAAACCAAATTATAAACAATTATCTATTGCATTGGTTCGTAAATGAGAAGATTTTAATGATTTCTATAGATAAAAAATAGAAAATAAAACAAAAATACGAACTATAAAAAATTACCCATAAAAATAATTTACACCTTGTTAACTAAAATGCTTGCATTCAAAAATTTCTTGTGCTATAATTCGTCTTGAGGGTGAGATATGCATAAAAAAGTATTTTCAAGCATATTGACTTCTTTGTTTCTAAATCAAATGTTATAAAAACATTTATGTGCAACCTTTAATCAGGTGGATTCACTAACTAGTGATTCGTTTTTTTGCGTTTGATAATGATGGAGCAGTCAACTGTCAGCTGGCAGTATTTCGTGAAATTCTTTTTTATGAAGTTGTGCACAAAAGATAAATTCCCCCCACAAAAATATGAAGTGATGTTGGTCACTTTGGAGGTTTAATTAATATGAACAATCGTTTCAGACTCTTATCAAGATCTGTTGTAGCGGCTGCGGCTATTATTCCAGCATTTGCTCTTGCGAATAATGCTCAGGCTCAAGATTATGGTTATAACTACTATCAACCAGGTTATAATTACTGGAATGGCGGCTATAACAATTATAATTACGGCTATAATAACCGTTACAACAATTATAACTATGGTTACAACAACTATAATTATGGCTATAACAACTATAACTACGGATATAACTATGGTTACAATGGCTATAATTACAACTATGGTTATAATAACTATTATCCAGGCTATAACAACTGGAATTACAACTATAGCAACAACTACGGATATAATGGTTGGAATAATTACAACAATCTTGCAAACGATGAAAACTACATTTACTGGAATGGTAACCATTACTACCGTATGACGGATGGTTCTTACCGCATCTATCGTGATGGTGAGTGGAAACCATTGACAAATACTAACAATAACAGCACATCCAATAACAACTTGGAAAACGATCCGCATTATCGTTATGAAAATGGTTATCATTACTATGTGTTGGATAATGGCGACTATTACTACTATAAAAATGGCAAGTGGGTGTTTGTTAAGGATTCTGCTGATAACTCAACTAATCCAACAACTCCAAGTCAGCCGGAAGAACCAAAACCAGAAGTTCCAACTCCGACTCCAGCGGAACCAGAGCAACCAACTCCAGCTCCTACTGATAAACCAGATGAGCCTACTACACCAGCAGAACCAAAACCTGAGGTACCAAGTGTTGATTTGCCAGAAAATCCTCCAATTAACGGTGCAGAAGGTGAGTTTGATCCATTTGCTCCGAAACCAGAGCAACCAGCAGAACCAAAACCAGAAACTCCAACAACACCTGCTGTGCCAGAAACTCCTGGTTTGGTAACGACTGATAAACCAAGTGAAGATCAAATCCCGTCATACGTTGAAAAACCTGCAGAAGGTCTTGAGCATTTAGCTTGGGCACCAAATGGACAAACTCCAAAATTGGTTTACCCACCAGGAAAACCAGGTGATAAAGCCCTTGAGAATGATAAAAATTACTACTTCGATGGTAGTACACACTACTATTATGTACCATCTAACACAGAGCGTACAGGTTATTCAGCATACTGGAAGTGGATTGGACAAAAATGGAAACTGCAAGGTATGACTGATCCAAACGATCCAGGTGTAGATCCAAAACTTCACGAAAACACTGCGGATGATGAATACATGTACAGTGATAAAGACTCTAGCGTGAAATTGTACTCAACTAACCTAGTGACAACTGCTAAAGCAGGTCAACCATTGCCATTCAAGAACGTTGAAGAATTCAAGAAATACGTTATCGAAAAGATGAATCCTAAGTTCCTTGATAACGCAGGATGGGATGCCAAAGTTGAATGGGAAATCGAAGATCCAGAAATCTTTGAGAAAACCAAAGAAAACCCATATGCTAAGGATTATGTCTTGATTGCAAATCTTAAGAGTGGCGTTGAGGACAAGAAATACAGTGATGTAGAATTTGGTTATGTTAAGTTTGTTTACCGTGTTGAAGCAACAAATGATACAAACTATGACTATGTTTCAAAAGCTAAAGAAGCTTTCGCTAAAATCAATGAAGAGCGTAAAGCTCAAGGCTTGAAAGAGTTGACATGGTCAGAAGACATTTATCAAAATCAAGCACTTCCAAAAGTAAATGAAATCTCACGTCAATACGATAGCTCAGGCTTTGTTGGACGTCGTGATGAAGATGCCTCTGTTGTCGTTAAGAAATGGGCTAACAGCGGTCTGAGAGAATTGCTTCTTGATCCTAACGTAACTGAAGGTGCAGTAGCGACAGTTGTAGACGGAAACGGTGTTTACTACTGGGCTTACAGCTATAAATAATAAGGAATTTTCAACTTTTTTAAATTTAATCAATTTGTTGTAGTTTTTTACTAACTATTTCATAGTTGAGGAATCTTTATGAATTGAGAGGACCAAGTAGGTCTTCTCTTTTTAATCGGGATTTCATTATTTGGAATAGAAAAAAGCATTCAATGAAAGTATTGTTTACTGTTCTATTTTTACCAACTAAATAGAGTAAATAGAAGAAATTTTAAATTTAGTTGTTAAACTTATGTTATTTTTTATTGACATCTATTTTTCTAAACTATATAATATTATTATTAAAACAATTAAGGAGTCAACTATGTCAACAATTTCATTATCTCCAGAAGAACTAACTGCTCAAGCAGCAGTTTATTCAAATGCTCGTGATCAAATCGAAACAGCGATTCAGACAGTAAATGCAGCTAATGGTGAGATGGAAGCCCATTGGAAGGGTAGTGCTTTTAAGTCATACTTGGATCAATATAACCAACTCCACGGTGATGTAGTGAAATTTCAAGAGCTCTTGTCATCTATTAACCAACAATTAGTAAGTTATGCGAACACTGTCTCTGAGCGTGATACAGCAGATGCTAATAGCTTCGGTTTCAAAGGTTAATGCACATTTTGATAAAAGGACTAGGACCTTGTCCTAGTCCTTTTTTGAAAACCTAAAGAAAAAGAAGAAAGGGAACTTAATGGGAAAAATCGTTGACAATGAAATATATGCTCAAAATGCGAGAAATTGCCAAATAAATGGAGATCAAAAAAAGCAAGAAGCAGATAATGCAGGCGCAAAAATAGAGCGACTAAACGCCGCGAAGAAAATTTTAGAAGAACAGTTAGTTCTTCTAAATGGAAAAATTGATGGTGCAGAAAATCTTTTTAATGGACCTGCAGGAGATATGTCTCCTGCGGGTAATTGGAAAGGGGATTTAAAAAACGAATGTAAATTTCATTTCGAGCGTGGAATTACAAATCTGACTGATATGGAAAACAATTATCAGGATACCTTGAAAAACATTAATGGTGAATTAGTGAAATTGAAAGCTTCTCAGATAGATTTATTGGGAGCAGCCCAAAGTTTTTGGGACCAAGCACAATCTTGGTGGAATTCTATTCAGTAAAAGGAGAAAATATGTCTCAAGATCAAGTAGGTGTAAAACCAGAAGAATGGTCTAGCGTTGTTAGTAATGCTAAGAAAGGCGTTCATGGGATTATAACTTTGTCAAAAAAAGAAATTAGTAAGACAACTCTTTCGCGCTTTAAAAAATTTAATACTATTCAAGATAGTTGGAACTCAGCTTTAACTTCTTATAAGTCGTATGGAGAGGCGAGGACGGATATGATGACTAAAATGGGTGAGAAAATTGTTGAGGATGATGCTGTCTATGCTAGTCAAATTGATAAGAATAAGAATTATGTGAGGTTTAACTAATGACAGGTACTAAAGAGTTAGAGAGTTTTCGTACTGTCTTGTCGACGTGGCCGAATACTGATTTTGAAATAACAGATACGGTTGTTAAATTTGGAGAATTTCTGGGAGATCGACCTCCTTTAATGAGAGAATTATATAAGTTAATCAAGTTGAAAAAATCTCAGTATGAATACAATTCATTGCTGGGTACAACTATTCTTTTTAACCGTACTCAGAACGGTCAAATTACCTTCTCTTTTAATGGTCAAGACCAAGTGTGGTCTGAGGATTCTTTTTTTCTTTTTTTAGCTATTTTAGATGTCTATTTTGGGAAAATTTATCCCCTTGGTTCAGTTGTTGAGATTGATTTGGATTTGCTGAACAGTGAGCTTAAGGAGATGTTTTCTGAGGAGCCAGGGGCGCTTGTCATGCTGACGGGACGTAAGGCTCCTTTGGCAGAAGGTTTTGATCCTTACGTGATAGATTATTTTGGTCGGGTGTGGCCATTTGGTGAAGTTGCTGCTTTTCCGCCTGTATTTGTTAGCAACATGATGATTAAGAATGTCGTTCATTTGGGTTATGAAAATGAATGGGAAGAGCGGATATCTGAAGAAGTCATCCGCCAAACTTATATCAAAAATCACCAGTTGTCTACAGCCTTTATGACTATGGTAGATCAGTTGGCTTATTTAGCTTTTCTGAATGAGAAAGTAGTAGAGAAGGAGGGGTTAGATGAGTGATGGATTTTACGTCGATGTAGAAGAACTATATAATGTTTTTGAGGGGCTTCAATCGCAGTCAGAAAAAATAATTGCCAGCTTGGAGACTGCTAAAAGCTCTTATAATTCTGTTATTACTTCTAATTCTATGTACGGAGATGTGGGGCAAGCTATCGCTGGTGAGATTAATAGTTCGCATAATATGCTGCTAATCCAACTAAAGGATCTTCTTTATAGCCTGCAAAGTGACTTTTCTAAGGAAGTAGAGAGTTTTCAATCAGCGACTGGCGAGAAGTCAAGTACAGCGATAATTAGCCATAGTTATTTGAAGTCTACAAGCGAATATTTTGATACCCTAAAAGGTGAGATTGATCAAATTAGAAAAACAATTAACAGCGCAACGGATAGCGTCAGTGACCTAGTCTCTGTGACCAGCGATGCTAAGAACTATGAATATTTTGGTGGCAATCTCTCCAATGCTAAGGATGTAGTAACCAATACAATAGAAAAAGTTTCTGCTTGGGATAGCCAGGGTACTGCTCTAACAACTGAAACCAGTCTTCAGAATCTTCAAGAATTGCTAGGCCAACTGCACCAGACAGATGGGCTTGACTATAGCGATCCCATCATTAGTCAAGTAGTCAATAATCTTTCTCCTATGGCAGATAAGGTCAAGGAGATTGATGATCAGATAGATGAGAGTGTCCAGAAAGCCAAGTTAGAGGCACAAAAAGCCAAGGAATTGGAAGAAAAGGAAAGGGATCGAATAGAAAAAGATTGGCGTCTTCATCACCCGATTCAAGCAACACTACGAGATTGGCGTAAGGGGCTTTCCGATGGCTTAGATAGTATGACTAACTGGATGAAGGATGATCCTAACTGGAAATGGTTAAAAGGTTTTGGAGATGCAGCCTTTGGGGCTGTAGGGGATGCAGTTTTTGGAGTTGCGGAGTTTGGCGTTGATCTTGTTCAATATTCCACTGAAGGTGTGATATTAGGCTATAATTCTCTCACGGGAAATGAGACTCCACAGTGGATGAAGGATGATTTACAAGGTGGGATAGAGACTTTTGGGCACGTTTTTCTAAATACGCTTGGAAATGTGTTTGGATTGGTCACAATGATTCCAGAAGTGAATAATCTGATTAATGACCTAGACGACAGTACTCGAGATGGTAGTATTATGGGAGCGATTCTCCATGATGTGCGTCATGCAAAAGATTTGAAGCAGCAACCGATTCGTGATAAAATCAATCTAGTTGGTAAGTTTTCAGGCTACGAGAGCGGTCATGCGGCAGGTGAAATCGTTAGTGAAATTGTTTCATGGATTGGTCCTGCTAAGTTAGCTAAGATGGCTGGTGGGAGCAAGCTAGTCAGCCGTTTGGCTCAGGCGCCCAAGATTCAGAAGGGAATGTCTTATTTTAGAAAAGCTCGCACAGCGCTGTCTAACAGTCATCTGGGTAAGTTGGCTCGGGAAAGCTATGGCGCGACCAAGGACTTCTTTACTAGTCGTTTAGGGAATCTATGGGATGACTTTAGCCGCAAGAAGTTCGCCTTTGCGGGCTTGGATAAATTCCGTTATGGGGATGATATCGGTAAGCACACAGCTCGACTGTACCAGAGTACGAGTGAAGGAGCAGAGTATCAACGCATACGTCGAGGTCTCTATAGCGAGGCAGCTGAGCATGGAGATGATGTAGCCAAAGGACTGGAAGAATTTGTGGACGGTAAATTTACTGATCCTGAAGTTCAGGCTCGATATGAAAAATATCTTAAGAAAAAAGCAAAACAAGGAAAGACACCTCGTGAACCCCTGGATTGGAAAGAGACTTCTGATCGAATGGCTAAAATACGCAACCAAGGTCGTCAGTACGAACTAGAAAGACTGGAAGACTTCAAGAAAATTGCTACTGATGTTGAGGAACAAATAACGATTGACGTCGAGGCTCCCGATGGTGAAATTGTTCGTACTCGAGTTGATGCAATGGGGTATGATAAGGAAACCGGTCAGTTATTGATTCAAGAGTATAAATCCTCTGCTACTGCTCCTCTTACTCCAAACCAAAAAAAAGCATTTCAATTGATTAAAGATGGTGCTAATGCTCATGTTGTTGGTAAAGGGAAAGGTGTATTTAGAGGTGGCTTCGAAATTCCACCTGGAACTGAAATACCAGTTATAAGACCAGATTAGTGAGGTGATTGAATGGTTAAATTTTCAAAAATAGATAAACAACTAAAAAAAGAATTGAAAAAAGTTCAGCGCAATGCAGCAAAAAAATTACAACTAAAGTCTCGAGATTGGGCCTATTTCAACAAAGTAGGAGACTATCTGGTTTCGTATATGATCGATATTAAATTTCCAGATAATCAGTTTTCTATCACAATTCAACCTTCAATAAAACCCTATATTATTGATGATATCTTTTGGGAAGTTTTTGATATGATGAGTAATTCGCAGGAGCCCATGAGTCTTCGAGCAGTTGGAGCCTTTACAGTCGATAGTGTATCGTTACCATATAAGATAGTCAAAGAAGACTGGACAATGGATGGCCTTGATTTAGAAAAAGTAGAATCCAAGGTTTTTGAGGTGCTCTCAGAAGTGCATGAAGAAGTCTTAAAACTTATAAATAGCTTCTCATCTTTTGAGGATTTCTATGCCTATGCAGTTGAGAATGGACCAAGTCTTGCGGGTTATGATTTAATAGGAATGTTATTAATGATTCACCGGGAGCAGTATGCAGATGCACTCCAAATGGCTGAAGGTTTGATCGCAAAGCGTAAACAAGGAAAATACCAAAATAAGGGTAAATGGATAAATGAATATATCGTTGATTATTGTAAAGAAAGGCTAAAAAAATGAGTGTATTCGAAACAGACCAAATCGACACAATGGGTGTTGTAAATGGCAACTTGGAGTTATTGATTATTGATACCTGTAACTGGGAATTTGAAGAAGAGCATTTTGAGTTGCTTGAGGATAAGCTCAATAATTACCTTCTTTATCTGGATACCAAGCAATATGTACCGAAATACGGAGATGATTTTGATAAGATTATTATATCCATTCATTTCATGTATAATTTAGTAGAAAATGCAGTAAAATTCTTAAATGTAGTTTCTCAACAACTTGCTGAAAGTGGCTATACTCTCCATATCCATCTTCCAGAATAGGACTGTAAATTGATGCAACCACCCTTTGGGGTGGTTTTTCAGACGTAGAAGCCAGTGAACAGTTGGCTAAGCATAGTGATGATATGGCTAAGGGCGTGAAGGAGGCCGCAGAACAACCTCATCCTGAAGTCCATTGGGAAGGTCACAAGTGGGAAAGCCATTTGGATGAACTCCATAAAAAAATGTTGGCGGATAATATTCCAGTCACTGCTGAAGTACATACAGTAGAGGAGATAGCTAAACAACAAGCTGAGATCTTAAAAGTCCGCTATGGTGAAGAGGCGCTTTCTTCTAGTTTGAAGAAAGGTAACTTTGGTGAAATGGTTCAAGACGAGTACTACCGTCAGTTTGGTTATGAGCGCATCAGCAAGGACATGGTAACAGGCTTAGATGATGCTGGGCGTAAGGGAATCGATGGTGTTTACTACAATCCAAATGGTCACCCACCATATATCATTTCAGAGGCTAAGTATAATAAAGCAAAATTGAGTAAAGGCTTAGCGGATGGAACGGACCAGATGGATCTTGAGTGGATCAATAATCGTTTGGACAAAGCAGTAAGTGAAGAACATTTGGCTGCAATTCAAGATGCTATGGAATTTGGTGATGTTCAAAGCCATCTGTTTAATGTTAAGGAGAATGGTCGTATTATTGTCAATCAATTAGACGATATGGCCAAGAAGATGAAGTGAGGAATATGATGTTTAGAGACAAATATAAAGACAAAGAGTATTTTGGGAAAAGGTTAAATTTTAATTCGAAAACATTTGAGAGGAGAGAGAGGCAAGACCATAGAGAACGTGTCTTACCACAATATCTAAATAGATATTACCTATCACAGTCAAGTTACTCTGAGAAGTTATTGCGAATAAATTATTCACTAGGAAACTCGTTAGATGAAGTGTTTAAGTGGTTTAAAATTAGTCTCAATTATTATCAGAAATACTATCAAACTAAAGGAAGTATTTATACACTGATTGATTACCTCTCATTAGCTGTTCTATTTGAAGACCGTAAGGAAGAATTTATTGAGGATGTAGAAAAGATTTTCAGTAAGTATCAGTCCTTTGTAGATGCAGGTGAGCAGTTTGAAGAAGGCTACATTGATACATTAGCTATCTATTTATTAGACGGCCGAGTAGAGAATTTCCGTTCCCATCTAGAGTATCTCAATATGATTGGGAATGATGCGGATAGTGTTATTGAAGCACAGAAGTTCTGGTACTATGCCCATTCAGAAGCCTCATGGTATGACACGCATGAGACAGATGATGCTTATTACGGCTATTGGAGTTTTGATACCGCTGCCCTTTGCAAGATGAGGGGTATCTACGATGAACGATTCAAAGATTTAGATTTTTTCCCATACGACCTCTTGGTTCAGGAAGATAGATAATACCTAATTTGACCACCTTTTGAGGTGGTTTTTACATTCTGCGTTTGTATGATATAATAAATTGAATTTGTTCATGATTTTCAATCAATCATCTTCATGATAGAATCAATCTAGCTGGTAGAAAATTAGGAAAATCTCAAACGAGAAATTGAATAGATGAAGCTAGTGAAATTTTAACAGATGGAAGTCATATGGATGGAAAAGTTCCTAAACCTAATGTGGTATATGAGGCTGGAGAACATCGCTATCTTTATCGTACTGATGAGGTGGGTCGTATCGATCGGGCTTATGCCGAAGATTTACAATTAAAACTCCATGAAGATAGATTACGCCATAACTTCAATACTCTAGATAAAGAAATCGGGGATCATGCAGAGCATATCTTCGGAGATTTGTTTGGTGGATCACCCGAGTTGGATAACCTTGTTTCACAAGCTAAAGATGTCAATCTAAAAGAATATTGTCGTATTGAACGTGATTGGGCAGATGCTTTAAAATCAAATCCACCAAAGAAAGTTGAAGTAGATATTAAGATTAACTACGAGGGATCTTCAATGAGGCCAACTAGCTTTGAAGTTAATTATAAGATTGATGGTATAGAGTATTTTGAAGAAATTCCTAATATAAACAGATAAAGGGAGGATAATATGACACAATTTGAAGATAGATTTATGGAAGTTCAGGCTAGCATGATTTCATTAGCAATGGAATATGTCCAAAATCAAGCAGATAAAATTTTTATTTATTGTGTTGCTGATGGTTTTTATAGATTTGATGTATTTTTTAAAACTAATAATCATTACCTGGATAGAGATGAGATTGCGGGTTACCTTCATAATGAAATAGATAGTTCAGATGAAATTCAGTTTAGTCTATTAAGAATTGGGGCACAAGATATAGAAAGAATGGTTAAGCTGTGCCAAGAATATAACCGCGAACACCCAACTGAAATGTGGTTGATTTATGATGCTCAGAAAAATAGTCTTGATAGTCGCTATAGCTATGAAGGGCGTTATGACAAGGATGAAGAATTGCTTCCACGACTAGAGTTTGAAAAATGGTTTGAGGAAGTTAAGGAAAAGAAGATATAAAGTAAGAGAAAGTAATTTTCACAGCACCAATCTTGTTTTTGTTCTAAGTTAAAAAACTGAGTTGAATCAATTTTTCAATTCAGTTTTTTGCAAGCTCCCTATCTGCAGAAATTGGTAGCAAGTTAAACTTCATAATAAAAAATGGACAAATTTTATAATAAGGAGATAAGATGATTGATACTTATTTTATGCTAATTTATTCAGAGGCTATTCTTAGTCAGATGAAAACGCAATACAAGCCTCAAATTCGAGCCGTCTTGGATGATTGCTGGAGTTTTTTGGAAAACAAAGATAAAACAGGAAAAGAACTCTATACTTTATTGGATGATGGGACAGATTTTAATGGACTTTTTATCTATATGCAATTAGATGAGGATGAAACTAACGTTCCATCATGGGATAATATTAGCTATGCAGTTGGCTCGACGGCTAAAGAAGCTTACTTGTTTGATAATCAGAAGCAACTGCCTCCCCCTTTGGAAAATATTGATTCAAATTTAATAGAACTATTTATTGAAAACTTAAAAGAAATTAATATAGATTTTTATAATCATGTTGAGGAAGTGAAAAATTTTGTGCAAAGTGACTCATCGCCTTCAAAAGTTGATGCTTTGAAAGAACTAGGAAAATTAGAACTGGTATAATACAACAAAGTCTTAACTTTCGGTTTTGTTACTTTACTAGCCTTGGGTGGCGTAAAAGATGTGGAACATATGGATAAGGTAAAAACCTTGGAGCACATTTACCTCATGTACCAGCTTACAGGCGGAGTAATGGACGATTGATAGAAAAAACCACCCTCGAGGTGGTTTTCTTGTAGTTTGATAAAAGCTTGTACATATGATTTATGGTATACTGGGATTGTAGAGCCAGCAAACTTTAGTGACAACTTTACAAAAAGTGGTGCCCGTGTCTACAATGCATCTGATGATGTCGCTCGAGGCCTGAAGGAAACGGCAGAACAAGTTGGCAAGAAAGCCCGTCAAGAGTTCAGCGAATGAGCAAGCGAGGCAGCTGAGCATGGAGATGATGTAGCTAAAGCTCTGGAAGAGCCAATAGTAATTGATGACCTATCTCCTAAGGATATTCCAACTGTTAAATCTGGTAATTTTGAAGAATTTTTCAACAGATTAACACCTGAACAATTAGAGCAAATTTGGGATAATAAGCATTTAAGACGCAAAATTGAAAGACAGTTAAGAGCGCCTGGCGGAATGCATGAATGGCATCTTGTTTCTCGTGCACCTCAATTTAAGAGATGGGGATTCATGCTGAACAGATACGTGATCTTAGAACGGCAATATCAGATGTAAAATTTGTGAATCCGACCGGAGTTCATGGTGGTCTAGGTTCAACGCTTGCTCATAATGAGTTGCTGGGGATAATTGATAGTTCTTTGGATTATGAAACTTTTGTCAGAAGGTTAAATAATTGGGCAAATTATGGACTAGATGGTGGAATAGCCTCATTGCCAGAGGGACTACGGTTTCTTGGAAAATAGAAAGGATAATCATGGAAACAGAAAATACAGTGTCAATTTGGATTGGCAACTTTGATACTAAGTTAGAATTAGATGAGTTTATAACTTTGAAATATGATGATGAAGGAGAGGTGATTCCTTCAATGTTTTACAATCAATATAACATTGATATTGATGATATTGATGATTATCTAATTGAAAAAGAAGTTTTTGAAACCAGCTTTACAAATTTGTTTGATATGCTAAAGGGCGCATCCTATGACAACATTATTGTAAAAAAATTAAAGCAAAAAGGCATAAAGGCCAATATTGCACCCAATAATACGTTGATTTTGATATATAATTATCAGTTTGACAGCAATGTTTCACGAACAATTAACACAGAATTTGTAACGACTGTACGGTACAAATAATTAGAAGATTGAAATGAATCGAGCTACAATTTTACAGAGTAATTTGAAATCTCATGGGCTTAGTGAAACGGATATTCAGAAGTTGAAAGATGGATTTGTGCCGAAAGGTTATCAAGTGCACCATGAATTGCCACTCGATGATAGTGGAACCAACGACTTTAGCAATTTGGTCTTGATAAAGAATGACCCTTACCATAAAGTTATTACCAATTATCAAAACAGTATTGTTAGAACAATGAAAATCGGGGAAAGTAAGGAAGTTTTGTGGCCAATCATTGGAAAAAACATATATAATTAGTGAGGTAAATAAATGTGGCTTGAACTTTTAGAAAAAATAGAAAGAATTGAATCTGGTTATGGGGAAAAGTTAAATTCTCCAATTGATTTAGATAAAATTAAATCTCTTAGCAAAAATGAAATAAACGAAGTTAAAATATTTATGGAACAAGAATATTCACGATTTTTAACAAAAGTAAATGGTCTTGATTTTAATGGGAGTGTACTTTATGGTTTAAAAACAGATGATAGTTGTTCTGCTGAGGTTTATGATTTCTTTGAGTATAATAAAATTTGGCATGAAGTTGAAGAAAATAAACGGTTTGTTTTTATCGGAGAGAACAATATTAGTTGGTTTGTATATAATCCTAGTAACTATGAATATTTAGAATTAGATATGCCATCTGCGGAGGTAGTAGAGAAATTTAATTCTTTGGATGATTTACTTGAAAGTTTTCTTTCAGATGCTATGGAATAGTTTAGCAATATTTATTTTATTTCAGACAATTTCACGGACTTTTTAGCAATACTTCATCAATAATATTATAAAGTAATTAAAAAGGTCAATTTTGCTGATCTTTTTACATAGTGAGTTATTATAATCTTTAGCTGCTGTGATGAAAATTCAAATAACTTATTCTTTCAGTTAGAGTAGGGGGGCGATTGAGAAATGCTCAATTAATTCGTAAATTATCAAATTCTCATAGTCATTAGGATGATAACATAAATAAATATGCTTTATAAATTTTGTACAAAAATTTATGCATTTTCATATGGATGATTCTAGTACTTTGTTGTTAAGTGTTCAAATACAAAAAAAGCACCGATTGGTGCTTATGATTATTTGAGACCGTATTTTTTGTTGAAACGATCCACACGTCCATCTGCTTGAGTGAACTTTTGGCGTCCAGTGTAGAATGGGTGTGAGTCTGATGAAATTTCTACACGGATCAATGGGTAAGTTTCCCCTTCGAATTCAACTGTTTCGTTTGAACGCTTAGTTGAACCACTAAGGAACTGGTAGCCGGTAGAAGTGTCCATGAAGACAACTGGGCGGTATTCTGGATGAATATCTTTTCTCATTTTACAAAAATTTCCTTTCTGCCATGGTCTCTTTGCGAGCCATAGATTAGTTACTTTGATAGTTTATCAAATTCTGATTGATTTGACAAGACTTTTAGACTAATTTCTTACTTTTTTGCCAATTCTTTCATCTCGGTGTAGATTTGCTCTATTTCTTCTTTAGAAAATGCATTGGCTCCGCTGGCTAAGGGGTGTCCACCGCCGTGATGATTTTTGGCAATACCGTTGATAGGAATAACCTTGCTGCGCATGCGGACACGGTAGTGACCTTCAGGCTGCTCAACAAAGATAGCCCACAGACCGACTCCTTCGATACGGCCAGGCGCCCCGACGATGGCTGCTGTGTCAGCATCGGTCAGATGATAGGCTTGTAAAACTTCCTGAGGCAGAATGACCCGCGCAGTACCATTTTCATCTATTACCAACTGCTCGTAGACATAGCCCTGCAGTTTAGCTACTTGGCGGCTGATAGAGTCCATTTTGCGAGACAAGGTTGATAAGTCGAAATCGTACTTGCGTAATTTGGCAGCTACTTCGAATGTGCGAGCGCTAGTAGAAGGATAAAGGAAGCGGCCGGTGTCACCGATGATACCAGCATAGAGGAGTTCTGCAACTTCTTTGCTCAAAACTAAGTTATTTTCAAAGGCAAAGAGAGAAATCATCTCACTGGCACTGCTGGAACTTGTATCAACTAGAGAAATATCTCCGTAAACCTCATCATCAGGATGATGATCGATTTTGATGAGGAAATCACCTGTCGTGTAGCGTTGGTCGTCAATGCGGGCTGTATTAGCAGTGTCACAGACGATAACTAAGGACTCTTGGTATTCTTCGTCTGTAACTTGGTCCATTTGCGCCAACCACATGAGATTGGGCTCATCGTAGCCTGTCGCTTTGATTGTTTTTTCTGGGAAATGGTATTGAAGTAGCTTTTGCAGTCCGACCTGACTGCCAAGAGCATCAGGATCTGGCCGCATATGGCGATGGATAATAATAGTATCGTATTCTTTGATCTTACTTAAAATATCATGATAAAGAGTCATAAATAACCTCGTCAACTTTCTTTACCCATTGTAGCATAAGAGTTTTTATTTTTAAAATAAAAAAGATATGATATAATGAGAGCAGATTAGAATTTGGAGGAAACTATGACCTTAGCGAAAATTGTATTTGCCAGCATGACTGGAAACACCGAGGAAATTGCTGATATTGTGGCGGATAAGCTAAGAGACCTGGATGTAGAAGTTGAAGTGGACGAGTGCACCACTGTCGATGCAGAAGATTTCTTGGAAGCAGATATTGCGATTGTAGCGACCTATACCTATGGTGATGGTGAGCTGCCTGATGAGATGATGGACTTCTACGAAGACTTGTCTGGTTTGGATTTGTCTGGCAAGGTCTACGGAGTGGTCGGTTCGGGCGATACTTTCTATGATGAATTCTGCAAGGCTGTTGATGACTTTGATGCTGCCTTTGCTGCTACAGGAGCGGTGAAGGGGGCAGAAAGCGTTAAAGTAGACCTATCTGCAGAAGATGATGATATTGCGCGCTTGGAAGCTTTTGCAGAAGGCTTGGTTAATAAAGTTTAAAGTGATAAATAGAGGAGACGGCTGCGGCCGTTTTTATTTTGCGAAAGTGTTATTTTCTGACAATTCTCATGATTAGGAGTATAATGTAAGTAAGCGCTATCCATCAGATAAAGGAGGAGTCCCTATGAAAGAACGCGACTATGCCTTTGGCTTTCATGATGATGTCAAGCCGCTCTTTTCGACTGGTAAAGGCCTGACAGAAGAAGTCGTTCGAGAAATCTCAGAAATCAAGAATGAGCCCCAGTGGATGCTGGACTATCGTCTGCGCTCCTTGGAACTCTTTCATAAGTTACCCATGCCCGACTTTGGCCCTGATTTGACAGGGATTCGCTTTGATGATGTTATCTATTATCAAAAGCTAAGCGGTGATCGGGCTCGCAGTTGGGACGAAGTTCCAGAAGAGATTAAGAAAACCTTTGACCGCTTGGGAATTCCAGAAGCCGAGAAGCGCTTTCTATCTGGAGCGGTGGCCCAGTATGAATCTGAAGTGGTTTACCACAATATGAAGGAAGAGTTTGCCAAGCTGGGGATTATCTTCACTGACACGGATACGGCTGTTCAGGAATATCCGGACTTGGTCAAGCAGTATTTTGGTACTGTGATTTCAAATGCTGAGCATAAATTCTCTGCTCTTAATAGTGCAGTTTGGTCCGGCGGAACCTTTATCTATGTGCCTAAGAACGTCCAGTGCCAAGTTCCTGTTCAGACCTATTTTCGTATTAATGGGGAGAATGCCGGCCAGTTTGAGCGCTCCTTGATGATTATTGAGGAGGGCGGCTCCATCCAGTATATCGAGGGTTGTACAGCACCAACTTACACAAGCAATAGTCTTCATGCTGCAAATGTCGAAATCATTGTCAAAAAGGATGCCTTTTTCCGCTATACGACCATTCAAAACTGGTCGGACAATGTCTATAACCTCGTAACGGAGCGGGGGATTGTTGAAGAAGGCGGAACCTTGGAGTGGATTGATGGTAACTTAGGCAGCAAGGTCAATATGAAATATCCCTGTAGCATTCTTAATGGCCGAAATGCACGGACTTCTGTCCTCTCTATGTCCTTTGCCAACTATGGTCAGCACTTAGATGCGGGCTGCAAGGTTTTTCATAATGCGCCCAAGACTTCCAGTACCTTAATTTCTAAATCAGTGGCCAAGGATGGTGGCAAGACAGACTATCGTGGTCAGGTTCGCTTTGGCAAGAATAGCGCTGGCTCCAAATCTCATATCGAGTGCGATACCATTCTGATGGATGGTGAGTCCAGTTCCGACACCATTCCTTTTAATGAAATCCATAATTCAAATGTCGCGCTAGAGCATGAAGCCAAGGTTTCAAAAGTGTCTGAGGATCAGCTCTACTACCTAATGAGCCGAGGAATAAGCGAAGAAGAAGCCACAGCTATGATTATCAACGGATTTATGGAACCCATTACTAAGGAACTTCCAATGGAATACGCCGTCGAACTCAACAAACTCATCAACATGAGTATGGAAGGCTCAGTTGGTTAAAAAAGGTCCAGTGGACCTTTTTAATATGCGGATAAAAAACTCGCTTTTGCGAGTTCTCCTTAATCCAAGATCAGGAGGACTGTTTTAGGTTGCGGATAAGCACTCGGTTAAGCGAGTGCTCTTTAAAAAGGTTCGGGGATCCTTTTTAATCTGTAGATAGGGACTCGGCCCTGCGAGTTCCCTTTAATCTAAGGTCCGGGGGACTGTTTTAGGTTGCGGATAAGCACTCGGTTAAGCGAGTTCCCTTTAATAAGGTTCGGGGATCCTTTTTAATCTGTAGATAGGGGCTCGCCTTTGCAAGTCCCCCTTAATCTAAGGTCCTTGAGACCTTTTTATTTAGAATTGAACTAGAAAATTTTACTATTTTTTGTTATGATAGATAGAATACAAGGAGGAAGTAGATGACGTTAGAAGAAATCAGACAGGAAATTGATCAAGTTGATGATGCAATCGTTGCCCTGCTGGAGCAACGAATGAATCTGGTTGGCCAAGTCGTAGCTTTAAAAAAATTAACAGGCGCAGCTGTCTTGGATAGCAAGAGAGAAGATGTGATTTTTGCCAGAGTGGCGGATAAGGTTGAAAACAAAGACTATAAGGAAACTGTTGTCGCGACCTTTTCTGACATTTTAAAACGTTCGCGTGAATTTCAGAATAAAAATATCTAATGAAAGAAGTACAGAATTCGATAGCTGTGGCTTTATCTGCTATGGCAGGCGGTTGGCTACGTTACCAAGTAGCGCTCATATCAGTTTTTGATGATTCATTTCCGCTAGGTACCTTACTGGTCAATTATTTGGGAACTTTTTTGCTGGTCTATATCATCAAGGGCTATCTTAGCAGTAAAGTTAAGTCCCAGCGTCTGCTTTTAGCGCTTTCGACTGGTTTTTGCGGAGGTTTGACGACTTTTTCTGGTCTTCTGCTAGACAGTATCAAACTAACAGATTCAGGGAGCTATATGGAGCTTCTTATCTATCTAGTCTTAAGTGTAGGTGGTGGCCTTGCAATCGCCCTATGGGCTGGAAAGCAGGTGAAGTCATGATGTGGGCGGTTTTAATCTGCTGCGGCGCTGGTGCTCTCGTGCGTTATGTTTTCTCCAAGGTCAATAGTATATACTCTCTGCCAGTTGGGACTTTATTGGCAAACTTGCTAGGTGCTTTTCTAATCGGTTACTTTTATAATCATATAGAAGACAAGCAGCTTTATGTGATTTTGGCAACAGGCTTCTGTGGCGGTTTGACGACCTTTTCGACCTTGAATGCTGAGCTGGCAGAGCTCTTTTCGGAGCGAAAGAAATTCCTTCTCTATTTGGCTTTGACCTATATCCTCGGTTTTTTAGCGATTCTTTTGGGAATTTTCATTTAAACATCTTTACATTTTTAGAAATTTTGATATAATATAGTTTGTGCCTAATGGAAGCACAAAAAACGGCTAATCCGCTGCGGTCATGAACCTTAAGATTAGTAAGATAGGAGTAGAAAAAATGAATCCATTAATCCAAAGCTTGACTGAAGGTCAACTTCGTACTGACATCCCTGCATTCCGTCCTGGTGACACTGTCCGAGTTCACGCAAAAGTTGTCGAAGGAACTCGCGAACGTATCCAGATCTTTGAAGGTGTGGTTATCGCTCGTAAAGGTGCTGGTATCTCAGAAACTTACACCGTTCGTAAGATCTCTAATGGTATCGGTGTTGAACGTACTTTCCCAATCCACACTCCACGTGTTGACAAGATTGAAGTCGTTCGTTACGGTAAAGTCCGTCGTGCTAAATTGTACTACCTTCGTGCATTGCAAGGTAAGGCAGCGCGTATCAAAGAAATTCGCCGTTAATTTTAGAAAGACTCTGTCGTTGGGCAGAGTTTTTCTCTAAGTCCCCTTAGTTCAATGGATATAACAACTCCCTCCTAAGGAGTAGTTGCTGGTTCGATTCCGGCAGGGGACATGGATATGAAAAACTACGTTGTCAAACGTAGTTTTTTTCTATGTTTAAATAAAAAATCTATAAAATAAATTGTTTTTTAGGAAATAGGAGTACAATACGGTTAGTATAGAAAATAAAAAAGCACCGAATCGGTGCCCACTTTTTCAAGTTGAATACGGACTGGGCTTAAGAACCACTGCCTTATTTTAACTTGCTGTGTTGTTTCGAATAGTTCCAAAACACTGACAGACGAAGCTGTCTTGTCTGGTTAGTTTTAGAGCTGTGTTGTTTCGAATGGTTCCAAAACACATTCTGAAATCCTCTGGGACTATGTTTCGTTTTAGAGCTGTGTTGTTTCGTTTTTATTTATCATAAAAAGGACTGTTTTATTCAGTCCTCTCGTTTTCTATTTCCCCAAGCAAAATTGGCTGAAGAGTTGTGTGATGAGTTCGTCTGGTGCAGCGTCACCAGTGATTTCGCCGAGGATTTCCCAGGTGCGGGTCATATCTACTTGGAGTAGATCTACTGGCATACCCATTTCCAAGCCTTGGTTGACGGCTTGCAGACTTTCCAGAGCTTTTTCAATCAAGGAAATGTGACGGGCGTTGGATAAGTAGGTGGCATCTTGCTCGACGATACCAGCATTTTCAAAGAAGAGCTGATTGATGCGTTCTTCAATTTTATCGATATTTTGATTGTGAAGGACAGAAATCTTGATGACATCAGTTGGTAGCTGGTCCAGCTCAATCTTTTCTTCAAGGTCGGTCTTGTTAAGCAGGACGATGCGATTGCTGTCCTGGCTGATTTCGAGCAATTGTCTGTCCTGGTCCGTCAGAGGCTCGCTGGCATTGAGAACTAAGAGGACCAAGTCGGCTTCCTGCAGGGCTTTTTTAGAGCGCTCAACTCCAATTTGCTCAACAAGGTCGTCGGTTTCCCGAATACCTGCAGTATCGATGAGTTTGAGTGGCACGCCTTTGATATTGACATACTCCTCAATCACATCACGAGTCGTTCCCTCGATATCAGTCACAATGGCCTTGTCCTCGCGAAGGAGATTGTTGAGCAGGCTGGACTTGCCAACATTGGGTCGGCCGATGATAGCAGTGGAAATGCCTTCGCGTAAAATCTTACCTCGTCGTGCAGTATCGAGAAGATTGCTCAGCAGAGCCTCGAACTCAGCTGTTTTTTCTCGCATAAGCTGGGTCGTCATCTCTTCCACGTCGTCGTACTCGGGATAGTCAATATTGACCTCGACCTGAGCCAGTGTGTTGAGAATTTCCTGACGAGTATTGTTGATAAGGTTGGAGAGGGAGCCATCCAGCTGCTTGACAGCGTTGTTCATTGCTTTATCGGTCTTGGCGCGGATGATGTCCATGACAGCCTCAGCCTGAGTCAAATCTACGCGCCCATTGAGAAAGGCCCGCTTGGTAAACTCACCAGGCTCAGCCATTCTAGCTCCCTCGCGAATTGCCAACTGCAAAATTTCATTAGTGACCGCAATTCCACCATGGGTATTTATCTCGATGATATCCTCGCGCGTGAAGGTCTTGGGAGAGCGCATGGCACCAAGCATGACCTCGTCTAGAATTTCCTGATTTTGAGGGTCAACGATATGGCCGTAGTTGAGCGTGTGGCTTTCTACTTTGCTTAGATTCTTCCCTTTGAAGATTTTTTGGGCAATAGCAAAACTGTCTGTCCCACTCAGTCTGACGATACCGATAGCCCCTTCGCCAAGAGGCGTAGAAATCGCAGCGATTGTATCAAATTCTCTGGTAATCATACTGTATTTTTCCTTGTGTTTTAAAATCAATTACCCTAATTGTAACGCAAAAATCAAGGAGGAGCAAGGCTTTCGATTATCAAGCGGAAGGAATGGAATTTAGGTATGGTAAAGAAAACACTTTCATAACAGGAAGAATCATGATATAATAAAAGTAGTGTGATTTGAGGAGGTGCTATGGAAAATCTAAAAAAACTAGCAGGTATCAAGGCTGCTGAATTTGTCCAAAACGGGATGATTGTAGGTCTCGGGACGGGTTCGACTGCCTACTATTTTGTCGAGGAGATTGGTCGGCGTATCAAGGAAGAAGGATTGCAGATTACAGCTGTTACGACTTCCAGTGTCACTAGCAAACAGGCTGAAGGGCTAGGCATTCCGCTCAAGTCTATCGACGATGTGGATCAGGTGGATGTCACTGTTGATGGTACTGATGAGGTTGATTCAGCTTTTAACGGTATCAAGGGCGGTGGCGGCGCACTTCTCATGGAGAAAGTCGTGGCGGTTCCTACTAAGCACTATATCTGGGTGGTCGATGAGAGCAAGATGGTAGAGAAGCTAGGTGCCTTCAAGCTGCCAGTAGAAGTTGTTCAGTACGGTGCTGAGCAGCTCTTTCGTCGCTTTGAGCGTGCAGGCTATAAGCCTGCCTTTCGTCAGAAGGATGGTCAGCGATTTGTTACGGACATGCAGAATTTCATTATCGACTTAGATTTAGGTGTGATTGAAAATCCAGTTGAGTTTGCGCAAGAACTTGATCATGTTGTGGGCGTAGTGGAGCATGGACTGTTTAATCAAATGGTAGACAAGGTCATTGTTGCTGGAAAATCGGGTCTTCAAGTTTTAGAGGCCAATAAATAGAAAGAGGTATTTTATGCCAAAATTTAATCGTATTCACTTGGTAGTCATGGACTCAGTTGGTATCGGTGCTGCACCAGATGCTAATAACTTTGTCAATGCAGGAGTACCAGATGGTGCTTCAGATACTCTGGGACATATTTCCAAAACGGTAGGACTGAATGTGCCAAATATGGCTAAAATCGGTCTGGGAAATATCGAGCGTCCTGTTCCTTTGAAGACAGTTCCTCAAGAAGAAAATCCTAGCGGCTACTATACCAAGCTGGAAGAAGTATCTCTTGGAAAAGACACGATGACAGGACACTGGGAAATCATGGGTCTAAATATTACTGAGCCTTTTGATACTTTCTGGAATGGCTTCCCAGAAGAAATCCTGACTCAGATTGAAGAGTTTTCTGGTCGCAAGGTCATTCGTGAGGCTAACAAGCCATACTCTGGTACAGCAGTTATTGATGACTTTGGTCCTCGTCAGATGGAAACAGGCGAGCTGATTATCTACACCTCTGCTGACCCAGTATTGCAAATTGCAGCACACGAAGATGTGATTCCTTTGGAAGAGCTCTATCGTATCTGTGAGTACGCCCGCTCTATTACCTTGGAACGCCCTGCGCTTCTGGGACGTATTATCGCTCGTCCTTATGTAGGTGAGCCAGGCAACTTCACTCGTACAGCCAACCGTCACGACTATGCCGTTTCTCCGTTTGAGCCAACTGTACTTGATAAGCTCAATGAAGCTGGAATTGATACTTATTCTGTTGGTAAGATTAATGACATCTTCAACGGCGCTGGAATTAACCATGATATGGGACACAATAAGTCTAACAATCATGGTGTAGATACTTTGGTCAAAGCCCTGAAAGACGAAAACTTCAAAGAAGGTTTCTCATTTACTAACCTAGTAGACTTTGATGCTCTTTATGGTCACCGCCGTGATCCACATGGCTACCGTGACTGCCTAGAAGAGTTTGATGCTCGTATCCCAGAAATCATTGAAAATATGCGTGAAGATGATTTGCTCATGATTACTGCTGACCATGGTAATGACCCAACCTATGCCGGAACAGACCACACTCGTGAGTACATTCCGCTTTTGGTCTTCGGAAAATCGCTGAGCGGTCATGGTCATATTCCTGTTGGACACTTTGCGGATATCTCAGCTACCGTTGCTGAAAACTTCGGAGTGGACAAGGCGATGATTGGTGAAAGCTTCTTGGACAAATTGGTATAAGCATTATAAGAGAGTGAGGAAAATGTTTTATGACAAGCTTATCAGAAAAAATCAAAGCAACAGCAGCCTTCTTGAAAGAAAAAGGTATGACAGAACCTGAATTTGGTCTGATTTTGGGATCTGGTTTGGGAGAATTGGCTGAAGAAATTGAAAATGCTGTTAGTCTTGACTATGCGGATATTCCAAACTGGGGCCGTTCAACTGTTGTTGGTCACGCTGGTAAATTAGTCTATGGAGACTTGGCAGGACGGAAAGTCTTGGCACTGCAAGGCCGTTTCCATTTCTATGAAGGAAATCCTTTAGAAATCGTTACTTTCCCAGTGCGTGTGATGAAGGCTCTTGGTGCGACTGGTGTTATTGTTACCAATGCTGCTGGCGGTATTGGTTATTGACCTGGTACTCTTATGGCGATCACTGACCACATCAATATGACTGGTCAAAATCCTTTAATCGGTGAAAACTTGGATGAATTTGGTCCACGTTTCCCTGATATGTCTAAATCTTACACTCCAGAATACCGTGCCGTCGCTCATAAAGTTGCTGATAAGCTTGGTATCAAGCTGGATGAGGGTGTCTATATCGGTGTAACTGGACCGACTTATGAAACGCCAGCAGAAATCCGAGCTTATAAGACACTTGGAGCGGATGCAGTCGGCATGTCTACTGTTCCTGAAGTGATTATAGCAGCACATTCTGGTTTGAAAGTCCTTGGGATTTCATGCATTACAAACTTTGCTGCTGGTTTCCAAGAAGAGCTTAATCATGAGGAAGTGGTTGAAGTAACAGAACGTGTCAAGGGTGATTTCAAACGATTACTTAAAGAAACACTTGCTGAATTGTAAAAATGTTGAAAGGCGGAGTGTCTGGGTTTGTAATTGAATCCGAGCTAGCCTTTCTATGTTGCTTGATAAAATCATTAAACTAAAGAAAGGTAGAGTGAGTTGTTCAGATTTGAACACGAGCGAAAAACTATCTTTCGAATAAACACAGAAAGGAAGGGCGTCTGAGTCTGAATTGAACTCGGGCTAGTCTTTCTATGGAATATTAAAATTAAGAAAGAAAGGAATTGAACCCACCCTAAAAGCGGTGGGAAAAAGATAGATGGTCTTGCGAGCATCGCTCACTGCGACTATCTCCTATTTTCCCTTTGCTTTTGACGGGTTTGGTATCTTAACTATGTCTATTCATATTTCTGCTAAGCCAGGTGAAATTGCGGATAAAATCCTTCTTCCGGGGGATCCGCTTCGAGCTAAATTCATCGCTGAGAACTTTTTAGAAGATGCTGTTTGCTTCAATGAAGTCCGCAATATGTTCGGCTACACTGGAACTTATAAAGGCCAGCGTGTTTCAGTTATGGGGACAGGGATGGGAATGCCCTCAATCTCTATCTATGCGCGTGAGCTGATTGTTGACTATGGTGTGAAAAAGCTGATCCGTGTCGGAACTGCGGGTTCGCTGAATGCTGATGTGCATGTCCGTGAATTAGTACTGGCGCAGGCAGCTGCAACCAATTCCAACATTATTCGTAATGACTGGCCACAGTATGATTTTCCGCAAATCGCTAGCTTTGATTTGTTAGATAAGGCTTACCATATCGCCAAAGGTCTTGGTATGACAACCCATGTTGGGAATGTGTTGTCGTCTGATGTCTTTTACTCAAACTACTTTGAAAAGAATATTGAGCTTGGTAAGTGGGGAGTTAAAGCTGTTGAAATGGAAGCTGCGGCACTTTACTATCTGGCTGCTCAGCACCATGTAGATGCTCTCGCGATTATGACTATTTCTGACAGCTTGGTCAATCCTGAAGAGGATACGACAGCAGAAGAACGCCAAAATACCTTTACCGATATGATGAAGGTTGGTTTGGAAACCTTAATTGCAGAAGCATGAAACTAGATGTCAAAGAAGCCATTCTCTTTGCTATTTCCCGCTATGACTATGCTTATGCCCATAAACTAGCTGAGCGAGCAGGAAGCAGTGTCCAGTCTGACTTGGTCCTTCTTCTTGAGGCTTTAGCGGAGCGAAGAGAGCTCAATATCCAATCTATGATGAATCTAAAGTTGGAAATCACTGGGTCTGACCTAGCTGATTTTCAGCTTTTTTGCCATGAAAATGAAGCGGACGAACAGCTGGTTAATTACCTTTATGACCTTGAAGCCAAGCTAAGGAATGAGCAGCTGATTGATTTTATCCGAGCTGTCAGTCCAGCTATTTATCGGATTTTTATGCGGCTGATTCGCATGCAAATACCAGATATTGAGAGCTATATTCATAATTCGCGAGGGGCTAGTTACGACCGTTGGAAGTTTGAAAAGATGCGAAATTCTGATAATCCTGACCTGCAAAATTTTCATGCGGAAAGCACGGTCAATTCTTCTAGTTTGACGGAGATGATTTTGCAGTTGAATTTGCCTGAATCCGTCAAAGAATCAGCACAACAGCTAAGAGAGTTAGAAAAGTCAGTCCGCAATCCGTTGGCTCATCTTATCAAGCCTTTTGATGAGGAGGAGTTGCACAGGACGACAGGTTTCTCATCTCAGCACTTTATGGAGCTTCTGATTGATTTGGCGCAGGAGACAGGCATAGTATATCAGAGGGAACCTTTTTACTTCGACCGAGCGAATGCGGTCATAGAAAGTCTCTTATAAGGAGTAGCAGGATGGATAAGATTGCAAGGCTGCAAGAATTAATAGACCAAAGTCAGAATATCGTCTTTTTTGGTGGCGCGGGTGTTTCGACGGAGTCCAATATTCCGGACTTTCGCAGTTCAGATGGAATTTACAGCGTCAAGCTGGGACAGCATTTTACAGCGGAGCAGCTGGTTTCTCACACTATGTTTGAGCGCTATCCGCAGGAGTTTTTTGACTTTTACAAGAAGTACCTTCTCTATCCAGATGCTAAGCCCAATCCAGCACATGTCTACTTGGCAGATTTGGAGAAGTCAGGCAAGCTCAAGGCTGTAGTGACTCAGAATATTGATAGCTTGCATGAAATGGCTGGTTCGAAAAAGGTTCTCAAACTACATGGCAGTGCGGATAGAAATTACTGTCTGAATTGTCAGCGATTCTATGATTTGGATGGCTTTCTGGCTCTGGCCGGTACCATTCCTCGCTGCCTTGACTGTGGCGGTATTGTCAAACCAGATGTGACTCTCTATGAAGAACCCCTAGATATGGAAGTGTTCCAGCAGGCTGCCCAAGCTATCCAGCAAGCTGATCTACTGATAATCGGTGGCACTTCCTTAGTCGTCTATCCCGCAGCCAGCCTCATCCAGTACTTTGCAGGAAAGCATCTGGTCGTCATCAACAAAACCAGTATCCCGCAAGACAAGCAGGCAGACCTAGTCATTGAAGGTAAAATAGGGGAAGTATTGGGGAAGTTGAGAAGAGATGGCTAGAATCTATTTCTAAAAATAAGAAAAAAAGACTCTTGTAGATTTTGCAAGGGTTTTTATTGACAACTTAAAATAGGTATATTAAAATATTAAATAAAAAGAAAGTGTTTTAATATGGCCGATTTGTATATTCAGAACTCTTCATACAGCTTATCAATTAGTGATCGTAAGTTAATGATAAAGAACCAAGAACGCACTATGCTCAAGGCTATTTCATTAGGTCTAATTGATAACATTCTTATATTTGGTAATTCTCAGTTATCAACACAATTACTGAAATCTTTATCTCGCCATGGGATTCCAGTCTTCTATTTTTCTAGCAAGGGTGAGTTTTTATTTTCGATGGATTCTTTTAAGGAAGCGGACTATGAAAAGCAGAGAGAGCAGGCTCAGGCTTCTTTTGATAAAAGTTTCTGTCTGAAGATGTCTCAGAGAATAGCTTCAGCAAAAATCATGAATCAATTAAATCTGCTAAAAGCATACGATGAGCAAGGGCTATTTGACGAAGAGGACTTTAAACGTTTTAAATCTGCTTGTGAGAGCCTTAAATCTGCCAAAAGCATAGCAGAAATTATGGGGATTGAAGGCAGGATTGCAAAATCTTATTTCTACTATCTAAATCTACTGGTAGAGGAAGATTTTCAGTTTTATAGTCGCAATAGGAGGCCATCCTTAGATCGTTTTAATGCGCTGCTAAATTTTGGGTATTCGATTTTGCATTCCTGTTTTATTGGCTTGATTCGGAAAAATGGTCTTAGTGCAGGCTTTGGAGTTACCCATCAGCCACATACCCATCATGCAGTACTAGCTAGCGACCTAATGGAAGAGTGGCGGCCAGTCATAGTAGATGATACTGTGATGAGTCTGATTAAGCATGGTGATATTAGGGGGGAGCATTTTGAGAAGATGGGGGATGAAATGCATTTGACTTCGGAAGGGATTGAAGTATTTTCTCGAGCTATGAGAGAGCGCATCTTAGAAATCCATCATTATGTCGAATTGGATAAGAATCGCTACACTTTTTTGTACACGGCAGATCAGCAAGTCAAGTCTTTGATTCGATGTTTTAAGTCAAGGAATGCTGACGACTATATCAGCAGTTATACGGGAGAGTGAAGATGACTTTTTATAATCTTGATAGTGTCAGCAAGGAATTTGCCAGGAAGAAAACAAAGTTTTGTCTGGTTATTTATGATATCGTAAGTAATAAAAGGCGTTTAAAACTAGCCAAGCTTTTAGAAGGCTATGGTACAAGGGTTCAGCGTTCTTGCTTCGAGGTCGATATAGAAAAGCTGAATTTTGATCTTTTGATAAAAGATATAAGAGACTTTTATCAAGCCGATGAAGGAGACAATATCATCGTATATGTCGGGCATAAAGAAGAAACTGTAGTCTTTAATCCCTATGCTGGCGCTGAGTTGCTGGAAGAGATATTATTCTTTTAATCTTTAAATTTTGCTGGCTTCATGGTATAATAAGGATAAGTTTCAACTGGGATGTCAAACTATATTTAGTAGTTTGACGCGAAGACCCTATACAAGATATGGGGTTAGAAACCCCAGTCTCCTCGAGAGGGGACGGAAACTTTCATAGAGATATGTATCAGGTAACTGTTATTTCGTTAGAAACCCCAGTCTCCTCGAGAGGGGACGGAAACTTAGGCTTGTGATGTCTACATTTGCCCTTGGTCGGTTAGAAACCCCAGTCTCCTCGAGAGGGGACGGAAACTATCCAATAGCGTTTTTATGGCTTCTTCCGTCTGTGTGTTAGAAACCCCAGTCTCCTCGAGAGGGGACGGAAACATTACCAACTTGTTCTGTATCGAGCTCGGCAATTTTGTTAGAAACCCCAGTCTCCTCGAGAGGGGACGGAAACTTAGAGAAGTCTACGCCAGAGTTGTCTTCAGTTGCGTTAGAAACCCCAATCACCTCGAGAGGGGACGGAAACTTGACATATATGTTTCATAAATGAAACGCTCTTTTTGTTAGAAACCCCAATCACCTCGAGAGGGGACGGAAACCCTTTGGTATCATTAGGATTCTGACTGTAGCGTGGGTTAGAAACCCCAATCACCTCGAGAGGGGACGGAAACGAGAGTTTGAAAAACTCTTCATCTGATTTCAGCACACCGTAATAACCCCCAGCCGCCTCGAGAGGGGACGGAAACGCTACTACAATCTCACGCTCAAAGCTGTATTCCTGTAAGACCCCCCATTCAGCTCGGGAGGGTACGGGAACGTTTTAGATGCTTTTCATCAAAAGTGTTCTCAAGGTAATAACCCCCAGTTACCTCGGGAGGGTACGGAAACTTTCAAGTGCCCCACTCCTAGATGGTTCATTAATGTGTAAGAACCACTAGTAGCCTCGGGAGGGGGCGGAAACCCACTTGTAAAAGTCAATAAGATTATCCATCTTCTGCGTTAGAACCCCCAGTCTACTCGAGAGGGTACGGGAACGTATTTGTTGGTATTTTGTTTTCAAATGGTACTACGGGTAAGACCCCCCATTCACCTTGAAAAGGGGCGGAAACATATTCTCGAATTTTATATAGGCTTGTATCATACTGCGTAAGAATCCCTAGTAACCTCGAGAGGGTACGGAAACCTAACATTGAAAAACTACTAATCATTCGCATACTTCTCTAAGAATCCCTATTCACCCCGAGAGGGGGCGGAAACTGCCCTTCAAGTGCTTTAGGGTTGTGTAAGTCTGCGTAAGACCCCCCAATCACCTCGCGAGGGTACGGAGACCTTGTCGTGGTCGTCCAAGTGCCGAGTGTGGTCTTATAAGTCTCCATTTATCTTGAGAGATTACGGAAACTTATCTACGTATTGGTCATTAGCTTCAGCACCACTTGTAAGAACCCCCAATCACCCCGCGAGGGTACGGCAACGGATTGTTTGAATACACTTGTGTATCAAACGGATAGGTAAAAAGCCCCAGTCACCTCGAGAGGGGACGGAAACAATTCAATTTGAAGCTCTAACTCATACCATTTTTTGTAAGAAACCCCAGTGTCACCTCGGGAGGGTACGGAAACAGAACGGCATAAGCTGCAAGACAACGGAAACCAATAAGTAAGAACCCCCATTCAGCTCGCGAGGGTACGGAAACATTTCTTCTAATACTCTTCTTGTAGTTTTGCGACTTGGTAAGACCCCCCATTCACCTTCGAGAGAGGACGGAAACTTACTCTTGGTTGTCTTCATAGCTCTTCTTTTCTTAAGTAAGACCCCCCATTCGCCTCGCGAGGGTACGGAAACCGAAATTTCTTTCAACCTTTCAATAAACGGGATTCTGTAAGAACCTCCATTCACCTCGGGAGGGTACGGAAACATAACGTCGTCTTCCTCATCCTTAGAATTACTCTTTGGTAATAACCCCCATTCACCTCGAGAGGGTACGGAAACTTGGCTCCGTCGATTGCTTGGTCTACGGTCTTAAAGTAAGAAACCCCAGTTACCTCGGTAGGGGACGGAAACCTACTAAGTTTCTCCTCTTCAAAAACTTTCCATTCCGTAATAACCCCCAGTCACCTCGAGAGGGTACGGAAACCGGCCAACTACTGCCGTCCCTGTTACCGAGACGCTGGGTAAGAACCCTCATTCACCCCGAGAGGGTACGGAAACGCGCAAATGTGTATGCATAGACTTGAAGTCGAATACAGTAAGACACCCCAGTGACCTCGGGAGGAGACAAAAACTGTCATTTGGTGACCTCCTTCCTTGTGCTTGGCTTGGTAATACCCCCTAATCACCTCGAGAGGGTACGGAAACTTGCTAACTTCTCCTGTCTTTGGCAATTCGTTCGTGTAAGAACCCCCATTCACCTCTGAAGGGGGCGGAAACAATAGATTTCGAGGATTGTCATTCTCACCACTCAACTGGTAAGACCCCCCAGTCTCCTCGAGAGGGGACGGAAACATATTGCCTTCCTGATCTTCAATCTTCACTTCAATAAAGTAAGAAACCTCAGTCACCTCGGGAGGGGACGGAAACATACTCAGCATAGTATTCCAAATAAAACGTGAGTTCTGTAAGACACCCCAGTCACCTCGCGAGGGGACTGCAAACTGGGGGATTATGATGCGATTTTTAAAATAGGATTAGATATTTAAAATAAGAAAAACCTTGACATCGCTTTCAAGATTTGATATAATAACAATCGTAAAAACAGTACTGATAATAACTAAAAAAGGGCGCCCTAGATTCGGTGAAAAATACTTTCACCGTTTTTAGGCGCTTTTTCTTATTATAGAAAGGAATGGAAATGTGAAGAAAATACGATTGCATCTTTCAAAGGTATCTTTGAAGGATGATGACTTAGTCTGTAAACTGCAGGGCTTTCTCATGGAGAAGCTTTCGGATGACTTTGCCTCCTTCCTCCATCAGCAAGAGACCAATCCCTACTCGATGAATCTTCGTTCGGAGCGGGAGGAGTCTATTTGGACGGTAAACTTACTTTCAGAAGAAGCGGAGCAGCAGATATTGCCCCAGTTATTGAGTCTTGAAACGATAAAATTAGAGACTTATTCTGAGGAGATTCTGGTGAAGAATATCGAGATCCAGTCTCTTTCGTCCCAGTCCTTGCTGGAGGTTTTTCAGGGAGATGAGGCTTCGCACTTGATAAGCCTGAACTTCTATACTCCGACGACCTTTAAACGTCAGGGGCAGTTTGTCCTTTTTCCAGATACACGTCTAATCTTTCAGAGCCTCATGCAGAAGTACAGCCGGCTGGTGGAAGGCAAAGCAGAGATAGAGGAGGAAACGCTGGAGTTTTTAGCAGAGCATAGTCAAATCACCAGCTATCGTCTAAAGAGTCATTATTTTCCGATTCATGGACGAAAATACCCCGCCTTTGAGGGCAGGGTAACTATTCGGGTTCAGGGAGCATCTACTTTAAAGGCCTATGCCCAGATGCTTCTGAGATTCGGGGAATATTCTGGAGTCGGAGCTAAATGCAGCTTAGGAATGGGAGGGATGAGAATTGAAGAAAGAAAAACTTGAATTAATCCATGCGGCCTTGTTTCACAATCTTGGCCGAGTTGTTAGTCGCTCGCACGGTCGGCCAGATGATATAGATTTGGGAAAAGAATGGTTAAAAGAGCAACTGCCCCATCTTAATTTTGGTGGGGATAACAGAACAGAAAAAATAATCACTTTGGCCAGTCATATTGCCAGTGGCTCATTGGATGAAAACAAAGTTTCAAAAGAGAAGCTTTTCAAACCGCTGGCTGATATATTCAACGCCTTCAAAAAGAAAGAGGAGGCTCGTTATCAGAAGTTTGAAGTCTTGACAGATGAGAGTGAACTCAATATTGCCGTCAACGAAACAGTTGATATTAGTCAGGACTGCTATAAGGAACTGCTGAATATTTTGAATGAAAAACTGCAACAACTTCCCTTAGAGGAAGAAAGCTTGCCTTCCTTTTTCAATCTTTGGAGGAGCTTGTTTTCGAAAGTTCCTCTACTTCCTGGAGACAAGGAGCTGGGAGATCTCTCTCTGGCAGAGCATAGTCGATTAACGGTTGCTTTTGCTACTTCGATTTTTGATTATCTGGAAAGTCAAGACCAATATACTCTACTAGATGATGAATCCAAATTTTATAGAGAATCAGCCTTCTTGCTAGCCAGTTTTGATCTTTCTGGTATTCAGGACTTTATCTACAATATCGCCAGCAAAGGGGCTGCTAAGCAACTCAAGGCTCGCAGTCTTTATCTGGAATTTATGAGTGAAAATATTGTGGATAGTCTCTTGGAGAAGTTGGCGCTATCACGCGCCAATGCCCTTTATGTCGGTGGAGGCCATGCCTATTTCGTTCTACCCAATACAGAAGCTACAGTGGCGGTCTTGGAGCAGTTTGAAATAGAATTTAACAGTTTCCTCCTGAAACATTTTCAGACGGGTCTCTATGTTGCTTTTGGTTGGGCACCATTTGCCGCAGAGCAGATTATGAAATACCGTTATGGCTCGGTTGCTAGTTATCTACAACACTATCGTGAGATCTACCAAGAGACTAGTCGGATGATTTCTGAAAAGAAAATCTCTCGCTACGATGCAACTACCCTGCGAGAGCTCAATAAGGGTGGTAAGCAATCTGAACGAGAGTGTGAAATTTGCCATGCAGTTGGGGATATAAAAGAACTGCGGATAGGTGGCGAGGATGTACAAAATCTTTGTCCTATTTGTCGTGAGCTTAGAGGATTTGCTGCTATAATTCATACTTTTAACGACACTGAAAATCCTGAAAGGGAAGACTATTATTATTTTCAGATTGTAGAGGGAGAAGAAGGACTGCCGATTGGCCCTGGAGCTGTATTGTTGGCTGTGGGTGAAGATGATATTCCCACTTCAGGTCGTTTATATGTGAAAAATAAATTTTCTACGAACTATGCTGCTATTCATGTCTATATCGGAGACCGTCAGGCAGCGAATATCGAAGATTATGCTGGTCTGTCTCAAAAAGAAATCGAAGGAAATGAGGGTGAGACTAGGGGAATTAAGCGTCTGGCTGTTTTGCGTTTGGATGTAGACAATCTAGGTGCGGCCTTTATGGCTGGATTTTCTGAACAAGCAGCTGGAAGTTATAATACTCTTGCTCGCTCTGCTGTATTTTCTCAGCAAATGAGTCTTTTCTTTAAGTTTCATATTAATCATTTTGCAGAAGGTAAGAATTTAACGATTATCTATGCAGGTGGTGATGATGTGTTTGCGATTGGCAGCTGGCAGGATGTTATAGATTTTGCGGTTGATATTAGGCAGAAATTTATTGCTTTTACAAATGGGAAATTGACCTTATCAGCAGGTATCGGGCTTTATCCAGATAAAACCCCGATTCATCTGATGGCTTTGGATGCTGGACATCTTGAAGAGGCCGCTAAGTCCAATGGCAAAGATAGCATTTCTCTTTTCAATGAACGGTACACTTTCACGTTTGATGACTTTATTGATGAGATTTACAAAGGAAAATTAAAGGATATTCGGAGATATTTCTCTGGGCAGAAGGAGCGGGGCATCAATTTTCTCTATCGCTTGGTCGAACTTTTGCAACTTAATGATAAAACGATGTATAAGGGATATGGGCCGGAAGATGATAGAAGGATGAATGTTGCCCGCTTGGCCTATCTATTGGCGCGAATGGAAGATGAAGCTAACAAAGAGGAGAAGGAGCATTTCAGAGAATTTAAAAATGCTTTTTGGGGTTGGTACAAGAGGAGCAGTAAAACACAGAGAGAAGCTGAGTTCGCTCTCATCTACTATCTATATGAGATTAGAAAGGTATAAAAGATGGCACCGTACGAAAAAAATAAGAACAACCGAAATAACGGTAAAAAGAATTTTCAAAACAATCGTAATCAAGATAGATATGGTAATCAAAGTAATGAACAAAAATTTTTTAAGCTTAAGTCGCCTATTTTGACGGATGATTATGTTGATAAAGCTGACCTGGTCATTCATAGCTTGAAAAATTCAGGGACATACACAGAAGGGCCAAACAAAGGGAAGATAAAATTCAAATTAACCAGTACACAAATTCGTAATTTAGCAGCCTTGACCAGCAATCTTTTTGACGAAAGTAAAACAAAAAATGATATTGAGGAATTAAGAGAAAAAATTTCCTATTTGAGGATTCAGTTTGTCTACCAATCCGGAAGAGAACCAGCTGTAGAAGATTTTGTTAAAAAAGCAGGTTTATTAGAAGCGTTGACAGAAATTCAAGATATACCTAGTTTACAGCGCTTCTGTCGATATATGGAAGCTTTGATTGCATATTTTAAATTCAATGGAGGAAGAGATCAATGACCTATTCAAAAGTAAAAATTTCAGGAATTATTGAGCTGAAAAGCGGACTTCATATTGGTACCAGTAATGCCTTCGCAGCTATTGGTGCTACCAATAATCCTATTATCAAAGATCCCCTTACGAATCTTCCCTATATTCCTGGATCTACTTTAAAAGGAAAAATGCGCAGCTTACTTTATCGGACAGACTATAATAGCAACACAACAGAGAAGCTAAGTAAAGATAGTTTGGAAATTAGCCGTCTTTTCGGAAATTCAGAAACTTATAAAATTGGCCGCTTGGTTTTTCGAGATGCCTTTCTAAACAACAAAGAAGAGCTAGGTAAAAGAGTATCTACTTACACAGAAGTTAAGTTTGAAAATACAATCAATCGCATTACAGCTGAAGCAACTCCTCGACAAGTTGAGCGAGCTATTCGTGAAAGTGAATTTGCTTTTGAGATTATCTATTCTATTCAGGAGAAAGAACTCACTGAGGTCGAAAAGGATATGGAAATTCTCAAAGCTGGTTTTGAATTGTTAGAATGGGATTACTTAGGCGGTTCTGGCAGTCGCGGCTATGGTAAAGTGTGTTTTAAAAACTTTGAGGTTAGGACTGTCTTTGGTGAATTTGATGAGGATAGGATTAAAAAAGCCCTGAAACCATTTACTAATGATGAGTCCGATGGTGGAGGAAGTATAGAGATCCCAGATTCAGAAATTAAGTAAGGAGGTCTGCTATGGCCTATCAACTCTATAAATTAGATTTTAAGTCTGCTCATTTTGGAGAAGGTCATTTGGATGATTCGGTCATGACTTTCACGGCAGCTCGTCTTTACTCTGCCTTAGTGCTTGAAGCTATTAAGGCGGGGGTCTTAGATGAGTTTGAGAATTTATCTCGACAGGATGAGTTTGTATTGACTGATGCTTTCCCCTATATGGAAACCCCTTATCTCCCTAAGCCAATCGGCTATCCATTGTTGGATAAAGTCAACCTAAATGAAGATATTATCAAACAGCGGGAAGAAGCAAAAAAAGCAAAAAAATTAGCTTTTATTAAGTTGGGGGATTTTGACTGCTTTCTATCTGGAAATAGTATCGTTAGTGAATCTCTGGCAACAAAATCAGTTAACACAAAAAACCAGCCCTTCCAAGACGGGAATCTTTATCAAGTTGCTTCAGTTCACTTTGACAAAAGCAGTCTGTATTTCATCGCCAATCAATCTGATTTGTTGGATCGTTTATTGGAAAGTCTTCAGTTTAGTGGTATCGGAGGCAAGCGCAGCAGTGGTTACGGTGGTTTTACTCTGGATAAAACAGTTCAACAACCGCTTGATTTTTTTAAAAGATTAACTGTTCAATATACAGGGAAAGTAATGGCTTTGACGACTTCTTTGCCGGTAGATAGTGAATTGAAACTCGCAATGAATGAGGGAAGATACTTACTGAAAAAGTCAAGTGGCTTTGCATTTAGTGAGGAGACGGAGTCTAATTATCGCAAGCAGAATCTTTACACTTTTAAGGCAGGTTCAACCTTTTCCAAAACTTATAATGGGCAAATCTGTGATGTCAAGCCAAGTGATGAGTTTCCTCATTCAGTCTGGCATTATACTAAACCCTTATTCTATATATTGGAGGAATCCAAATGAAGACAAAATATAGGAAATTCAAGCTGACTCTGTGGACTTTGGGACCAGTGCATATCGGGAGTGGTCAGCTTCATACTGCTCGTGAGTATATTCTTGAAGGGGATGAATATTATTTTCCAGATATGACTCTGCTTTATGACGAACTTATCAAACAAGGTATTGATGAAAAATTCCAAAAGTTCTTAATTGATTCGGATAATAAAACCAATCGAATAAGCGATTTTCTGGCTGAGCATGGCATAACAAAACGTGATTTTGGGGGCTATAGACTTAAAGCAACAGGGCTTGAAAATCCTAAAGAAGAGAATGCAACTCGAAATCAGGAAACGACAAATCTAGGAGAAATAAATGGCGTTCATCAATTTATGAGAGATTGTTACGGTAACCCTTATATCCCTGGCAGCTCTCTTAAAGGTGCTATTCGCACTATTTTGATGAATACGCATTGGCACTCAATGAATTTTAAGAAGAAAAATAAAAAAGGCAAAATCATTGAAAATAAGAAAGCGATTCCTTGGGGACCAACTAGACGACAGAGACATGAAAAAATAAAACCTTTTGATGATATTTTTAATGAAATTCGTGTCTCAGACAGTCAGCCTCTGACAAATGATGATTTAATTCTTGTTCAAAAGTGGGATTTCACTCCAGATAAAGATACAAAACCACATTCACTAAGTATCTATCGTGAAGCTCTGAGACCTGGAACCAAGCTGGAATTTGAAATTATTGCCGCTTTAGGTTTCGAAGGTGGAAGAGCTGGTGAGCTCATTTCTTCTCTTGGGGAATATGCACAAAAATTTTACTTTGGAATGACAGAAGATGAAGGCTATGAAGGATATAAAGATTTCTTTCTAAAAAAATTTCCTAATCATTTAATTCAAAACAATCTATCCTATCCCCTCTATCTAGGTGGTGGTAGCGGCGCTTGGACCAAAACAGTATTTAGGCAAGCGGATGGCGAAGTTCAAAAACGACATAAGAAAATGTCTGAACGAGGAGCTCTAAAATTGACAAAGGCGCCCCAGCAAGTTATAAAAACTACTAAAGGTGAAAAAAGTTTGATAAATAATGCTCAAAATTTCTATGAAATGGGCAAAACCTGTTTTACGATTACGGAGGTAGGTACAAGATGAAGACATTAATCACATTTATTAGTCAGTATGATCCGATTGGTGTAAAATTTAAACATCCTACAAAAAAAGATGAAACGGGTCGAGAAAAAACGGACAATTTTCGAAGAGCCTTGTCTATAGGGGACATTCATACATATGAGCATGATGGATACCAACAGGAAATTTCAGATGGTCCTGCACTCGTAATTATTAAAGATGAATTACCTGACAAGCTTATTGTTATATATAGTGATGAGATGAAGGTAAAGCAGGAAAACTTTGAAAGGACTGTTAAAACTGTTTATAGAAAAAAAGCAGTCCAAATCCCTGTGATTCAAAATGAGTATGTAACAGAGGGTGTTCATGAATTTGAAGCAATGTATAAATTTGTAGAAAAAATCCTTGATAGAGAAGATATGTCCAACGGAGATTATATTTTAAATATTACAAGTGGTACTGCTCAATGCCAGGCTGCCATGTACTTTATCAATTTTATCAAGGATTATCATACAAGACTTGCTCGGGTAGATTCTCCAAATGGGAAGAAAACAAATAGGTCTAATCAGGGCGCTCCTTATTTTGAAGAAGTTGTTTTAGATGATTTATTGAAAAAACAAACAGCAGAAAAGGAAGATGAGCGTAAACCAGAAATTGAAACAGGCGAAAAGTTAAAAAACAATTTATTGCAACGGACCTATAAAGATTTCATTTTGAAGTATGAATACAAAGCAGCATTAGATATCTTAAAGGGAAATCCCGATATCATTTCTGATAAACAAGATCAAGAAAAATCAAAAAATATATTAGAAAGCATGATTAGTGTTTTTCAAAAACAGAGAGTTCTTGAAGAGATTGTAGCTGATGATAATTTGCAATATGGTGACACAGATGAGTTTCAAAAAGTGTTAAATTATTATCTGATGATTGATATTCTAAACCGTAGAGGTCAAGTGACTGATGTGCTAGTCAAGGCAAAATCCTTTGCGGAGTTTATCTTAAAATCTGTGATTGAAAGAAGACATTCAGATTTAGAACTAATTAAAAAGAATAAGAGAATTAATATTTTTGATATGATTAAAATTCTCAACCATTATCATGAATATTCTAAATTTGAAACTCCAATTTCAAAAATTATAGCTGTAAATAAGCAAAGGAATGACGTTGCTCACGGACTGGTTGTGATTTCAGTGGAGCAAGAGGAATTGGACGAATTGGTGAAGGGGTTGAAAGAGCTCGTCATTGCTGCATATTTTGATATGAATGCCTCTTTATATCAGAAATATTTTGATTATTATGATATAAAGAATCAAGATTTAATCAGCTGTCTTAAATAGACTTCCACTTTCCCTACCTCTTTCCTCCATCTGATAGACCTGAAGTGAAACCAAGTCTGAAAAATAGAAAAAACACCTATAGCCTGCAGTAAGCTGCCTGCTTCTAGGTGTTTTACTTTATTTATCAAACTTCACTTCCTCAATCAGATACTCAATGAAGCGTTCTCCCATCTTAGACAGGCTGGCTTTTTCGTGCTGGATGTAGACCAGTTCAATCGGATCATCAATGTCCAGTGGGATAGAGACAATGTTATCACCATTGAGGTTGCTGTTGAGAATACCAGTTGCAATTGTGTAGCCGTCCAAACCGATCAAAAGGTTAAAGAGGGTCGCACGATCGCTGACCACGATGGATTTTTTATGGTGTTCCTGAGAGAGAATTTCCTCAGAAAAGTAGAAGGAGTTGTGGGTCCCTTGGTCGTAGCTGAGATAGGGGAAGTTTTCTAAATCAGATAATTGAACCAGCTTTTTCTTGGCCAGCGGATTGGACTTGCTGACAAAGATATGGGGCTGAGCTGTAAAGAGATGAGTAGCAATCAGGTGATTGTCATCCAGCATCTTGGATAGGACATCGCGGTTGTAGCTATTGAGAAAGAGGACGCCGATTTCGCTGCGGAAGTTTTTTACGTCGTCAATAATTTCCCAAGTCCGAGTTTCCCGCAAAAAGAGCTCGTATTTCTCCATATCGCTTTTTTTAAGAAGGGAGACAAAGGCATTGACCACAAAGGCATAGTGCTGGGCAGAAACGCTGAAAAGTTCACGGTGGGCGACGGGGTTTTTGTATCGCTCCTCTAGAAGTTGCGTCTGCTCAACTACCTGCCGAGCATAAGAAAGAAACTCCATGCCGTCCTTGGTCAAGGTAATTCCTTTGGGATTGCGAATAAAAATCTCGATGCCCATTTCATTTTCCAAATCCCGCACAGCATTGGACAAACTAGGCTGAGTAATGAAAAGCTGCTTGGCAGCTTCGTTCATACTGCCAGTCTCGACGATTTTGATAATATAGTGTAACTGTTGAATTCTCATAGGACTATTTTATCACAAACTTAGTTGATTTTTCTAGTGATTGCTAGTTCTGAGGAGAAACTTCACATATGTAATAACTTATATATTTTACTATGGATATAGAATGGTGGGAGTAGATTTTCTTAATCTACTTGAATAAAGATTTTTATAAGATTGGTTGCATCTGGATTTTGATTTTTTGAAATAGCCATGATAAAATAAAAGTTGGTCTTAGTCTATTAGATAGGGTTAATGAAATCTGTTTTGAATACTATATATGTAGTCTAAACTAAATCTATAAGTTAGTAAGGTAATTAAATCAAGAAGTTATGAAAAAAGATGATGAATCATTCGAAGAAATATTTTCGGATATTTCCATAGAGGAGAAAAAGAATAAAAGGACTGCATTTATTGTCATAGGTTCTTTAGTTTACGGAGCACTTGTTTTGACGGCTGTTGTTTTTTCATTTCTTCATTCGCATAAACATTCAACTTCTAGAAAAACTAGTTCAACACAGGAAATAGTATATTCTACAAGTTCTGATTCTGAACAAAATGAGGCAGAAATTTTTGCTAGAAAGTTGATAAGTGACGAAAAAGAATATCAATTTTCTTGGGAAGTTCAGGATTTTGATGGTTTAAGATTTGACAAAAATCTTGGAGGGACAAGTCTGGATGCGATAATCAGCAGATATGGGAGGCCTGATTCGGGTGAAGGATGGATAGCCTTGAATTATGGGAAAGAAACTCCTCAAATTCGGTTGCGATGGCATAGTATCGAGCGTTATAAGTATGCTTATGTAAGCTTAGTTTTTGAAAAATTTAAAGATGAATACAAACTTATCTCTAAAGAATACTACAATTTAAATAGTTCTAAATTACCCATTGATACCGAAGCGAGCAGAGATTTCACTTGGACTCAAGCAGCGTTCGATAGTTTGCTTTTGGAAAATAAGGAAGGAAATTCTCAAACGGGTTCTACCTATGAAGAAATTATCAGTCTGTATGGACCACCGCAAAATCAAAATCTGTCAGCTGAAGATTATATTTCTAATTTAAAAGTTTCTTATGTGTCACCTAAGCCAGATGAAAGCAATATGAAGCTTAGGCAAGTCGATTTAGAGTTTATTAAGATAGATTCGGGCAGCTGGTATCTTGTGAAAAAAGATTCTGTAAATTTGAACTAGTTCTAGATTTTATTTTCTGATGCATTATTTTTTTGTAGTCACCTTGACATTCCTCATCTCTAACGATATAATGTTTACAATTTAACCTTTAATCAAGTCCAGTGAGGCTGCAAGGTGGGAAAAGCGGTATAAGAGGCAGTTAGCTGCCTTGTTTTTTGCGAAACCTTGCTGCGGCGAGGTTTTTTCTTGTAGAAAGTGAGGTTGTCATGGTTAGTGACAGTTGTAAAAAGAGATTTGGAAAGATTATGCTCGAGCAGATGGAGCTGTTGGAGCAAGTCAAAATTGCACCTAATATTTTTTCTATGACTCTAAAGGGGCAAATGGTCAGCCAGATGCAGGCTGGGCAGTTTTTACATATTCGGGTACCAGATGACAGCAAGCTTTTGCGCCGGCCTATCTCGATTGCAGAGATTGACCGAGACAATCTGACTTGTCGCATCATCTATCGGATAGAAGGCGGCGGGACGGCTATTTTTTCTCAACTGCTAGTTGGATCTTTTCTTGATGTTATGGGGCCTCAGGGCAATGGCTTTGATTTGAGTCCTGTAAGGGAAGGTGAGCGAGCTTTGATTATCGGTGGTGGGATTGGTGTCCCTCCTCTGCTTGAGGTTGCTAAAGAATTGCATGCCAAGGGAACTCAAGTGACTGCTGTTCTGGGATTTGCTGATAAATCTGCTGTCATTTTAGAGGAAGAAATGAAAGAATACGCCGAGGTCATTGTTACAACGGATAACGGCTCTTATGGCTGCCAGGGCTATGTATCAGCCGTTGTGGATGAGTTGTCCCAAGACTATGCGGCTGTTTATTCCTGTGGTGCGCCAGCTATGCTTCAGTATGTGGATCGTAAGTTTCAGGACCATCCGCATGCTTATCTCTCCATGGAGTCTCGTATGGCTTGTGGCATGGGCGCCTGCTATGCATGCGTAGTTCATGTTGCAGGTCAGGACGAGTCAGTCAATAAGCGCGTTTGTGAAGACGGTCCGGTCTTTGAGACGGGCACGATTATTGTTTAGGAGGGGAAAGAATGAGTGACCAATGTTTAAGAGTTTCTTTGCCAGGCTTGGACCTGAAAAATCCAATTATTCCAGCATCTGGCTGTTTTGGCTTCGGTCAGGAATATGCCAAATACTATGACCTAGACTTGCTAGGCTCTATCATGATAAAGGCTACGACTTTGGACCCCCGCTTTGGCAATCCAACTCCGCGTGTGGCAGAAACGCCAGCTGGTATGCTCAATGCCATTGGCCTGCAAAATCCAGGTGTTGAGGTTGTTCTAGCTGAAAAACTGCCCTGGCTGCAAAAGCATTATCCCTACCTTCCAATCATCGCTAATGTAGCGGGCTTTTCCAATCAAGAATATGCCGCAGTGGCTGGAAAAATTTCTCAAGCCTCTAATGTCAAGGCTATTGAGCTAAATATCTCCTGTCCTAATGTAGACCATGGCAATGCTGGATTGTTGATTGGTCAAGTTCCGGAGTTGGCTTACGAAGCAACCAAGGCAGCGGTAGATGCTTCTGCTGTACCAGTCTATGTCAAATTGACTCCGAGTGTGGCAGACATCACTCAGGTAGCTAAGGCTGTTGAAGACGCTGGTGCTGCTGGTTTTACCATGATTAATACCTTAGTAGGTATGCGGTTTGACTTGAAGTCGCGCAAGCCTATTATCGCTAATGGTACAGGCGGTATGTCGGGCCTGGCTGTCTTTCCGGTAGCGCTCAAGCTAATCCGTCAAGTGGCGCAAGCAAGTAAACTTCCTATTATTGGTATGGGGGGAGTTGATTCTGCGGAGGCTGCTCTGGAGATGTTTATAGCAGGTGCTTCAGCCATTGGGGTAGGGACTGCCAATTTCACGGATCCTTATGCCTGCCCAACCATCATTGAAGATCTGCCTAAGGCTATGGATAAATACGGCATCGAAAGTCTTGAAACTTTACGAAAAGAAGTTCGAGAGAATTTGCTTTAAAGTTACATTTTTACTTGACAATTCTGCTGTGAAATTATAGAATGAACTAAATATAACCTTTAAAGAAGTCCAGAGAGGCTACTAAGGTACATACGTTTGAATGGCAGATACTGCCACATTTTCGTGTAACCTTGCTCTCGGGCAAGGTTTTTCTATGGCTCTGAGCCTAATGCGAAGGTTGGTTTTGAGATATAAATGCCTAATGGACTTTTTTGAAGATAATAATTTAAAAGGAGATTTTCCCCTCATGCGTGAAGAACGGCCTATTATCGCCCTCGACTTTCCATCTTTTGATGATGTCAAAGATTTCTTGGAGCATTTTCCGGAAGATGAAAAACTCTATGTCAAAATCGGCATGGAATTCTTCTATGCCATTGGTCCAGAAATCGTTCATTATCTGAAAGGTCTTGGACACAGCATTTTCTTGGATTTGAAACTGCACGACATTCCCAATACGGTGCGCTCAGCCATGTCTGTCCTAGGTACCTTTGGTATTGACATGGTGACAGTTCATGCAGCGGGTGGTGTGGAGATGATGAGCGAAGCTAAGAAGGTCTTGGGGGATAAGGCTAAGTTGGTTGCGGTAACTCAGCTGACCTCGACCAGTGAGGATGATATGCGGGATTGCCAAAACATCCAGACTACGGTTCAGGAGTCTGTTGTCAATTACGCTCGGAAGGCCAAAGAAGCTGGTTTGGATGGCGTAGTTTGCTCAGCTCAAGAAGTGGAACTGATAAAGGCGGCTACTGCAAATGACTTTCTCTGTGTGACGCCTGGTATTCGGCCAGCTGGATCAGAAATCGGCGACCAAAAACGGGTCATGACACCGCAGGAAGCTCATCAAATCGGCAGTGATTATATTGTAGTCGGCCGTCCAATTATCCAAGCTGAAAATCCTTGGGATGCTTACCACGAGATTAAGAAGCAGTGGAATAGCTAGGTAAAACAAGAAATACGAATTAAATCGTTATACAAAATTAACAGCATCATAAACATTCAAATTTATAAGGAGCAAAAAATGACTTTAGCAAAAGAGATTGCGCGTGATTTATTGAAAATCAAAGCTGTGTATTTGAAGCCGGAAGAGCCTTTTACATGGGCGTCGGGCATCAAGTCACCTATATATACGGACAACCGTGTGACTTTGGCTTATCCAGAGACTCGGACCTTGATTGAAGATGGTTTTGTCGAAAAGATTCGGGCGGAATTTCCAGATGTAGAAGTCATTGCTGGAACTGCGACAGCAGGTATTCCTCACGGAGCTATTATTGCAGATAAAATGAACCTGCCATTTGCCTATATCCGCAGCAAACCAAAAGATCACGGAGCAGGCAATCAAATCGAAGGTCGCGTAGTGCCTGGACAGAAGATGGTTGTCATTGAAGACTTAATCTCGACGGGCGGTTCGGTCTTGGATGCTATCGCTGCCGCTAAACGTGAAGGTGCGGATGTGGTTGGAGCAGCGGCTATCTTTACCTATGAGCTGCCAAAGGCAGAAAAGAACTTCGATGAAGCAGGTGTCAAATTGGTGACCCTTTCTAACTACACTGAGCTAATCACTCTGGCTGAAGCAGAAGGTTATGTCAGTCCTGAGGGCTTGGCCTTGCTTGAGAAATTTAAGCATGACCAAGAAAATTGGCAGGCCTAGACCGAATAGAAATAAAATGATCTGACTCTTATTCAGGTCATTTTTCAGTAAAACGTCCTTGTCTTGCCTTTAAAAATGGCTTAAAGTCTCTGTGTTTGGTATAATAGAGCTATGTCTAAGATTTATCATCTATCCTTTTCGATATTACAGAAAGTTATGCTGATTACGGCTGTTCACTGGTTTCTGATTGCCATCTGGCATGTTGCAGAGCTGAATAGTATAGCTATAATTGCCTTTGCTGGGTTAGCTTATCTGGCCTATCGCTATCGGCATTTGCTAGAAAAGTCCTATCATTGGCTGATGAAGCATAAATTTCTTGTTATGGTAGCTGCCTTTATTTTTCAGCTGATTATGCTCTTTTCAGCAGAGCTTTTGATTAGGCGGGATGCAGCAGTAGTCTTTACAGGAGCTTTCAAAACTCTGAAAGAAAGCTCCATTTCCAGCTATCTGACCCGGAATCCTAACAATGTCTCACTATTTCTCTACGAGCGTTTTTTCTTTAATGTATTTGGGGAATCTGGTCTATGGGTCATGCAGGCCTTGAATATTGTTTATACTAACGTAACGGCCTTGATTCTCTATAAGGGTTGCCAAAAGTATTTTTCACAAAAAACTGCAGATGCTGTATTTAGTCTTTATGTGCTTTTACTGGGCTTTTCTCCTTATTTCTTTTCAATGTATACGGATATTCCGCCCCTGCCTTTCATTAGTCTGCAAATTTTTCTAGTTCTGGGGTTGCTGAAGGGAGAGGAGACTAGCAGACAGCTGGTTTGGCGCGGTATTTTGCTTGGGCTAATGACAAGTCTGGCTTTCTTCTTTAGACCAACAGTAATGATTCTGCTGATAGCTGTCTTCGGAGTTCTCTTGTTCAAAAAGAATTGGAAGAAGTTCTTTCTGACACTGGTCGTTTTTGCTTGCAGTTTTGCGATTAGCTATGCCCCGCTGCATTACTGGTCCAAGCATCAGACGGAAGTGCCGATTATGGAGGGAGAGGGATTGGCAAAAGGCCCCTTGCTCTTTATTAATCTAGGTCTGACCTTCAATGGCCACAATCAGGAAGATATGAAAGAAGGGCTCTTGCAGTATATTGAGCCTGATAAGCAAGCTTATTACAACAACGGTATGTTTGCCAAGGAATATGTTATCAAGGAAATCAAGCGGCGCTTAAGTGAATATAATCCTTTGACTTTCGCTCATCATCTCTTCCATAAGCAGTCTTTGACTGTAGCAGAAGGAGATTTGGGCTGGCTCTACCGCAGTGTCGAAAATGAAAAGACACCTTATATATCGCCTTTTTACCAAGATACGAAGAATAATCCTTTTACTCAGTTTGTCCGTGACTTCTTCCTGAACACTGACAAGTCAGAATTTGTCTATTTCTCGCTGTCCAAGCAGGTGGTTTGGATTGTCATGGCAGCAGGACTTGTCTTTGCTCTTTGGAAATATCGCTTCAGTGATGAACTGAATTTTCTAACCTTAGCTGTTTTTGGTGGCCTGCTCTTTTTGCAGATTTTCGAGGGAGGAAAGACGAGATATCTGATTCAGTTTTTGCCACAGATTTTGATTCTGTCTGCTGTGGGCTTATCTCAGTACCCACAAGCCCTAGGGAAGTTTCGCTTTTGGACTAGAAAGAAGGAATCTTTGAAATGAAAAGACCTGTTCCTATCTATGAACCGCTTTATAGCTTGACGCCTATTGCAGACAATATCTGGATTGTCGACGGTGATTTGATTGAGATGGATGCGGTGCTGATAAATCTCCCCTTTTCAACCCGCATGACTGTCATCAAGTTAGCAAATGGACAGCTATGGTGCCATTCACCAATCCAGCCAAATCAAGCCTTGTTTGACCAGTTGGACGCTTTGGGACCAGTCGCACACCTTGTTTCATCTAATAAGATTCACTATGCTTATATAGCTGACTGGAAGAAGCGTTATCCTGAGGCAATTGCTTGGTCTAGCCCAGGAGTTGAGGAGAGAGCGACCAAGCAGAAAATTTCAGTCACTTTTGATGAAAAACTGACGGATGAGGCTCCAGAAGCTTGGGGAGACCAGATAGAACAGTTGGTTTTCAAGGGAAGTACTTATATTGAGGAAGTTGTCTTTTTTCATAGGGACAGTCAAACCTTGATTTTGACAGATTTGATTGAGAATTTTGAAACAGAGCGTTTTCCAAGTCAGCTTCGTGGCAAGGCTTATAAGTTAGTTCGAGTTGCAGCTCCAGATGGTCAGACGCCTATTGACTACCGTATGACCTTTATCGGTCATCAAAAAGAAGCCAAAGAATGTCTAGAGCAGATGCTGGCTTGGCAACCAGAAAAAATCATCCTAGCCCACGGTTCTTGTTTTCTGGAAAATGGCACAGCAGAACTAAGAAGAGCACTTAGGTGGATTAGATAGGAAAAAATTATTTATTGCCTTGTTCCAAGGAGGAAGTCTCTAAAATTTTATGATAAAGAGAAGTTTGTTTTTTTATTTTATATACAAAATTGTTTTTCTTATGCTTTTGATCTTGCTGACCGTTTTTGCTTTTTCCTATTTGATTCATAACGGAAGTGGATATGTACGGGAAGAAGCGAGTAAGAGTGAGAGAAAAAGTGCTTATGTAGGGGTCGCTGGTGGAATTATTATTTCTGGTTTCACTTTTGTTCGATTTCTTGAATTAACTGAGCATATCAGCAGGCATAGAAAATATCTTAAAATAATGACGGAGGAATTATCTCCAACTCCTGATTTTGAAACAATAGAAGAAGAGGCTGACTTTCATGACAAAGAATTAAAGCTTTTGATTTATAAGGATTGCCTCATTACTTATCATAACTATTTCTGTTTTAGGAAGATTGATTCTCAAATTTGGCAGATTTTCTTGAATAAATATCAGAAATATAGTCGATACAAGGGCAAGAAAAGCAAGTCTCTTTTGCCGCCGAAATTCTTCCTTATTGTCAGAAATCAAGATTATAGGGAACAGTTTATGCCATTTAGGTACAAAGAGAAAAATTGGAGTCGTTTTAGTTCTTATCTAGCCGACCATTATCCGGCCATAGAGCTAGATGAACAAGTTCGTGAAATTGAGACGTAAGGAGACATATATGCAGCATTCAGCTTGGCATGCTTTGATTAAGGAGCAGCTGCCGGAAGGTTATTTTGCAAAAATCAATCATTTTTTAGATGAAGTGTATGCTTCAGGGACCATTTACCCACCTCGGGAAAAGGTATTTAATGCGATTCAGACGACAGATTTAGCGGATGTTAAGGTGGTTATTTTAGGGCAGGATCCCTACCACGGACCGAGACAGGCACAGGGCTTGAGTTTCTCTGTACCTGATGACATTCCAGCTCCGCCTTCTTTGCAGAATATTCTCAAAGAATTGGCTGATGATATTGGAGTGAAGGAGTCGCATGATTTGACTTCCTGGGCTCAGCAGGGTGTTCTCTTGCTCAATGCTGGTCTGACAGTGCCGGCTGGCCAGGCCAATGCGCATGCCGGCTTAATCTGGGAGCCTTTTACAGATGCTATTATCAAAGTAGTTAATGAAAAGTCTGATCCAGTTGTCTTTATCCTATGGGGTTCCTATGCCCGCAAGAAAAAAGCCTTGATAAGCAATTCGCAACATTTGATAATCGAGTCAGCTCACCCAAGTCCGCTGTCTGCTTACCGTGGTTTCTTTGGTAGTAAACCTTTTTCTCGTACCAATGATTTCTTAGTGGCTAAGGGCTTGGATCCTATCGATTGGTTAGCTTAGGAGGTAGTATGGTTCAGTTAGCAACGATTTGTTATATCGATAATGGCCGGGAGTTTCTCATGCTGCACCGCAACAAAAAGCCCAATGATGTTCATGCTGGGAAGTGGATTGGTGTCGGTGGCAAGCTAGAGCGAGGAGAAACCCCGCAGGAATGCGCTGCACGCGAGATTCTAGAGGAAACAGGACTAAAGGCTAAACCTGTTCTCAAAGGCGTTATTACTTTTCCAGAGTTTACTCCCGACTTGGACTGGTACACCTATGTTTTTAAGGTGACTGAGTTCGAGGGTGAACTGATTGAATGCAACGAAGGGACTTTGGAATGGGTGCCCTATGACCAGATTTTATCTAAACCAACCTGGGAAGGCGATCATACTTTTGTTGAGTGGCTTTTAGAAGACAAGCCTTTCTTTTCTGCAAAGTTTGTTTATGACGGAGATAAGCTATTGGATACGCAGGTGGACTTTTACGAATAAGGAGATAAGATGATGCTATTAATCAAAAACGGACGAGTTATGGATCCTAAGACTGGTTTTGACCAAATTTCCGACCTCTTGGTTGAGGGGAAGAAAATTGTCAAAATTGGACAAGATTTGCAGGCAGAAGGAGCAAAAGTTATTGATGCCAGTGGTTTGGTGGTGGCTCCAGGTTTGGTGGATATACACGTTCATTTTCGGGAGCCAGGCCAGACTCATAAGGAAGACATTCATACAGGGGCTTTGGCAGCAGCAGCAGGGGGCTTTACGACAGTTGTTATGATGGCCAATACCAATCCGACCATTTCTACAGTTGAAACTCTGAAAGAAGTGCTAGAGTCGGCTAGTCGTGAAAATATCCATATCAAGTCGGTTGCAACAATTACAGAGAATTTTGATGGGCAGCATCTGACAGACTTCCAAGGTCTTTTGGCAGCTGGTGCAGTAGGTTTTTCTGATGATGGTATTCCGCTGACCAACGCTGGCATTGTCCGCAAGGCGCTCGTGGAAGCACGTAAAAATGACACCTTTATCAGCTTGCATGAGGAAGATCCTAATCTCAACGGCATACTTGGTTTCAACGAACATATCGCCAAAGAGCATTTTCATATCTGCGGTGCGACAGGTGTGGCAGAATACAGCATGATTGCCCGCGATGTCATGATTGCTTATGATGCAAAGGCTCATGTGCATATCCAGCATTTGTCCAAGGCTGAGAGTGTAAAGGTGGTGGAATTCGCTCAGAAGCTAGGCGCTCAAGTCACTGCTGAAGCAGCACCTCAGCACTTCTCTAAGACAGAAGCTTTGCTATTGACCAAAGGCAGCAATGCTAAGATGAATCCGCCTCTTCGCTTAGAATCGGACCGTCTGGCGGTTATCAATGGGCTCAAATCTGGTGTCATTTCTGTCATTGCGACGGACCATGCTCCCCATCATGCTGACGAGAAAAATGTTGAAGACATCACTAAAGCGCCTTCTGGTATGACTGGTCTTGAGACCTCGCTCTCACTGGGGCTGACCTATCTGGTAGAGGCTGGTCATCTGAGTTTGATGGAACTTTTGGAGAAAATGACTCTTAATCCGGCTCAGTTGTATGGTTTCGATGCTGGCTTCATTGCTCAGGATGGTCCTGCCGATTTGACAATATTTGACCCAGAAGAGAATAGACTTGTGACTGATCACTTTGCCTCCAAGGCTGCCAATTCACCTTTCGTTGGTGAAAATCTTAAAGGCCAAGTGAAGTTTACTATTTGTGATGGGGAAATTGTCTTTGAAGGATAATATAGTTCAGACTCTGATGAATTTCAGAGTCTTTTTAACACAGAAAACTTTCCAGAAAATTTCTGAAAAACCGAATGTTTGTTGAAATATTAAGGATATAGTTCCTTTTTAAACCAAAAAGAGGTATAATATAACAAAATACTAAAGAGGAGTGTTCGTTATATGAAGAAGAAATTTTTCATCTTACCTGTTCTATCAACAGTGCTTTTGGCACCTGCTTTTTTGTCGCATCAAGTCTCTGCAGAAGAGGCAGCTGCTAGTCCAGAGCCAGCGGCGGCCGAGTTGACCAATCAGCCAGCTGCTGAGACAGCTTCTGCAGCGCAACCAACTGCTCCAGCAGCTTCAGCAGAAGAAAAGCCAGCAGATAGTCAGAATACAGCTGGTCCAGCTGCGACAGAAGCCGCTGCAGCACCAGCCCAGTCTGAAAATCTGCCAGAGGCTACGATTCTCCATACTAACGATGTGCATGGCCGCATCGTAGAGGAAAAAGGCGTTATCGGTGATGCTAAGTTGGCTACTGTTATTAAGGAAGAGCGCGCTAAAAATCCTAAAGTGCTTGTTGTGGATGCGGGTGATGCCTTCCAAGGGCTGCCAATTTCCAATAGTTCCAAAGGGGAAGAACGTGCGAAAATCCTCAATGAAATTGGCTACGATGCTATGGCAGTCGGTAACCATGAGTTTGACTTTGGTCTAGATGAGGCGAAAAAATACAAGGAAATTCTTAAATTCCCACTTCTCAGCTCCAATACCTACGCCAATAATGCTCGAGTTTTCCAAGCTTCTACCATTGTTGACAAGGACCCAGCGGTTGAGGGAGATGAGTTTGTAGTAATCGGTGTGACAACACCAGAAACTGCTACAAAAACTCACCCTAAAAACGTCCAAGGTGTGACCTTCACTGATCCAATCACAGAAGTTAATCGCGTCATTGACGAAATCGAAGCACGCGCAGCGGCAGAAGGAAAGAACTACAAAAACTATGTTGTTCTAGCTCACTTGGGCGTTGACACGACAACTCCGACTGAGTGGCGCGGTTCAACTTTGGCTGAAGCCCTTTCTAAAAATCCTAAGCTCAAAGGTAAGCGTGTAACCGTTATTGACGGCCACTCCCACACAGTAGAGTCTACGACTTATGGTGACAATGTAACTTACAACCAGACCGGTAGCTACCTACACAATATCGGAAAAGTGACTTTCAAGGCCAATCAACTGCTAGGTAATCCTCAGCAAATCCCTGCTGAAACAGCTAAAAAAGTCGCTCCAGACCCAGTTGTTGCAGACATGGTCAGCAAGATTAAAGCTAAGTACGACTCAGATAATGCCAAGGTTATCGTTGCAAACAGCCCAGTAGAGCTTAATGGCGACCGTGAAAATGTCCGCGTTCGGGAAACCAATCTGGGTAATGTCGTAGCCGATGCTCTCTACGATTATGGTCAAACTGGCTTTGCCAACAAAACAGACCTGGCAGTTACTAACGGAGGCGGCCTGCGCGAAACTATTGCCAAAGACAAACCAATCACCAAGGGAAATGTTATCGCCGTATTGCCTTTTGGAAATACTATTTCTCAAATCAAGGTAACTGGTCAAAATATCGCAGATATGTTTGCCAAATCTCTAGGCTCTATTCTTCAGGAAAAAGATGGCAAGCCTGTGCTGGATGAGAACGGACAACCCCTGCTAGAACCAAGCGGTGGTTACCTGCAAATCTCTGGTGCTAAAGTCTACTACGACACGACTCTGCCGGCCAATCAGCGTGTCCTCCACATTGAGATTAAGAACAAAGAAACGGGTGTTTATGAGCCTCTTGATCCAAATAAGACCTACTATCTGACGACTAATGATTTCTTGGCTGCTGGTGGTGATGGTTATACCATGCTGGGTGGCCCTCGTGAGGAAGGACCATCTATGGATGTGGCTTTCGCAGACTATCTTGCAAAAGCTGATTTGACAGCCTATGCGGTTATCAATCCAAACTCACGTGCTATCTCTATTTCATCCACTAAGGATACAGATGGTGATGGCTACACAGATATTGAAGAAATCAAGCAAGGAACGGATCCAGCTAATGCGGCTTCCTACCCAGCTGGTGCCAAAGCAGCTGATCCTGCAAAACAGGCAGCTCCACTGGTTAATACTCCAAAACAAACCAAGCAAGTAGCAGTTCATGTTGCCAAGACCTTCACAAAGGATCCTGCAGCTAAAGTGCTGCCTCAGACAGGCAGCGAATCAACAGTTGCTTTGAGTCTAGTTGGTATGGTTTTAGGATTCTTTGGATTGGCAGGAATCAAGAAAAGTCATAAAGAAGACTAGTTAGAAGACACAATAAAACGGAAGTTGTTCACTTCCGTTTTATTTCTTAGCCTCAGGCTTTTGATGGGTGATATTCAAGCCCCAAGGGATTAAGTTTTCTTTTTTCTGTTTGATACGTTGGATATTGTCCTTGTGCCGAAGGATAATAATCAAAGCCAGCGCAATGATAATCAAAGTGAAGAAGAGGTCATAGCTGGGCAGGATAAAGCCAACTAGAGGAAAGAGCAGCGCCGACAGGATAGCGATGACTGCTGAGAGCACACTTGCCAGAGAAATCATACTTCCTAGATAAAGGATGCTGGCAAAGATGACAATCAGATAGACAAAGAATGCTGGTGAGAAGCCCAGAACAACCCCTGCACTGGTTGCCACTGCCTTGCCGCCCTTAAAGCCAGCAAAGATAGGGAAAGTATGGCCTATCACAGCCAAGAGGCCAAAGACAAGCGGCGAAACTCCCTCAATATGCAAAAAGAAAGGCAGCAGGGTCGCTGCAGTTCCTTTGAGAAAGTCAATAGCAAAAGTAGCCGTCCCCGCTGTCTTTCCTAAAATACGGAAAGTATTGGTCGTTCCGGTATTGCCGCTGCCGTATTCTCTCAGGTTCTTTTTAAAGAAAATTTGCCCAATCCAAAGTCCAGTCGGAATAGAGCCCAGTAAGTATGCTAGTATTAATCCAATTATCGTGTTCATCATGATTTTATTATACCATTATTTCGCTTTCTTACAATAGAAAAGGATAGAATTTATAGCAGGAAATGTCTACTCGGATATTGGATTGTTCTTCGTGTAAAATCAGTCCTCATCAGCATTTTTTTCAAAAAAATCTTTGCAATATTTGCCAAAAACTTGTAAGATAGAAAAGATGAATCATTAGGAGGTTCTTGTGGCAAAAAAGGAAATCAATATTAACAATTATAATGACGATGCCATTCAGGTATTAGAAGGGTTGGATGCAGTCCGCAAACGTCCGGGGATGTATATCGGATCGACCGACGGAGCCGGACTTCACCATCTGGTCTGGGAGATTGTGGACAATGCTGTCGATGAAGCCCTGTCAGGTTTCGGCGACCGGATCGATGTGACGATTAACAAGGACGGCAGTCTGACTGTCGCAGACCACGGACGCGGGATGCCAGTCGGCAAGCACGCTATGGGCATTCCTACGGTTGAGGTCATCTTCACCGTTCTCCACGCCGGTGGTAAGTTCGGCCAAGGTGGCTATAAGACCTCAGGCGGTCTCCACGGTGTAGGGTCCTCTGTTGTCAATGCCCTGTCTAGCTGGCTGGAAGTGGAAATCACGCGGGATGGGACTGTTTACAAGCAGCGCTTTGAAAATGGCGGAAAACCAGTCACTACGCTCAAGAAAATCGGCACTGCACCTAAGTCCAAGTCTGGGACCAAAGTGACCTTCATGCCGGACGATACGATTTTTTCAACGACAGACTTCAAGTACAACACTATTGCGGAGCGGCTGAAGGAATCCGCCTTCTTACTCAAGAATGTCCGTCTGTCGCTGACTGATGCGCGGACTGGCGAAGAAGTAGAGTTCCACTATGAGAATGGCGTTGAAGACTTTGTCAGCTATCTCAATGAAGACAAGGAAACCCTGACTCCTGTTCTCTATTTCGAGGGCGAGGAGAGCGGCTTCCAAGTTCAGGTGGCTCTCCAGTATAACGACGGCTACGCCGATAATATCCTGTCCTTTGTCAATAACGTTCGCACCAAGGACGGCGGTACCCATGAGACGGGTCTCAAGACCGCAATTACCAAGGCCATGAACGACTATGCCAGAAAGACGGGCCTGCTCAAGGAAAAGGACAAGAATCTGGAAGGTTCGGACTACCGCGAAGGTCTGGCTGCTGTCCTGTCCATCCTAGTCCCTGAGGCGCACCTGCAGTTTGAAGGCCAGACCAAGGACAAGCTGGGCAGCCCTTTGGCTCGTCCTGCCGTGGACTCCATCGTCTCTGACAAGCTGACTTTCTTCCTCTTGGAAAATGGCGAACTGGCATCCAATCTCATCCGCAAGGCTATCAAGGCCAGAGATGCCAGAGAAGCGGCCCGCAAGGCGCGTGATGAAAGCCGTAATGGGAAGAAGAATAAAAAAGACAAGGGCTTGCTCTCTGGTAAGCTGACTCCAGCCCAGTCCAAGAATCCGACCAAGAACGAACTCTATCTGGTCGAGGGAGACTCTGCCGGTGGCTCCGCCAAGCAAGGCCGTGACCGTAAGTTCCAAGCTATTCTGCCTCTACGCGGTAAGGTCATCAATACTGCCAAGGCTAAGATGGCTGACATTCTCAAGAATGAAGAAATCAACACCATGATCTACACGATTGGAGCGGGTGTTGGTACAGACTTTACCCTTGAGGATGCCAACTATGACAAGATCATCATCATGACTGATGCGGACACCGACGGTGCCCATATCCAGACCTTGCTGCTGACCTTTTTCTATCGCTATATGCGCCCGCTAGTTGAGGCTGGTCGCGTCTATATCGCCCTGCCGCCTCTCTACAAGATGTCCAAGGGCAAGGGCAAGAGCGAAGTCGTCGAGTATGCCTGGACCGATGGCGAGTTGGACGACCTGCGCCGCAAGTTTGGCAAGGGGGCTATGCTTCAGCGCTACAAGGGGCTCGGTGAAATGAACGCCGACCAGCTCTGGGAGACGACCATGAATCCCGAAACCCGCACCCTCATCCGTGTCACCATCGAAGACCTGGCCCGCGCCGAACGCCGCGTCAATGTCCTCATGGGTGACAAGGTCGAACCACGCCGCAAGTGGATTGAGGATAATGTCAAGTTTACGCTTGAGGAGAGTGGGGAGATGGTGTTTTGAGAAGGATGATAGAGAACATTGAGCGTTGGAAGGTTAATCTCTCCGATTGGATGGATATATCTATAGATAAGATCTATAGATATACGGAACCTAATTATAGTTATAAAGATTCTAAACGAAAAATAGAGAATTTAGAAGTTTTAAAAATACTTGATAATCAAGATGATATTAATTTAAGACAGAAAAATGATGCAATTAAGTATCTCTTTAGTATGATACCGACAACTTTTATACTGTATATATTTTTATTTGTTATCTTTCCAAAACTTAAGTTATCTGATAAGGATTTCATATTTTTGAGTGTTTTTGTTGGTTTTATAATTATTCTATTTCTGATAGTAGTATTTGGGGTTATCAGATCCATAATTCCTGAACTTGTTATATTTATAGAATGGCTCATTTCTAGGTTTCCTAAACAGTATAGAGCAAAGATTAAATGGCTCAGAAAATTACCGTCACTATTGCCGTTGACTATATGGCCACTATTTTTTTCTGATATTCTAAAAAACACATCGAAGCAATATGGTCTTGGAGAGAATTTAGTTCTTACGATAACACTCGTTTCGATATCATCGTTTATTTTATGGTTGTATTTAAGTGATTTGATTAAAAGCCAACCTGTTTTTCAAGTTGAAGCTTTAATTGTTAGCCCAGCTATGATTTTATCCGTTCTTGCAATTTCTACCCTCGTTTTCGATATTGATTGGAAAAATAAGTTACCGTGGACTCTATCAGTTGTTTTTTTCACAATATCAAGTACGTTTTTAGACTTATTAATTAGCAATAGACGTGAAAAAGAATACGCAATAGCTCAAGAAATTTTCCAAGAGCAACTGCTTTTAGAAAAACCAAGGTACAAAGAGTTGAAGAAGTGTTACTATCATGGTGGTGAGAAGTATAAAGAGAAGTTATTAAGTACGGAAAAATTTTTAAGGCTTATAAAAAAACGTGAAAAGTATTTAATTCGAAGGGATAAAAATAATAGATACATCTATAAATCAGGGTTTAACCCCCAAAATAACATATCCCCCACAAGGAATTCTCTTCCTTAGTCCTAGAGACCCTCACCAGATTTTCTGTCAAGCTCGCCAGAGCTTAAGTGAGGTCGTCAGATTTTCTGATAAGGCATTTTTGGGCAAATTCTGTTTGGCAGAAAATCTGGCGAGTATTTTTCAAGTAAAAGACGAACGTTTGTTTTTCTGGAAAGCAGTTTTAAAGCAAAAAACCTTTTCAGAAAATCAGAAAAGGTAAAACGGGAATTAAAGTTAAAATAAATAAAAAATTTAGGAGATTATAGAAATGAAAAAAATTTATGGAATTACTAGTGTAGATGTTCAGACTTTAGAAAACAACGAATTTTTCCAGCTCATGTCTGAGAGTCGGAGCGAGGTTGCGGCATTTATCAAGGAAAATAAGGTGGATGGCATTTACACGACCAAGCTGGATGAGATGGACAAACTTCTGGAACAGCTGCAGGGCGGGCTTCATCAGACCAAGTCCAGCAAGCTGGTGGCTAGTTTGGATCAGGCTGACCGCGAGCGAGATGATGCCTTGGGTACGCTCCAATCTTTGGTTCGGGCCTTTGCACGGGTCAAGGATGCAGCGACCAAGGAAGCTTATGAGACCCTGTCTCAGCTCCTGAAAAACTACACCGGCCTAGCTGGCACTAGCTTGGAAAAAGAGACCGAGGGCATTAACCACCTAGTCCAAGAGCTGAAAAAGCCGGCCTACCAGACAGCGCTAGTTAAGCTTCATCTGGAAGCCCATGTCGACAGTCTGGCTGCTGCTCAGAAGGCCTTTGAGAAGGTCTACAAGGAGCGACTGACTGAGCTCAAGGGCAAGACGCCGAGCCAGAATAAGAACGTCCGCCACAAGCTCCAAGAAATCTATGATTTTCTTGTTGATTTCACTGCAATCATTGCTTACGCTTATCCTGAAAGAACTCACGTGGTCAATCTTCGAGACCATCTCAACACTATCCGCAACCGCTACAAAAAACGCAAACCTGCTAAGAAGGCGAAGGAAGAAGCGTCGGAGAGTAACTAGAATATAACTAAATTTGAGTTGAAAAATTGTTAGTGGTCGCATCGGATTTGAAAGGAGTAGAAAATGATAATCAGACCTGCAAGCACAAAAGATTTTCAAGCTATTTATGCTCTTTATCAAAATGAAAAATGGATTTCTTTTACAGAGGAAAAAGTGAAATCACTATTTTCAACAAATCTGTCCCATTACTTGGTAGTTGAAGAGAACCAGAAAATCCTTGGTTTTGCCCGCTACTTGACAGATGAAGTCATGACGACCTTTTTAGCTGAGATTATCATTGATAAAGCCTATCGCGGAAAAGGATTGGGACGGCGATTGATCACTGAAATTCATCAAAAACATCCTTTAACTCGCATTGAATTAATATCAGAAGCGGATGGATTTTATCAGACAGTAGGTTTTAAAGCTGTGGGAACAGGGCTTAGGAAATCTGAATGAGAGGAGCCAACCCAATAAACTGGGTCTGACGGATTCGCTTGAATTAGCCAAGATGGAAGAAAAAATCAGTAAGCCCTCACAAAGGACATTCATAACCGCAACCTCTACATGAAGGGCGTAGACCATAGTTACTACTATGAAGGCTATAGCCTATATAAAGCTGAGGAGTTGTGAGGTAAGAAAGTTTGCAGAGGAGGGTTTAGATGACTATTCTTGAAACAGACCGTCTGATCTTGCGGGACTTGCAGGAATCAGATTTGCCGGCTTTGATTGCTCTGAATCAGGATTCGGAGATCATGCAGTATTTTCCGAAGCCATATAGTCAAGCGGAGTCCTTGCGACTTTATCAGGGCATTCAAGATGAAGTTACGGCTTATGGCTACAGTCTTTGGGCTGTTGAAGAAAAGGACAGTCAGGAGTTTATCGGCTTGGTAGGTCTGCACCATTCGGATTTGCGGATTTTTGCTGGAAAAGAAGCTGTAGAAATCGGCTGGCGTCTGCGAAAAGAATTTTGGAATCGTGGTTATGCGACGGAGGCTGCCCAAGCCTGTCTAGACTTCGCTTTCCAGCAAGCTGGCTTGTCAGAAGTTTACTCTTTTACATCCTTGCTCAATCTCCCTTCGCAAAAAGTCATGCAAAAGCTAGGCATGGAATTTGTCAAAGAATTTGATAATGAAAAAGTTCCAGCAGACAGTCCCCTTTATAGACATGTCCTCTACAGAATCAAGAGTTTCAACTAAAAAGGTAGGTATTCCCATGAGAACTGAAACCGAGATGTTTGATGCGATTTTGCAAACCGCAAAAGAGCTACAGGTTGATGCTGTCGCTATGTCCGGTTCACGGACAAACCCAAAGGCTTCCAAGGACGAGTTCCAAGACTATGATGTGGTCTACATTGTGGAAGATTTGGATGCTCTGACAGCTGACCTTGCTTGGTTGGACAGATTCGGCAAGCGCATGATTGAGCAACATGTCCTACTAGACCATCGCCGCCTCTATCTCATGCTTTTTGAGGATGGCAATCGGATAGATTTGACCCTTTGCCCAAAGGAGCACATCAAAAAGTGGGTGGATAGCGAAGCGGATTTCACGGTGCTGACTGACCCGCAGGGGCTGTTTGCTCCTTATTCACCGACACCCAAGCGCTATTGGACGACACCAGCTAGTGCGACTGACTTTGACAAATCCTGCAATGAATTCTGGTGGGTGTCAGCTTATGTGGTTAAGGGCATTCATCGGAACCACCTTGTCTATGCGACGGATCATTTGTATGGAATCTGCCAGCAAGAAGTGCTCAAGCTTTTAGCTTGGCAAGTGGCAGCAGATAAGGGGACGGTCGATGTTGGCAAGAACTACAAATACCTCTTTCAGCATTTGCCTGCTGAAAAAGAGAAAGAATTTGCAGCCTTGCTTGACTTTTCTGACCAGAAAAAAATCACCAGGTCTCTCTTATCTACCATGCGCTTTTTCCACAAAGAAGCCCAGGCATTCTCTCTCAAAACTGGCCTCCACTATGACAAAGCAACCGCAGAGAAGATGCTTGAGTATGCTGAGGAGAGGCTTAGCTTCTAGTTATTATTAAAAAGAAAAATAAAAAGAGAATTATTATGTCCAACATTCAAAACATGTCCCTTGAGGACATCATGGGAGAGCGTTTTGCTCGCTACTCCAAATACATCATTCAAGAGCGGGCCTTGCCGGACATTCGCGATGGCTTGAAGCCTGTTCAGCGCCGTATTCTTTATTCGATGAACAAGGACGGCAACACCTTTGACAAGGGCTACCGCAAGTCTGCTAAGTCTGTCGGAAACATCATGGGGAATTTCCACCCCCACGGCGACAGCTCCATCTACGATGCCATGGTTCGTATGTCTCAGGATTGGAAAAACCGTGAGATTCTCGTTGAGATGCACGGGAACAATGGCTCAATGGACGGTGATCCACCGGCGGCTATGCGTTATACTGAGGCGCGCTTATCTGAGATGGCTGACTATCTTTTGCAGGATATCGAGAAAGATACCGTTCCTTTTGCTTGGAACTTCGATGATACCGAGAAGGAGCCGACTGTTCTGCCGGCAGCCTTTCCTAATCTCTTGGTCAATGGAGCAACTGGGATTTCTGCTGGTTATGCGACTGATATTCCACCTCATAATCTAGCCGAAGTCATTGACGCGGTCATCTATATGATAGACCATCCGTCTGCCAAGGTGGACAAACTCATGGAGTTTCTGCCTGGTCCAGACTTCCCGACAGGAGCCATTGTCCAAGGCCGTGATGAGATCAAGAAAGCCTATGAGACTGGTAAAGGTCGCGTCGTGGTGCGTTCCAGAACTGAGATTGAAAAGCTGAAGGGTGGTAAAGAGCAAATCGTCATCACCGAGATTCCTTACGAGATTAATAAAGCAGTCTTGGTCAAAAAGATTGACGATGTTCGGGTCAATAACAAGGTGGCCGGCATTGCTGAGGTACGGGACGAATCCGACCGGGACGGTCTTCGCATTGCCATTGAGCTCAAGAAAGACGCCAATACTGAGCTGATTCTCAACTACCTTTTTAAGTACACTGATTTGCAAGTTAATTACAACTTCAACATGGTGGCGATTGACAATTTCACGCCGCGTTTGGTGGGAATTGTGCCAATCTTGACCAGCTACATTGCCCACCGCAAGGAGATTATTCTGGCTCGCAGCCGTTTTGACAAGGCCAAGGCTGAGAAACGACTGCATATCGTGCAAGGATTAATTCGGGTTATTTCCATCTTGGACGAGGTGATTGCCCTGATTCGTGCTTCAGAAAACAAAGCAGACGCCAAGGAAAATCTTAAAGTCAGCTATGATTTCACTGAGGAGCAAGCTGAGGCTATCGTCACTCTCCAACTCTACCGTTTGACAAATACAGACGTAGTGGTTCTGGAAGAGGAAGAAGCAGAGCTGCGCGAGAAGATTGCGATGCTGGCTGCTATTATCGGTGATGAGCGCACCATGTATAACCTCATGAAGCGTGAGCTCCGTGATGTCAAGAAGAAGTTCGGCAATCCGCGTCTCAGTGAGCTGCAGGATACGGCAAACGCCATTGAGATTGATACAGCTAGTCTCATTGTTGAGGAAGAGACTTATGTCAGCGTGACTCGTTCTGGTTATATCAAGCGGACAAGTCCGCGTTCCTTCTCTGCTTCAACTCTAGAGGAGATGGGCAAGCGTGACGATGATCGACTGGTTTTTGTCAGTCCAGCCAAGACGACCCAGCATTTGCTGATTTTCACTAGCCTGGGAAATGTTATTTACCGGCCTGTTCATGAGCTGTCAGACATCCGCTGGAAAGAAATCGGAGAACACCTCAGCCAGACCATCAGCAATTTTGATACCAAGGAAGAGGTTATCTATACAGAATTGCTGGACAGCTTTGAGGAGGGCACTTACTTTGCAGCGACTAAACTAGGTCAAATCAAGCGTGTAGAGCGCAAGGAATTTAGTCCTTGGCGGACTTACAAGTCCAAATCGCTTAAGTTTGCTAAACTAAAAAATGAAGAAGATCAGGTTATTGCTCTGGCGCCGATTAAGCTGGATGATGTTATGCTCGTGACCAAGAATGGCTATGCCCTTCGCTTCAATATTGAGGAAGTTCCTGTCATCGGAGCTAAGGCAGCTGGGGTTAAAGCCATCAATCTCAAGAAAGACGATGTCCTAGCGGCAGCCTTTATCGCCAATACAGACTCGCTCTACCTCCTGACTCAGCGCGGTTCGATCAAGCGTATGGCAGTCGCAGATATTCCTGTTACCAGTCGGGCAAATCGCGGTCTTCAAGTTCTGAGAGATCTTAAGACCAAGCCGCATCGTGTCTTTGCAGCTGGACCAGTCTTTGGTGAAGCAGTGGACTTTGACCTCTTCACAACAGAAGCAGAAGCCAGTGAGGAGCAGATTTTGCAGGTGCTTTCCAATAAAGGAACTGCCTATGAGATTAATCTAGCTGATCTTAGCCTGTCTGAGAGAACTAGCAACGGCAGCTTCATTTCTGATACCATTTCAGACGAAGAAGTCTTCTCAGCTTACATCAAGTAATCATCAAACCAGTTCGCAGGAGCTGGTTTTTTCAATTTCTAAAATTTTGATAGTGGCACAAAAGGTTGAATAACAAAATTTTCTGAAAATTGAAAATAATACTTGAAAATATCTTAAAAAGGTGTAAAATAGGGAGTATCTAAAAATGAAGTTTGGAAGAAGAGGAAAAAGATCATGACTGTAAATCTCGACTGGGAAAATCTAGGATTCTCCTATATGAAACTGCCTTATCGCTATTTAGCATACTATCGCAATGGCCAGTGGGAAAAAGGAACATTAACAGAGGACGCTACGCTCCATATCTCTGAGTCGTCTCCTAGCCTTCACTATGGCCAGCAGGCTTTTGAAGGTCTGAAGGCTTATCGAACTAAGGACGGTAGTATTCAGCTTTTCCGTCCGGATAAAAATGCGGAGCGTTTACAGCTGACAGCTGATCGCTTGCTCATGCCGCAGGTTCCAACAGAAATGTTTGTGGATGCAGTTAAGCAGGTTGTCCGAGCTAATGAAGAATATGTTCCACCATACGGAACAGGCGGAACCCTTTATATTCGGCCTCTCTTGATTGGAGTCGGCGATATTATCGGAGTGAAGCCAGCTGAAGAATACATTTTCACTATTTTTGTAATGCCAGTCGGCAACTACTTCAAAGGCGGTCTGACTCCGACTAATTTCATTGTGTCAGATGACTATGACCGCGCTGCACCTCACGGAACTGGTGCGGCAAAAGTGGGTGGCAATTACGCTGCTAGCTTATTACCAGGAAAGATTGCTAAGGATAAGCATTTCTCTGATGTGATTTATCTGGATCCTGCCACCCATACCAAGATTGAAGAAGTGGGGTCGGCCAACTTTTTTGGTATCACCAAGGATAATGAGTTTGTAACACCGCTCAGTCCCTCAATCTTGCCATCCATCACCAAGTACTCTTTGCTTTATCTGGCGGAGCATAGACTAGGACTCAAACCGATTGAGGGCGATGTTCCACTGGCAGATTTGGGTAAATTCACTGAAGCGGGAGCTTGCGGAACAGCTGCAGTTATTTCTCCTATCGGAGGTATCCAGCACGGCGAAGATTTCCATGTCTTTTATAGCGAAACAGAAGTCGGCCCAGTCACTCGCAAGCTGTATGACGAATTGATTGGTATCCAGTTCGGTGATATAGAAGCGCCAGAAGGTTGGATTGTGAAAGTATAATCTAAAAGCTGTCCTTGATTGGGCAGTTTTTCTGTAATTCTAGCCCAAGATAGCTTGCGTAGTCAGCCTTTTTCGTGTACAATAGAAATTTGAAAGAGGTAAGTTATGAGTAAAAAAGACAAAAAGATTGAAATTCAAATCACAGATAGCAAAGTGAAAGTCGGAGCAGACCAATTTGACGGTTATAGTCTTGCTATTGGCAAGAAGGTTATCGGCGAGATTGCTGAACTAGATGGCCAGTTTGCGATCATCAAAAATGGAAATGCTGAAAGTTTTTATAAAAAACTTGAAAGAGCTGTGGAAACTTTGATTGAAACCTATAATTTAAGCAAATAGGGCTTGCATTTTCATTGTATCAATGTTATAATAGATAGCGTTGATTGTCGGAGAGATAGCGAAGAGGCTAAACGCGGCGGACTGTAAATCCGCTCCTTCGGGTTCGGGGGTTCGAATCCCTCTCTCTCCATTCTTTATATTAATGGGGTATAGCCAAGCGGTAAGGCAAGGGACTTTGACTCCCTCATGCGTTGGTTCGAATCCAGCTACCCCAGTTCTTAGGTAATAGATCTGATAAAATAATAAAATGTCTTCGGTGTTTTATTTCTTTATAGGATGGAAATCGTTAACGATAGATCAATGTCATTTGCGGGTGCTTAGGAAAATAAATAAGTAGTATGTCAAGCGAAAGCTTGATTGTTGGAGGATTTTTTTAGATGAATGAATTTGAAGATTTGCTAAATAGTGTTAGCCAAGTTGAGCCAGGTGACGTCGTTACTGCTGAAGTATTGACTGTTGACGCTAACCAAGCTAATGTTGCAATCGCTGGAACTGGTGTCGAAGGTGTTTTGACTCTTCGTGAGTTGACAAACGACCGCGACGCTGATATCAACGACCTTGTAAAACCGGGTGAAACACTTGAATTGCTTGTTCTTCGTCAAGTAGTAGGTAAAGATACAGACACCGTAACTTACCTGGTATCTAAAAAACGTTTGGAAGCTCGCAAAGCTTGGGACAAATTGGTTGGTCGTGAAGAAGAAGTTGTCACTGTTAAGGGCACTCGTGCTGTTAAAGGTGGACTTTCAGTTGAGTTTGAAGGACTTCGTGGATTTATCCCTGCTTCAATGCTTGATACTCGTTTCGTTCGTAACACTGAGCGTTTTGTAGGTCAAGAGTTTGATGCTAAGATCAAAGAAGTAGATCCAAAAGAAAACCGCTTCATCCTTTCACGTCGTGAAGTTGTAGAAGCTGAAGCTGCAGCAGCACGTGCTGAAGTCTTTGGTAAGTTGAACGTTGGTGATATTGTAACTGGTAAAGTTGCTCGCATCACTAGCTTCGGTGCTTTCATTGACCTTGGCGGAGTTGACGGATTGGTTCACTTGACTGAATTGTCACATGAGCGCAACGTATCACCTAAGTCTGTTGTATCAGTTGGTGATGAAATCGAAGTGAAAGTTCTTGACTTGAACGAAGAAGAAGGACGCGTATCCCTCTCTCTTAAAGCAACAACACCTGGACCATGGGATGGCGTTGAGCAAAAACTTGCGGCAGGCGATGTGATTGAAGGAACTGTAAAACGTTTGACTGATTTCGGTGCTTTCGTTGAAGTATTGCCAGGAATTGATGGACTTGTTCACATTTCACAAATTTCTCACAAACGTGTTGAAAGCCCTAAGGATGCCCTTAAGGTTGGTCAAGAAGTGACTGTTAAGGTGCTTGAAGTGAATGCTGCTGATGAGCGTGTATCACTTTCTATCAAGGCTCTTGAAGAACGTCCAGCTCAAGAAGAAGGACAAAAAGATGAGAAACGTCAATCACGTCCTCGTCGTCCAAAACGTCAAGAAAAACGTGACTTTGAACTTCCAGAAACTCAAACTGGATTCTCAATGGCTGATTTGTTTGGCGATATTGAATTGTAATTAGATAAAAGAAGTTGAGATTTCTCAACTTCTTTTTCTGATTTTCACTTGTATTTTCAAAGAAAATCAGTTATAATGAATTAGTTGCCACCCTTAGTGTAATGGATATCACGCAAGATTCCGGTTCTTGAGATGGGAGTTCGATTCTCTCAGGGTGGATGATTTAAAATTGGACTCTTCGGAGTCTTTTTTTGCTCTTTCTTGGAGGAACATGCAATGACAGTAAAATTAATCGCTCATACCTTAATCGAGAAAGAGGGGAAGTATTTGCTTATCAAACGCTCTAAGATAAAGCGAGGCCTTCCTAATGTTTATCCATCTTATTGGGATATTCCAGGCGGAAGTGTAGAAGAGAATGAACTGCCTAGAGAGGCAACTCTACGCGAGGCTATGGAGGAGGTTAATCAAAAGATTCGGATTGATAAGGTTATCCATGAAGATAGTCAGTTTGATGCTAGCAAAGATACTGTTTTCACACGCTTAGTTTATGCGGGTAGAATTACGGAGCAGCGTGATATTATATTAGATCCAGAAGAGCACACAGACTTTGTCTGGATTACTTCTTTAAAAGACCTAGAGAAAGAGCTCATCGTACCTTATTTGCTTGAAATTTTTGCTAATAAATCCATTTAAAGCAACAAAAAAACATCCCCTTTTATCAGGAGATGTTTTTATAATTAGTTTTTAGATGCTTCTTGGAATTCAGGATTCTTCCATGCTTCATCAATAATTGCTTGCAATTCTTTAGCAGAAGCTTGCATTTTTTGAGTTTCAGCATCGTTCAGAGGGATGTTTACTGGACGTACGATACCGTGAGCACCAACGATAGCAGGCTGACCAATGAAGACATTTTCAACACCATATTGGCCTTCTTGGAAGACTGACAATGGCAATACAGCATTTTCATCGTCAAGGATAGCTTTTGTAATACGAGCCAAAGCAACCGCGATACCGTAGTAAGTTGCGCCTTTTTTGTTGATGATTGAATATGCTGCATCACGAACGGAGATGAAAAGATCAACCAAGTCTTGTTCGTTCAAGTGACGGTTAGCTTGCAACCATTGTTCCAATTTCACACCTGCAACGTTAGCATGTGACCAAACGGCAAACTCAGAGTCACCATGCTCACCCATGATGTAGGCATGGACAGAACGAGCATCGATGCCAATCTTTTCAGCAAGAGCTTGACGGAAGCGAGCTGAGTCAAGTGAAGTACCTGAACCGATAACGCGCTCTTTAGGGAAACCAGAGAATTTCCAAGTTGAGTATGTCAAAACGTCCACTGGGTTAGCAGCAACGAGGAAGATACCGTTAAAGCCTGATTCAACAACTTGAGTAACGATAGATTTGTTGATAGCCAAGTTTTTACCAACAAGGTCAAGACGAGTTTCGCCTGGTTTTTGAGGTGCACCTGCAGTGATAACAACGAGGTCTGCATCCGCACAGTCTGCATAAGTAGCTGCGTAGATTTTCTTAGGTGAAGTGAAGGCAAGGGCATGACTAAGGTCTTCAGCATCACCGACAGCTTTTTCAAATAATTGAGGAATTTCAATGATACCAAGTTCTTGAGCAATACCTTGGGTTACAAGAGCAAATGCGTAAGATGAACCTACAGCACCGTCACCGACAAGGATGACTTTTTTATGTTGTTTAGTAGCAGTCATTTCTAAACATCTCCTTATTTTTTTTTTGGAAAGATTTCCCATACATATTCATTCTACCACTTTTGGCATATTTTGTCACGGTCAACTTGTATATCTAGCGATGTAAACGTTTTTACAAATGGTTCAAAATACTGAAAAATTAAAGAAAATGTGGTATAATATAGGATAGTTTAATATGAAAGAAAGGCATTTTTTAATGCAAGACAGAAACTTAGTAAATGTTAATCTGACTAGTGAAATGAAGACTAGTTTCATCGATTACGCAATGAGTGTTATCGTGGCTCGGGCACTTCCAGATGTTCGTGATGGTCTAAAGCCAGTTCACCGTCGGATTCTCTATGGTATGAATGAGCTGGGTGTGACGCCTGAGAAGCCTCACAAGAAATCAGCTCGTATCACAGGGGATGTCATGGGTAAGTATCACCCGCATGGTGACTCCTCTATTTATGAAGCGATGGTGCGGATGGCTCAATGGTGGAGCTATCGCTATATGCTTGTAGATGGCCATGGAAACTTCGGTTCTATGGACGGAGACGGAGCCGCTGCTCAACGTTATACAGAAGCACGTATGAGCAAGATTGCTCTGGAGATGCTTCGTGATATTAATAAAAACACTGTTGATTATATCGATAACTATGATGCCAGCGAGAGAGAGCCTGTAGTTCTTCCTGCTCGCTTCCCTAACTTACTTGTAAATGGAGCGACAGGGATTGCAGTTGGGATGGCGACTAATATCCCACCTCATAATCTTGGTGAGTCCATTGATGCAGTTAAGCTTGTCATGGACAATCCGGAAGCAACAACTCGCGACATCATGGAAGTCCTACCTGGACCAGATTTTCCAACAGGAGCACTGGTTATGGGCAAGTCTGGTATTCACCGGGCTTATGAAACAGGGAAGGGTTCGATTGTTCTTCGTTCTCGTACTGAAATCGAAGAGATGAAAAATGGTCGTGAGCGAATTGTCGTAACCGAGTTTCCTTACATGGTTAATAAGACTAAGGTCCATGAGCATATTGTTCGTCTGGTGCAGGAAAAACGCATTGACGGTATCACAGCTGTTCGTGATGAGTCCAACCGTGAAGGGGTACGTTTTGTTATTGAGGTTCGTCGTGATGCCTCTGCACATGTCATTTTAAACAATCTTTTCAAGCTGACTCAGATGCAGACCAATTTCAGCTTCAATATGCTGGCTATTCAAAATGGTGTGCCAAAGATTCTATCTCTGCGTGAGATTTTGTTAGCCTACATTGAGCACCAAAAGGAAGTGGTGACTCGACGGACTGCTTTCGATAAAGAAAAGGCAGAAGCACGAGCTCATATCTTGGCTGGTTTGCTGATTGCGTTGGATCACATTGATGAAGTGATTCGCATTATCCGTAATAGCGAGACAGACGCAGAAGCACAAGCTGAATTGATGGCTAAGTTTGAGCTGTCTGAGCGCCAGAGTCAGGCTATCCTTGATATGCGTCTGCGTCGTCTGACTGGTTTGGAACGTGATAAGATTCAGTCAGAATACGACGAGCTGATTGCCTTGATTGCAGACTTGGCTGATATCTTGGCTAAGCCAGAGCGCGTTATCGCTATTATCAAGGAAGAATTAGACGAGGTCAAGCGTAAATTTGCTGATGATCGCCGAACTGAGCTGATGGTGGGGGAAGTTCTTTCTCTTGAAGATGAAGATTTGATTGAGGAAGCGGATGTTTTGATTACCCTGTCTAATAAAGGTTATATCAAACGTCTGAATCAGGCTGAATTTACCGCTCAGAAACGCGGAGGCCGCGGTGTTCAAGGAACTGGCGTCAAAGACGATGACTTCGTCAAAGAGCTTGTTTCAACAAGTACCCACGATAGACTGCTCTTCTTTACTAACAAAGGCCGAGTCTATCGTCTCAAAGGATATGAAATCCCTGAGTATGGTCGGACAGCCAAGGGCTTGCCTGTTGTTAATCTCTTGAAGTTAGATGAAGGAGAGACCATTCAGACCATTATTAATGTCCAACAGGACCGCAGTGATGATTCCTATCTCTTCTTTACTACCCGTCATGGGGTGGTCAAACGGACCAGTGTAACGGAATTTGCTAATATTCGTCAGAACGGTCTCAAGGCTTTGAATTTGAAAGACGAAGACGAGTTAATCAATGTCTTTCTGACAGACGGCGCTGCAGACGTTATCATTGGTACTAAGTTTGGTTATTCTGTCCGCTTCAATGAGACAGCTGTTCGGAGCATGAGTCGTATAGCGACTGGTGTTCGCGGAGTCAATCTTCGAGATGGTGACCAGGTTGTTGGTGCTGGTGTGATTGCTGAGGGGGACGAAGTGCTTGTCATTACCGAAAAAGGCTATGGTAAGCGAACTCTTGCTAGTGAGTATCCAACCAAGGGCCGTGGCGGTAAAGGGATTAAAACAGCCAATATCACTGATAAGAACGGACCTCTTGCTGGTCTGATGACTGTTACTGGCGAGGAAGATTTGATGATTATCACTAATACAGGCGTCATCATTCGGACCAGTGTGGCTAATATTTCTCAGACTGGCCGCTCAACCATGGGAGTTAAGGTCATGCGTCTGGACCAAAATGCACAGATTGTCACCTTTACAAGCGTCGAAGCAGATGATAAAGAAGATGTAGCAGAGGAAGAAAACGAATCGTAAAAGAGGACCTCTATATGGTACAAGGAAAAAGAAGTCGAAAAAGAAAACAAAAAAGCAAAAGAAATATTTTTATCAATATCGTTGCGACATTATTAATTATTGTGGCTCTTGGCTTAATCTTTAATGCGCAAATCCGAAACATGATTATGGTTTGGCATACCAACAAATATCAGGTTAGCAAGGTTTCTAAAGACTCTATTGATAAGAATAAAAACGTTAAGACAAGTTTTGATTTTAACAAGGTAGAGTCGCTTTCTACAGAAGCGGTCATCAATGCTCAGTGGAAAGCGCAGCAACTGCCTGTTATCGGAGGTATCTCAATTCCAGAAGTATCCATGAATTTGCCAATCTTCAAAGGACTGGATAATGCTGGATTGTATTATGGTGCTGGTACGATGAAAGAAACCCAGCAGATGGGGCAGGGAAATTATGCCTTGGCTAGCCACCATGTCTTTGGCATCACAGGGGCTAGTAACATGCTCTTTTCCCCACTGGACCGTGCTAAGGCTGGTATGAAGATTTATATCACCGATAAAGAGCAAGTCTATACTTATGTAATCACCAGTGTTGAAACGGTAACTCCGGATCGAACAGATCTGATTGAGGATACTGAAGGCGTTACAGAGATTACTTTGGTTACTTGTGAGGATGCCGCGGCAACCAACCGGACTATTGTCAAAGGAACGTTAGAAGGTTCTGTTGAGTATGATAAGGCTCCTAAGGAAGTTCTTGAATCTTTCAGTAAATCCTATAATCAAATGCAGATTTAAAGGTAAAAAACTAAAAAATATTTCACTCTAAAGGTTAGGAAGAATTCTAACTTTTGGAGTGTTTTTTTATCTAAAATTTGTTCTGAATGAAAGATTTTTTGTATCAATTCTTGCTGATTTTAACTCTTTTTCCGAATAATAAGGTAAGGAGGTTTCTATGTATAGCATTTCATTTCAAGATGATATTAGCATAATGCCACGGGAGCGTTTAATGAGAGAAGGAGCTGAAAAACTTAGTAATCAGGAACTCCTATCAATCTTTCTCAGGACAGGCAACAAAAAAGAAACTGTTTTTCAAGTTTCTCAAAGAATTTTATCATCTATTTCCAGTTTGAACGATCTTAAGTATTTAACTTTGCAGGAATTGCAGACTATTTCTGGAATCGGTCCGATTAAGGCTGTGGAGCTACAGGCCATTATCGAATTAGGGCGACGGATTAACCGTGCAGAAGTTCTGCAGAAAGAGCAGATTATGGGCAGTCAAAAATTAGCCCAGAAGATGCAGCAAGAGCTAGGAGACATGAGGCAAGAGTGCTTGGTTGCTATTTATCTTAATAGTCAAAATCAAATTTTGCACCAGCAGACTATTTTCATGGGGACTGTAAGCAGAAGCATTGCTGAGCCGAGAGAAATTCTCCACTACGCTCTCAAGCACCTGGCGACATCTATCATACTGGTACACAATCATCCATCTGGATCAGTCGTTCCTAGCAGAAACGATGATGAAGTGACGCAGCATATGAAAGAAGCGTGTGAGATGATGGGCTTGGTTCTTTTGGATCATCTGATTGTGTCTAGGTCTAACTACTATAGCTACCGAGAAGAGACAGATATGATATAATTTGATTTACTTGAATATAAAAAACTTCTATTCGTGTAGAACAGAAGTTTATCTAGAAATAGAGGCTTTTAAAGAATATTGACAACATAATCAAACAGGGCTAAATCTCCTTCTCTGGAGCCAAACAAGAACTCTGGGTGCCATTGGACGCCAAGGAAAGGGCTACCGTCAGTAGAAGTGATTGCTTCAATAATCTTATCGCGAGGATCATAGGCGATGACTTCTAGGCCAGCCGCTAAATCCTTGATACTCTGGTGGTGGAAGGAGTTGATTTCAGATGCAGGGCCGTAAATTTCGTGCAGAATAGAGCCATTTTTGGTCACCATAGTTTGAGTTGTGTACTCAGCAGAGCTATCTTGCCAATGATCTTCAATGTCTTGATGAAGAGTTCCGCCTAGGGCGACATTATAAAGTTGGGTTCCGCGGCAGACGGTGAAGATTGGTTTATTTTGACTGCGAGCTTCCTTGATTAAAGCAAGTTCAAAAATGTCCCGTTTGAGTAGATAATCATCGCTTTCAATGACTTTTTCTTCCCCATAGAACTGCGGACATACATTCTGACCGCCTGTGATGATTAATTTGTCAACAACGGAAACATACCGTTTTGCCATTTCTTCATCACCAATTGGCAAAATTATTGGAATTCCGCCAACTTCTTTGACTCCCTCAACGAATCCAGTCGCCGTATAGCTCATATGGATGAAGTGATCGTCTGGGATTTCTCTTTCATTTCCGGTTATTCCAATAATTGGTTTACTCATTGAGTGTTCAATACCTCTTTCAAATTAATGTTCATTTTTTCTCATGAAGTAGAGCAGAGTCTGCAGTTCGCTAGTCAGGTCAACGTACTGAACGACCACGTCCTTAGGTAGGGATAGATTTACTGGCGAGAAGCAGAGAATACCTTTAACACCTGCTTGAACTAAGATAGATGCAACTTCTTGGGCTTTTACGCTAGGTACAGTTAGGATGGCAGTTTGCACATTTCCTGACTGTATTTTTTCTTTGATTTGGGAAATTCCATAGATAGGAATCCCATCGCTGGTTGTGCTACCAACTTCTGGATGGTCATCTGTGTCGAAAGCCATTACAACCTTCATTTTATTGCGCTCATGAAAACGATAGTGCAGCAGAGCCCGCCCCATGTTACCGACACCAACAATCATGACATTGGTGATAGCATTGTCATTCAAGAGGTCAGCAAAAAAGTTCATCAATTTCTTGACATCATAGCCAAATCCTCTGCGGCCAAGTTCACCGAAATAAGAAAAATCTCGTCTGACGGTAGCAGAGTCAATGCCAATAGCTTCAGCTATTTGCTTGGAGTTGGCTTTCTCAATCTTCTCAGCATTAAAACGTTTAAAAATACGATAGTAGAGCGACAGTCTCTTAGCAGTTGCTCGGGGAATTGTAGTATTTTTTTCAGTTTTCACAAAATCACAACCTTTCTAATTCTATTTTATAGGAAGTTTGTGAAAAAATCAACTAATTAAGGATGTTTGATTTATAAAAAAGAAAATCAGTAATCGCTGGGAATAGTAGCGTTGAAAAACTTAGTCCTGATAGAGACTTAGGTCTAACTGGTACATCTGGCGGTACAAGTCCCCAATTAGCCCTGTAAAAGGCAGCTGGTGTCCTTTATAGGTAACAGAAAGCACCCTGAGCGAGTCAGGAACCGTGACGCAGCCAGAGAAGGCTAGAAGAAATTCGTCAAAGTCTTCATAGGTTAGTGTTCGTTTTACCTTATATGAGTCCAAATAGGTCAGTTCAACCATCGTTAATCCTTTCTTTGGGTTCGATTAGTCATTTGATATTTTCAAGGGTTCTAGGCAGAAGTCAAGCTTTTTTGGTTTTTTAAAGAGTCAAAACCAAAAAAGCAAAATTACGAGAATCTTGCTTATTGTGGTGTCTTTTCAAAAATATTTCTTTCAACCAAGCTGTCCATCAAAAAATAAAATTTTTGTTGGATAATGTGATGATCTTCTGATTTGAAAATATTGACCAAGCGCAGGCCTGATTTGTCAGTGATGTTAATTTTAAAACCATTCAAATCTTTATTGACGATGATTTTCAGCAGAAAACCATTTCCGCTGTTGGGAACAGATTCCAACAGACGAGAGAGTTCATAGTTGCCAACCTTGCTTTCCGAGAAAGTATTGTCGCGCAAAGTAAATTTCTTGACATTTGGGTGAAGTGAATAGGTATATTCACAGTTTGCTAAGCTAACAGATGTTTGAAAGGCCATCTTATCCTCCTAAAATTTCTTTTAATTTCTTTGTAAATAATTGAATCTCTTGCAGAGTCGTTTGATCCGAAGTACTGATCCGAACGGACTCATACAAGCGATTGGAATCCTTGCCATACATAGCCTGCAAGACATGACTGGGTTGTATAGCTCCGGCTGTGCAGGCTGAGCCTGTTGAAATGGAAAATGCATTTAAATCCATTTGAAGCAGAAGCAGGTCATTTTTTTGATTGGGAAATCCCAAATTGATGACATATGGTAAGCTTGGTTGACTTTCATTTAAGTAAAAGTCAATGTCCGATAAGTCAGCAAGTAAGTTGTCTTTTAAGTATTGCGCATGCTCTAGATTTTCCTCTAGATGTTCCATGCTCTCTAACAGAGCAGCCGCCATGCCTGTGATAGAGATTAGATTTTCAGTTCCGGCCCGGTGTTTTTCTTCCTGATCACCACCGTGCATGAAATTGTCAAAATCTATCTTCTTGGCATAAAGGAAGCCAACGCCTTTGGGACCATGAAACTTATGAGCTGAAGCAGATAGAAAGTCAATTCCTAGCTCGCCAGGGTAGATGGGAAGTTTACCAATTGCTTGGACAGCATCAACGTGAAAAGCAGCAGGATGTTCTTGCAGTAATGCACCAATTTCCTTAACGGGAAGGATAGCACCCGTCTCGTTATTAACCGCCATGACAGATACAAGAATAGTGTCAGGTCTAAGTGCTTTCTTAATATCCTCCGCTCGAATCTGACCATCCACCGGCTGAACAAAAGTAGCTTCAAAGTCGAATTTATCTACTAGGTATTCCACCACTTCTAAGACAGCATGGTGCTCAATAGCAGTGGTGACAATATGCTTCCCTCGGTTCTGGTGACGAAGGGCATAGCCTTTGATTGCAGTATTGTTGCTTTCAGTGCCGCCTGAAGTAAAAAGAATCTTATTGCTTTGAGTATGCAGGGCTTGAGCAATATCCTCACGCGCCTGTCTGAGCAGTTTACTAGCTTCTCGACCATGTCTGTGTGTACTGGAAGGATTTCCAAAGACAGTCATAGTCTTGGTCATTGCTTGGATTGCAGCGGGCGACAAAGCAGTTGTAGCAGCATTATCTAAATAAATCACTCTGGTTACCTTATTTCTTTTGATAGGCAAAGAGCGGGCTGACTGGTCTTCTTTCTTGGATGCGGACAATAGCATCACCAATCAGTTCACTTGCTGTAATGTAGTGGAGATTCTTAGGTGTTTTTTCTTTGGTATCAACAGAGTCGGTCACAAGAATTTCCCTGATAGGAGAATTATCCAGTAATTCCGCAGCCTTTCCAGCAAAGAGTCCGTGACTGGATACAGCATAGATTTCGATTGCGCCTTCACGACTGACAATTTTTGAAGCTTCAGAGAAAGTCCGACCCGTATTCAAAATATCGTCAATCAAAATAGCCTTCTTTCCTTCGACATCTCCGATGATGTAGCCCTCAGAGCGACCAGCCTCATCTTCGCCATAATCAATGATCGCAATCGGGGAATCCAAATACTCAGCAAGGTTGCGGGCGCGTTTGACGCCAGAGTTTTTAGGACTGACGACAACGACATCTTCGCCAGTTAGTCCCTTATTGCAGTAGTGTTTGGCAAAGAGTGGAATAGTGAAAAGGTTGTCAACTGGGATATCAAAGAAACCTTGAACCTGCACTGCATGAAGATCCAGAGAAATCACGCGATCTACTCCAGCACCGACCAGCATATTGGCAACTAGCTTAGCTGTGATTGGCTCGCGTGGAGCAGCTGTCCGATCCTGACGGGCGTAACCAAAATAAGGCATAACAACATTGACTGTATTAGCACTGGCACGCTTGCAGGCATCCACCATAATCAAGAGCTCCATCAAGTGATTATTGACAGGGAAGCTAGTGGACTGAATGATATAAATATCATAGCCGCGGACACTCTCTTCGATATTAATTTGAATCTCGCCGTCCGAGAATTGGCGGGAGGAAAGTTTTCCCAAAGGAACCCCAGCAGCCTCAGCGATTTTTTCAGCTATGGAATGATTGGAGTTGAGGGAAAAAAGCTTCATATTTTTTTTATCTGACATGAGTTGGACCGTCCTCTTTTTGTCTCATTTCTATATCTAATGCTCCATGAAATTTATTTTTCAATATGCTTTAGATTGCTACCTTTTATTTTACCAAAAAAATTAGATTATTTCAGCTATTTTGTGGTTGTTGGTTTACAAGTTTTCAGAAAATCTTGCTATCTTGCTCTTGCCGGGTTTGTAGTCGATCTTGTGCTGTTTTAGGAAGTCAAGGAAATTTTCCTTTCCTTTTTCAAAATCTTCAACCTCGACTTCAAGTTCGAAGTCTGTTTTGCCAAAATAGTGGCTCTCATCCAGAGCCAGCAGACCAATTTCGTCTTCTTTTTCATAGCGGATAGTCTCTAGAGAGCCTAAAACTTTTAAGTCTTGAATGGGAAGTCCTTTTTGAATCAGGGTATCTAAAATCTCACCGGCAGGAAAGATATTGTTCTGTAAAATATTTTCAGTTTCTTCTGGTGTCAAGTTCTGATTGAGTTCCAAGGCTCCGACTTCTTGAGGAATCTTGAGCGTCAGCTCAGCTTCGCGATGCTTGAAAGTTCGTACTCGAAAAGCCATGTGAGCGTGACGGATAGACTGCTGATCTGACTCGATGTAGTAGTTGGTCTGGCTAACAGGAGTGATGTCAGCAAACAACTGGAGCAAACGGTCGTGCTCTTCTTTTGTCAGCATGGTTTTAAATTCAATTTCTAAGTGGGTCATTTTCAAGTCCTTTTCTTTGCTTTTGTTTGAAAGCGATTTATGTTATAATAACAGTTGTGTTTATTTTATACAAAAAATAATGATATGACAAGGTAAGTGTATGACAATAGAATGGGAAGAGTTTCTAGACCCCTACATTCAAGCGGTTGGAGAGCTGAAAATTAAGTTGCGTGGGGTGCGAAAGCAATACCGCAAGCAGCAGCGTCATTCCCCGATTGAGTTTGTGACCGGGCGTGTCAAGCCAATTGAGAGCATTAAAGAAAAGATGGTTCTGCGAGGCATTCGCGAGGAAAACATCGAGCAGGAGATGCAGGATATTGCAGGCTTACGGGTTATGGTCCAGTTTGTCGATGATGTGGATGAAGTTTTAGAAGTCCTGCGAAACAGGACAGATATGCGGATTATTCAGGAACGGGATTACATCAAAAACAAAAAAGCCAGTGGCTATCGGAGTTACCATGTGATTGTAGAGTATCCAGTTGATACGATTAATGGTCATCGGCTTATTCTGGCTGAAATTCAGATTCGCACCCTTTCGATGAATTTTTGGGCTACGATTGAGCATTCTTTGAATTACAAGTATAAAGGAGAATTTCCCGAGGAAATCAAATGCCGCTTGGAAACCACAGCTAACCTAGCCTATCAGCTGGATGAGGAGATGGGTGCTATTCGTGACGCTATCCAGGAGGCGCAGGCCCTCTTTGACCCTCTTCACCGCAAGTTAAATGACGGTGTAGGAAATAGTGATGATACAGATGAAGAATACAGATAAAAAAATAGCGATTATCCGTAATCGGAAAAGACAGAGTGAACAAGTTTATCAGGATTTGAAGCAGAAGCTGAAACAGAACGGCTTTATTTTAACTCCTAAGAATCCCGACATCGTGATTTCGGTTGGTGGTGACGGCATGTTGCTATCGGCTTTTCATATGTATGAAGAACAGCTGGATCGGGTTCGCTTTGTTGGTGTGCATACAGGCCATCTCGGATTCTATACGGACTACCGTGATTTTGAACTAGATAAGTTGGTGGAAAATCTCAAATTAGACTCCGGGGCTCAGGTTTCTTATCCAATTTTAAATGTCAAAATTACTTTTGAAAATGGTGATACACGCATCATTCGCGCTTTGAACGAAGCAACAATCAAGCGCTCGGATCGGACTATGGTAGCCGATGTCATTATCAATCGGGTTCATTTCGAGCGTTTCCGAGGAGACGGGATTTCCGTTTCGACTCCGACGGGCAGTACAGCCTATAATAAATCTCTGGGTGGAGCGGTATTGCATCCGACGATTGAAGCCTTGCAAGTAACAGAAATTGCCAGCCTCAACAATCGGGTTTATCGGACGTTGGGCTCGTCGGTCATTGTTCCCAAAAAGGATAAGATTGAGTTAGTGCCGACCCGCAGTGACTATCACACTATTGCGGTTGATAATCAGACTTTCTCTTTCAAAAATATTGTCCGTATTGAGTATCAGATTGACAATCATAAGATACATTTTGTGGCTTCACCAAGCCATACCAGCTTTTGGAATCGTGTCAGAGACTCCTTTATTGGAGAGTGCAAGGAATGAGGTTTGAGTTTATTGCCGACGAACATGTCAAGGTGAAGACTTTTTTGAAGCGGCATGAAATTTCCAAAGGCCTCTTGGCTAAGATAAAATTTTCCGGAGGAAACATTCTCGTCAACCATCAGCCTCAGAACGCTGTTTATCTCTTGGATATTGGCGATAAGGTGACGATTGACATCCCGTCTGAAAAGGGATTTGAGAGCCTGAAGGCTGTTGATAAGGACTTGTCTGTCATTTACGAAGATGAGCATTTTTTGATTTTGGATAAGCCGGCAGGGGTGGCCAGTATTCCCAGTGTTAACCATTCCAATACCATGGCTAATTTCGTTAAGGCTTACTATATTGGTCAGGACTATGAAAACCAACAGGTGCATATCGTGACGCGTTTGGATAAGGATACAAGTGGGCTCATGCTCTTTGCCAAGCATGGCTATGCTCATGCAAGATTGGACAAGCAGCTGCAGAGGAAGCTGATAGAAAAGCGCTATTACGCTCTGGTTAGGGGTAGTGGTCTCCTAGAAGAACAAGGCGAGATTATTGCTCCGATAGGGCGCAACCCTGAGAGTATCATTACGAGGCGCGTGACAGAGGATGGCAAGTACGCCCATACCAGCTACAAGGTCATAGAGCGATTTGGAGATGTCTATCTGGTGGATATCCATCTTCATACTGGGCGGACTCATCAAATCCGCGTTCATTTTTCACACATTGGCTTTCCGCTTTTGGGTGATGACCTTTATGGAGGGAGTTTGGTACACGGAATAGAGCGTCAAGCTTTGCATTGCCATTCTTTGAAATTTTATAATCCTTTTAGCGGTCAGGAAGTTGAGCGCGCCAGTCCTTTGCCGGAAGATTTTAAACAAGTTATCAAGAAATTAAAAGCTAAATAGATAAAGGAGTGTTAAGAACAATGAAAATTTTTGACTCAATTCGTGAAGCCTTGAAAGATAAGGAAGTAAAGATTGTCTTGCCAGAGGGTGAAGAACCGCGTATTCTGCAGGCGACCAAACTATTGGTGAAAGAAACCAGTATTACACCAGTTCTTTTGGGTAATCCTGATAAAATCCGTATTTATCTAGAAATTGAAGGGATAAAAGAAGGGTATCAGGTTATTGATCCTTCAAACTGTTCTTGCTTCGAGGAAATGGTAGAGGCTTTCGTTGAGCGTCGTAAAGGGAAAATCACAGCAGACGAAGCACGCCAGTTGCTAAAGGAAGATGTCAACTACTTTGGTGTTATGTTGGTTTATCTTGGTAAAGTCCAAGGAATGGTTTCAGGAGCGATTCACTCCACTGCAGCGACTGTTCGGCCGGCTCTACAAATTATCAAGACTCTGCCTTGGGTGTCTCGCACTTCAGGAGCTTTCCTCATGGTGCGTGATGATGAGCGTTATATTTTCAGTGACTGTGCCATCAATATAGATCCAGACGCCAATATCTTGGCAGAGATTGCTGTTAACTCAGCCCTAACAGCGCAGATTTTCGGTATCGATCCTAAAGTTGCTATGCTCAGCTATTCGACCAAGGGCTCTGGTTTCGGAGAGAAGGTTGATAAGGTCGTAGAAGCAACTAAGCTAGCTCGGGAAATGCGTCCAGACTTGGTTATCGATGGTGAATTGCAGTTTGATGCAGCTTTTGTTCCTGCAACAGCAGAACTGAAAGCGCCTGGCAGCCCGGTGGCTGGTCAAGCAACTGTCTTTGTCTTCCCAAGTATTGAAGCAGGTAATATCAGCTACAAGATGGCAGAGCGTTTGGGTGGCTTTTCAGCGGTAGGGCCTATCCTGCAGGGCCTTAACCATCCAGTTAATGACCTTTCCCGAGGATGTAATGCGGATGATGTATACAAGCTGACTTTGATTACAGCCAGTCAGGCTGTCGGCCATTATTAAACGATAGGAAACAATTGGAGGGCATAAGCTCTCCTATTTTTCTTTCCTTATGCTATACTAGATTTATGTTAGATTTGAAAGAATATGGAATTGAGATGTGGGAGGCAGATAAAATCGCCTCTTTTCGCGAGAAATTATTGACTTGGTATGATGAAAATAAACGTGATCTACCTTGGCGCAGGACAAATAATCCTTATCATATCTGGGTTTCTGAGATTATGCTGCAGCAGACTCGGGTGGACACTGTGATTCCTTACTATGAGCGCTTTCTTGATTGGTTCCCGACAGTAGCTGATTTAGCACAGGCACCAGAGGATAGACTCCTCAAGGCTTGGGAAGGGTTGGGGTATTATTCGCGGGTGCGAAATATGCAAAAAGCAGCCCAGCAGATAATGACGGATTTCGCTGGAAAATTTCCTGATAGCTATGAAGGAATTGCTAGCCTTAAAGGAATTGGACCTTATACAGCTGGTGCCATTGCTAGTATCGCCTTTGGTCTAGCTGAGCCTGCGGTGGATGGCAATGTCATGCGGGTGCTTAGTCGATTGTTTGAAGTGAATCTAGATATTGGCCAACCCAGCAATCGTAAGGTCTTTCAGGCGATGATGGAGATTTTGATTGATCCAGACAGACCAGGAGATTTCAATCAGGCACTGATGGATTTGGGGTCAGATATCGAAGCCCCTGTTAATCCTCGTCCAGAAGAAAGTCCTGTAAAAGAGTTCAGCGCAGCTTATTTACACGGAACAATGGATAAATATCCAATCAAAGCACCTAAAAAGAAGCCAGTTCCGGTCTATCTTCAGGGTTTGATTATCGAAAATGAACAGGGACAATTCTTACTTGAAAAGAATGAGGCTGCTGGCCTGTTATCAGGTTTTTGGCATTTTCCCTTGATTGAAATCGAGGAGTTTCAAGCAGAAAATCAGCCAAGTCTGGATTTATCTCCTCAAGAAAGCTTTGAGCAGGATTATGATTTGATTGTTGATTGGCAGCAGCAGTCCATTTCAAATGTTCAGCATGTTTTCAGTCATCGCAAGTGGCATATCCAGCTGGCTTATGGCCGAGTTAATGAAAGTCAGCACGCAGCTGAGGGAGAAGTCTTGTGGCTTCATCCAGAAGACTTTGGCAATTACCCCTTTGCCAAACCCCAGCAGAAGATGTGGGAGGCTTTTCAGGAAGTTAGAAATAAATAAAAAAATCTGGGACTCTTTTTGTCTCAGATTTTTGAATTGAATCAATTTTATAAGTTTGCAAAAGCTTTAATCTCATCTGCAGTCATAGAAGAATCACAACGAACAGATACTTGGCCGTCTTGAACATGAACAAAACCAGGAACCGTCGGAATGCTGTATTCAGAGCGGAAGGCTTGCAGTTTCTCTAATTCGCTGGCTTCTTCGCTATTGATAAAGAAAATATGTGCCTTGGTATCAGCGACAACGCCAGCAAGAGTAGCAGCGAATTTACGGCAGTAAGGGCAAGTTTTGCGACCTACGAAGAAAGTTGCTGTCTCTTTATCAGAAATCACTTGATGAGCACGGTCAACAGTTGTGACTTCTAAGTCTTTAATATTTTGAGCAAAGTGTTCCATAAATAATCCTCATTTCTTTTGATAAAACTAGTATGCCATAAAAAGCAAAAAAATGCTTGATTTGGAAACGAAAAACCAGAGAATGCGAAATCCATCCTCTGGTTGATAGTGTTATTTTACTTGATAAAAGCATTAATCTCTGCTTCAATAGCAGCAATTTTTGCTTGAGCATTCTCATTGCTATCACCGACAACGGCAATGTAGAACTTGATTTTTGGTTCTGTTCCGGATGGACGGACAGCAATCCAAGAGCCATCAGCCAAAGTATATTTCAGCACATCGCTTGGAGGAGTCGTCAGAGCTGTAACAGTACCATCTGCGGCGGTAGAAGTCTGCGCCTTAAAGTCTTCAGTAACAGAAATAGCAGTAGCGTTGAAATCTTTTGGACCATTGTCGCGGAACTTAGCCATGATAGCCTTGATTTGCTCAGCTCCATCAACACCTGACAGTGTGACAGAGATAGTCTTTTCAGCAAAGTAACCATACTCTTTGTAGATTTCTTCAATACCGTCAGCCAGAGTCAAGCCACGTGAGCGGTAGTAGGCAGCAAGCTCAGCCACGACTAAAACAGCTTGGATAGCATCTTTATCACGTACAAATGGCTTAATCAGATAGCCGAAGCTTTCTTCAAATCCCATCATGTAGGTGTGGTTGTGTTTTTCTTCGAATTCTTGAATCTTTTCAGCGATAAATTTGAAACCAGTCAAGACATTGAACATGGATGCGCCATAACTTTCAGCAATCTTGGTCACCAAGTCAGTAGAAACGATAGACTTGCAGAGAGCTGCGTTAGCTGGCAGAGTTCCAGCACTCTTATGGGCTTCCAAGATGTATTTAGCCATAATGGCTCCGATTTGGTTACCTGAAAGGTTGAGGTAGCTTCCGTCTTTTTGCAGAACTTCTACACCGACACGGTCAGCATCTGGGTCAGTTGCGACCAAGACATCTGCACCAACTTTACGGCCTAATTCCTCTGCTAAGGCAAAGGCTGCTTGGCTTTCAGGGTTTGGAGACTTAACAGTAGAGAAGTCAGGATCAGCTACAGCTTGAGCTTCAACAATTTCTACAGAATCAAATCCAGCTTGAGCCAAAGCGCGACGAGCCAACATTTCACCAGTACCGTGCAGTGGAGTATAGACAATCTTCATGTCCTTGCCGTATTCATCAATCAGTTTTTGGTTGATATTTACATCTTTAACTTCCTTGAGGTATTCAGCATCAATAGCATCGCCAATCACTTCAATCAAGCCAGAAGCTTTTTCAGCTTCAACATCAGCGACCTCAATAGCAAAAGGATTTTCAATAGCACGGATGTAGTCAGTCAATGCATCTGCATCATGCGGAGGCATTTGTCCGCCGTCTTCACCATATACCTTGTAGCCGTTAAATGGAGCAGGGTTGTGGCTGGCCGTAATCATGATACCAGCAAAAGTTCCTAAATGACGTACCGCAAATGAAAGTTCTGGAGTTGGGCGCAGACTTTCAAAGACATAGGACTTGATGCCGTGCTTAGCTAAAACAGCAGCAGATTCAAAGGCAAATTCTGGTGAGAAATGACGGGAGTCGTAAGCAATCGCAACACCGCGTTTTTTGAACTCATCACCTTTTTCTTCAATCAAGCGAGCCAAACCTTCGGTTGCCTGACGGACAACATAAATATTAATACGGTTGGTACCAGCGCCAATCAAACCACGCATACCAGCAGTACCAAACTCAAGATTGGTGTAAAAGGCATCTTCCTTAGTTTTTTCATCCATACTATTCAAGTCTTGGCGAAGATAGTCAGGAAGTTCAGCATAATCAAGCCATTTTTTGAAGTTATCTTGATAAGTCATAGGTGGAGTCTCCTTTATTTTTAAAATGAAGAGATGGAAATTTTAGTAAAAAATCCTGCTCTTAAATTTTCTTAATCGCTTTCATTGTAGCATATTTTCATTAATTTTGAAAGAGGTTACCTAGAAAACGATGAAATACTTTTCAAGGCATTGTTTCAAAGATTTCAGAATGGTATTGCAGAATTGCGAGCTTAAAAAAAGACCAAAGCATTGCTTGGTCTGGAAAGCTAAATCATCATCATTTTTTGGCTTTTTCAAGCGCAGGAATGATAGTTGCTGTCAAAATCGCAGAAATGATTAACTCGGCAATGGAATTTGCTGATAGAATCACAGCCAGAAGTGCTTTGATATCACCTTGGTATACATTTGCAAAGAGAAAGAAGATACCGCCCAAGACGAAGATGGTATTAGTGGCAGAACCAACGGAGCCTGCTAGAATCAAGCCGGCTTTATTTTTCATTGCTTTATATACGAAATAAGGAGTGATACCGATGAGAATGCGAGGCACCATGGCAACAAGAAGCGAAGAAATGCTTCCATTTGGTACAAAAGGGCTAAAGAGATAGCTGGTTGGCAGCAGCACCAAGGTATTGGTAACAACGCTGATACATCCCATGAGCCCACCTAGAACAGCTCCGACTTTAGGGCCATAGAGGATACTGGCGATAATCACTGGGATGTGAATAATCGTAGGTTTAATCGGTACTGGAAGTAAGTTGAAAATAACCGAGCTGAGCAGGTGCAGTACCAACATAATGGCAAAGAAAATAGCAATTTGAGCAATTTTAGACTGTTTTTTCATAAATAAGTTCCTTTACTATATTAATAATCGTATCAATTTCAGCTAGAGCACCTGTCCCCTGATCGCCACAGGCTAGAACGGCTTCACGCGGTTGGATAATCCTCCATCCAAAATGCTGCAGGCGCTCCAAATTGTGCTGGGTTAGTGGATTTTCAAACATTTTAGTGTTCATAGCTGGAGCTAAAACTTTCTTGGTATGAGGCGGCAGAGCCAGGGCGGTAGCTGTCACTATATTATCAGCTAAGCCGTTAGCTAATTTAGCGATGGTATTTGCTGTAGCTGGCGCCAACAAAAAGAGGTCAGACTCTTTAGCGATGTCAATGTGATTGACCTTGCTAGGGTCAGGTTCTTGCATAATATCAATTGCAACTGGTCTTTGCGACAAGACTTGCAGGGTCAGCGGTGTGATAAATTCTGTAGCTGCCTCTGTCATGAGGACAGCAACTTTAAAGTTCTCTTTCTTTAGACGACTGGTGATATCAGCAGCCTTGTAAGCTGATATGCTGCCGCTAACTGCTAAGATAATCTGAGTCATGTTTTCCCTCCTTATGGACTGTGGATATGCAGGTAGAGGAGCTGAGCAATTTCTTCTTTGGATTGAGCTTGAGTTACAGTCTCTTTTCTGACAAGATAGGCTTTGTGCTCATGGTTAGAAATATCTGTCAAATCATTGGCGACAATGATTTCTGCCTGATTTTTTATGAGACTGGCTCGCGCGGTCTTGAGTAACTCTTCCTTAGAAACATCGACCAAGAGTTTGAAGCCAATCAAGCGAATGTCTGGATTCCATTTTTTTACTAGGCTGATGATTTTAGGTGTCTTTTTGAGAAAAAGAACTTGAACATCATCCTGAGAAGAAATCTTGCTTTCTGAGTTAGTCTTATTCAGAAATTCAGTCATATCAGAGCTAGCTGCTACAGCTTCCAAACTAGTCATGTAGACGGGAGTATAATCAGAGACTGCCATTGCATGAATAAGTACATCATGTGTGTGAACGAGCGGCTCCAGGCTTTCAAGCAGTTCTGCAACATTTTCAATCTGGACAATGGTAAGGTTGGGATGAGCTGCAGGGCGAACAGCTTTAGAAGTCGTCACCAGAGTCACCTGATCGCCCTTGTCTAGGAAATTTTCAGCTATAATTTTGCCAAGCTGGCCTGTCGAATGATTGGTAATAGAGCGGACACGGTCGATTTTCTCGCTGGTCCCGCCAGAAGTAATCAATATGTTCATAGCACTATTTTACAAGAAAAAAGAAATTTAGTAAAATAATTCTAATTGCAGAGTGTCACAGCGGAAAATAATTCTCTGAAATCTTATATTTTAGAGAATTTAAATTTCTTAACTTTTCTTTTTCCCGAACATTAAAATCTTTTTAGAGCTTAATCATGTAGAGTTTGCTCTTTTTTGTTATAATCTTTATATTAATTGACAGAGGAGTTCTTGATGAAAACAGATATTGAAATTGCTCAAAGTGTTGAATTGAAGCCTATTGTTGATGTAGTGAAAAAAGTCGGCATCAACTATGATGACTTGGAATTATATGGTAAGTACAAAGCTAAGCTAAGCTTTGATAAAATTCGTGAGGTTGAAAAAAATCCTGTTGGCAAACTGATTTTGGTAACGGCAATCAATCCGACACCTGCTGGAGAAGGTAAATCTACCATTACCATTGGACTGGCTGACGCACTCAATAAAATTGGCAAGAAAACTATGATTGCCATCCGCGAACCATCTTTGGGGCCGGTTATGGGCATCAAAGGGGGAGCAGCCGGCGGCGGTCACGCGCAAGTTTTACCGATGGAAGATATCAACTTGCATTTTACTGGTGACATGCATGCCATCACGACTGCTAATAATGCCCTGTCAGCTTTTATCGATAATCACCTTCATCAGGGAAATGCACTGGGAATCGATCAGCGCCGCATTATTTGGAAACGGGTGGTTGATCTAAATGACCGAGCTCTTCGCCATGTGACCGTTGGCTTAGGAAGTCCTGTTAATGGTATTCCGCGCGAAGATGGCTTTGATATCTCGGTTGCCTCTGAAATTATGGCGATTCTTTGCCTAGCTACGGATATTGAAGATTTGAAAAAGCGCTTGGCTAACATTGTCATCGGTTATCGCTATGACCGCTCACCAGTCTATGTTCGTGACCTTGAGGTAGAAGGAGCCTTGGCTTTAGTCTTGAAAGATGCGATTAAGCCAAATCTAGTTCAGACTATTTACGGGACACCAGCCTTTGTTCATGGCGGACCTTTTGCTAATATCGCTCATGGATGTAACTCTGTTTTAGCGACTAGCACAGCGCTGCGCTTGGCTGATTATTCAGTGACTGAAGCAGGATTTGGTGCGGATCTTGGTGCTGAAAAATTCTTAGATATTAAAACACCAAACTTACCAACTTCTCCAGATGCAGTAGTGATTGTTGCAACCTTGCGCGCCCTCAAGATGAATGGTGGAGTAGCTAAGGATGCACTTACAGAAGAGAATGTTGAGGCAATCCGAGCTGGTTTTGCTAATCTTAAGCGGCACGTTGAAAATATCCGTAAGTTCGGTATTCCAGCAGTTGTTGCTATTAATGAATTTGTATCTGATACGGAAGCTGAAATTGCTACTCTGAAAGACCTATGTGCAGAAATCGGAGTACCGGTTGAGCTAGCTAGCGTCTGGGCTGATGGTGCCGAAGGTGGTGTATCTCTGGCTGAGACTGTAGTCAAAACCATTAATGAAGAACCTGCTCATTACACTCGTCTCTATGACAACGACCTCTCTATTGAAGAAAAAATCGAGAAGATTGTCAGAGAAATCTATCGTGGTTCAAAGGTAAACTTTGAGAAAAAAGCGCAGACTCAGATTCGCGAAATTGTCAAAAATGGCTGGGACAAGCTGCCAATCTGTATGGCTAAAACACAGTATAGCTTCTCAGACAATCCTGCTGCTCTGGGCGCGCCAGAAAATTTCGAAATTACCATTCGTGAATTGGTACCAAAACTTGGGGCAGGCTTTATCGTGGCTTTGACAGGAGATGTCATGACCATGCCAGGATTGCCAAAACGTCCTGCTGCGCTTAATATGGATGTTGCAGCAGACGGCACAGCCATTGGTCTATTTTAATCTTGGTTTAAAAGGCTCTTTACGAGTCTTTTTTTGGTATAATAGTGAAAATAATGAGAATTGAATATGGAGCCAACATGAACATTAGATTAGCAAACCCATCAGACGTTGCGACTTTGCTTGCTATTTATGCGCCTTATGTAGAAAATACAGCCATCACTTTTGAATATGAAGTACCGACCATTAAGGATTTTGCAACTAGAATTGAGAAAACATTGGAAAAATATCCTTATCTCGTAGCGGAAGAAGATGGTTTAATTTTAGGTTATGCCTATGCTTCGACTTATTATGCGCGTGCAGCCTATGATTGGGCGGTGGAATTGTCCGTCTATGCCAGTCAAGATGCTAGAGGAAAAGGAGTCGGCAGTAAGCTTTATGATGAACTTGAAGACCTGTTAGATCAGATGGGATATATGCATTTTCTAGCTTGTATTTCTTTACCTAACGAAGATAGCATTGCTTTTCATACTAAGCGAGGTTATAAGCAAGTAGCACATTTCCCTAAAATTGGCTATAAATTCGAACGTTGGCATGACATTGTTTGGCTCCAAAAGTCCTTAGACAAGCAAGCTAAACCAATCAAACCTTTAAAAGAAATGGAGTGGAAATGATGAAAAAGAAACATTTATTAATAATTCTTCTAAGCATTAGTCTTTTGACCTTGACCGGTTGTCAGTCCGTTGAAAATTGGTTTAAAAATGCCAAGGAGGAATGGATTGGTTTAGAGATGACGGTTCGCACCTATGATGAAAATTCCCAGCTCATTGATCAAATGTCGGGCAAGTCCCTATCTATCTCGCGTAACGAGGAGTTTGACTCAGTTGATGCGGAAGGAATTTCTAAAGAAGACTCTTCTGTGCTCAAAATCACCTTGGGTAAGTATGAGATTGACCATGTGGGCTCTTCCTTGATTGCAGAAGAAAAAGGCTTGAAAGATGTGTTTGCTCAATATCAAAAGACTGCAGATGTTGAGGAGAATAGCCATGCAGTTCCCGTTTTAAATCGCATGATTTCAGCCTTTAAAAACGACTTTACCGGAAAGAAAAAGGTCATTTTGATTCGCTCTCAAAACGGGACTCCTCTGGCAGCTTATGCTGGCGACCGAGTCTCTCTAGATAAATCCGATGCCCCTAAAACTTCTGAATTACTGATTGATGGCAAGCGCCTCGTGATTTACCGCTGCGACTACACTATTTATGACCGAGAATTGCTGGAGTAAGCTATGAATGTAGAGGAATTGGTAAAAGAGTTAAAAGCTGTGGCTAACCCTGATGATGCAGTGGCTATGAAAGCCTATATGAAAAATAAATTTGAGTTTCTAGGGGTCAAGACTCCAGCCAGACGGAAGCTCGCAGAAACTTTTTTCAAACAGCAGACTGACTCCGTCATTGACTGGAATTTTATAAATGAAGCTTGGAACAATCCCTATCGAGAATTGCAGTATGCCTCGCTAGATTATCTGGAAAGTCGCAAGAAACTATTGATTCCATCTGACTTGTCTCATTTGAAAAAGCTGGCTCAAACAAAATCTTGGTGGGATACCATAGACTTTTTGGACCGCTTGGTTGGATCCATCATTGCCCGATTTCCAGAAACCAAAGAGATTATTTTAGCTTGGAGTCGTGATGAGGATATCTGGCTGCGGCGCTTGGCAATTGATCATCAGCTATTTCGGAAAGAGGAAACAGATACGGAGCTCTTGGAGAAGATTTTAGTGAATAATCTAGGCCAAACAGAATTCTTTATTAACAAGGCCATTGGCTGGGCGCTGAGAGATTATTCAAAAACCAATCCAGACTGGGTCAGAGAATTTATCGAGCGGCATCAGATAGAAATGGCTGGACTTAGTATTCGAGAGGGAAGTAAGTATTTATGAAACATATTTATTTAAAATATCTGGAAGAGAAGGATTACTCGGTTTGGCTGGAAGGATTTTCCAATAGACTGCCTTCTCAATCACCATTTGATGCTGGGCTTTTAGATATGACAATTTGTACAGAAAGTTGGTTTGCGGATTTGGTGGCTAAGCACCGCGATTTCCGAGAGAAAGACCAACAGTATATTTGGGGAATTTATGATGCAAAAAGAGGAAAACATGTAGGTATGGTTAATTTATTTGTGCTAGCTAGAGATGATTTTCAATGGGCAGAAATAGGTTATACGATACATAATCAATTTTGGCGTCAGGGCTACGCCAGAGCTATGTTAGAAGAACTCAAGAAAGTCAGTCGCGAACTAGGATTTCATCGTTTAGAAGCACATGTTGATCTACAGAATATCCCTTCGCAGAATTTGCTGGAGCAAGCTGATTTCTATCGTGAAGGTGTACGGAAACAATTCCAAAAAGAAGGGCAGGAGTGGAAGGATAGACAAGTTTTTGTTTATATTTTAGATTGTAAGTGTCTAGAGTTTTGAGAAAGTGAAAAATTAAATAAGAAATTGACGAGGAAATGAGAAATCATTTCCTCGTTTTTTGTTTATTTAAGATAACTAAGGAGGGGCTAATATGTCACCTAAAGAAAAAGAATCCAGAGAGGCTATTATTTCATTCTTGATGAAAGAGACAGGTTCTACCCGAAAAGAAACGCTAGAAAATTTGAAAGAACTAGAAGCGTTTGGATTGATTAGATTTAACTCAAAAGGTGCTTTTAGACTGAGGGAGGTTTAATCAATGCGAGATATAAAATTTATTAGTGCAAGTCATTATCAAACATCAGAACGATTTTATGCATTGCCCAAAATTCTATTTGAAAGCCCTTTGTACGAGAACATGAGATTAGACTCCAAAGTAGCTTATTCTATGCTGAAAGACAGATTGGATTTATCTTTCAAGAACAATTGGATTGATGAAGATGGAAATATCTATTTGGTATATTCTAACTCTAATCTAATGAAGATCCTAAATTGTTCAAAATCTACCCTTTTAAGAATTAAGAAGCAGCTTACAGAATATGGTTTAATTCGTGAAATTCAACAATCTACTAGTAAATCAGGAAACCTTGCTAACCGGATTTACCTTGGTCTACTACAAGATGATACACCTACTAGAAATGCTGATAAATCAGGTGATTTCAAATCTGACACCAGGGGGGTGTCAAATTTAGACCAGGGGGGTGTCAAAAAAACACTAGGGGGGTGTCAAATTGATACTACCCCGGTATCAGATTTATCCCCTAACGATACTGATATTAGTGATACTGATATTAGTGATACTGATATAAATGATACTGAATTAATTATTTCTGAGGAGGATGAGGAAAAGGCTACTCAAAATTCAAAAAATAAAGATCCAAATTCCCTTTTCCGGAAGGTTGATAAAGCTACCCAATATGATAAAGATTATATCTGTGATTTGGTATATGCTCAGCTTTTGGAAGATAACTACTCAGAAACAGTAATTAGTGTTATCATGCTGCCATTTGAGGATCGTTACAAGTATGCTCTAGAGAATATGCGCTTTGCACGTTCATCTGAAATGGTTGCTGAGTACATCTACAATGGGCTACTAGCAACTTACAACAGCAATGCCAGAAAGCAGTTGGAATAAGATTTTGTTCTCCAGGAACAATGAGATAGATTTTACTAGAAAGAAATGTTTGAACGGAGAGGAAATTTATGACACTTTTTGCATATATTTTTATATTTATCACTGTAGGTTTTCTTATAAATCAACTGTATGAATGGTTCGGTATTTCTTGGCAGTTGATTATTGATGAAGGTGCTAAGATAGTTGTTTGGTTTTTAGTTGCTGCTATTTTAACTTTCTTTTTGGGAATAGCTTTTGGATTGCCTCATTTTGAGATTAAATTGATTCCACATTTTTAAAAACTTGACCTCAGTAAGTCAATAAACTGCTGAAGCACTTTGACAACTGCATATATCCTCTGCCCTGATACAGCGTGACTATGAGATACAAAATAGGGGGCGGAGTGTAAAGCCAGACTCTGGCCTCAGTCACATATTGCATTTTTGCAGGTTTGCCGTTACAACCATAAACGGTGCGCATGAAGTACGGATATAACCTTTAAGGTTATACAGCATGGGTGTAAATTAACCTAAATTTATTCGAGAAGGAGAAAAAGAATGAATAAATTTAAAGACCTTGCAGACAATGAAGTCTGCATCAGAGATTTAAAACAGTTAGGACGTGAAGGTGGAGCCTCTGCCTATCTGGAAACTGGCGAGATTTTGGTTTTAAAGCCAAAATATGGAACCATTTCAAGACGTGGTTACGTTGCCGGAAAGTCTAGAGTCGTTGAGTTGAAAGTCGAGTATAAAGACATTTTTTCTGCAATTCGCACAATTACCAGAAATAATATTTTAATTGCAAGAAGATGTCGATTTGGAATGACAAGCGTATTGAGACTGACCGGAACAGGTTATCACCGAACTAGAAGAAAAATAGGAGGAACTACATGACGGATTGGAAAGACGGAAATGATTGGAGTTTTGAAAAACCTCAGGAACAGAACCAGTCCAACCGTCACCCCAGAAAAGATAATAATGAGCCAGTTCATTTTAAAGTGGTTGAGCATATAGCAACACTGTCAACCACTGAAAAAGGCTGGCGGAAGGAACTAAATAAAGTTTCTTGGAACAACACAGTTCCAAGATATGATATTCGATCCTGGAAGGACGATTATTCACGAGTTGGCAAAGGAGTCACACTTTTCGAGGATGAAATGATTGTCCTGAGGAAAGTGTTGCAACAATTAAATCTAACAGAAGATAGAAAAGAGGAATAAAACAAATGGAAACGGCAGTAAAAGTATTTCAAATGTTACAGATCATTGTAGGTATTACAGGTTTAGTCTGGGTACTAGTTGGTGTTATTGAATTTTTCGGAGGACGAAACAATAATGACTCGATGCGTCAGGAAAAAGGCGCAAATTCAATGATCAATGGTGGCGCTGTTGGTGTAATTGCAGTTTCAGTCTGCCAAGCAATCATTACAGCGCTTAATTCAATTCCAAAATAAGTAGTGAAAGGAGCTAGAGGGAATGGATAGCATTAGTAAATCTCTAGCTAGCTATAGTTCAACCGTTAATCAGTATGCGGACAAAATCAATAATGCCTTATTGCCTATTGCAGCAGTCATTATTTTAACTTTCTTCCTTTTCGACATGATGTCCTGGAATAGGAGATTAGGTCAAGAGGGAGGGAGTTTAACCATACAGCTTTGGATGGAGGTAGCCTTGGGCTATATTCTAGCCTTTATGTTGGTTTATTTCAGCTCAGAAATTTTTGATGTTATAGTCTACTTTTTCAATAAAGGCATTACCTTAGTCAACAGTGTCCTGCCAAAGACAGGTTTCAAATCTGATATAGATACTTCAGGAGTGAGCGGCTGGATCATGAAACAAATAGTTGGCTTAGTTGGTTCAGCAACCGATTTTGTTGGGAACGTTTGTGCTGGAATTATTGCCTTTCTAAGATTTTTCCAGATGTATATTCTCAAGGCTGTGGCACCAATTTTGACAGCTTTATTCATGTCAGAAAAGACAAGAAATATCACTATTAATTTTCTAAAGCTTTTTGCAGCTTATGCTTTTCAAGGATTGTTGTTGGTCATTGTTATTAAACTTTATCCAGCTTTAGTTTCAGATGATATGTTTAAGGCAGGTAAGGGCGATTGGGTAACTGCTTTTGCTTCTATTGGTAAAAGCGTTGTTTACATCATGTGTCTCTTTGGTAGTCAAAAACAAGCGAAAACACTCTTAAATGCTATGTAAAAATCATAAAAAATATGGTAAAATAATTCTAATATATTAGGAGGTGAGGTCATGGCAGAAATGAAGTATCAAATCAGGCGAGAAGGCAGTCATTTCAAATTATCTTTTCCCGAAGAAGAGCCAGCTACTGTACCATTCCAACCATCAAAGACGAAGAAGTATAAGCCATCCATTTGGTCTAAGATTGGTACTTTTTTTGATATTGCATTCAACATCATTGTCATGGTGTTTGGATTTCTGATTGCGACCCCATTCTTTATCCTAAATGTTCTGTTGAATTGGGTAGTTATGTTTCTTGGATTGTCTCTCTTCTGGATATTTGCTTATTTTGCTTATAGAGTCTTTATCTTGAATGTCGTTGAAGGAGGAAATCCATTTGAGACTGGTTGGTCAGTATTAGCTATTTTACTTATTTCTTTTATCGGAGCTATTATGGCTACCATTAGCAAAATCAGAGAATAAAACTGAATTGAATAGGTTGAACTAACACTTTGCAAGGCAAGGTGTTTTTTAATTGGCTAGAAGGAGGCAGAATGAACAATAAACTAGGGAGTGAATTTATAAAAACGTTTGATGATTATGAACGCCCGATAGCGTTTGGAATGACCAAACGAATTCTAATCTTGGTGTTGGGGATTGTGCTAGTTTCGGCTATTACAATCACCATTTCACTGATGGGACTCTCGGATATTTTAATGTACCTAACGGCTTTTATCGTTGCCCCGCCTTTTGTAATTTATGGGCTAGGCTTTGATGAACTCGTTAAGGATAGAGTGATGTTTAATTTAAAAGTCCAAAAAAGGGGCTATTTAACAGAATTTGAGGAAGGAGAGGAGTTTACAAAAGATGATTTTAAACTTTGGAGGAAAGTCAAAGAATTTGACGAAAGCTGAAAAGGAACGTCGCAATCGTCTAAGACGGACACTGAAGGCATCTACACAGAATACTATCAAGTACAATAGCCTGTATGAAAACGGACTATTGCACGTCGCTAAAGATAAATGGTCTAGAACCTATCGCCTGGGTGACGTAGCCTATTTATCGGCTAATCAGGAAGAGAAAATCGATGTGATAGATACTCATGCCGAAGCGCTCAATTCTTTGGACTCAGGATCAACCTTTCAGCTTCTGGTTATCAATAGAAAAATTGAAGATAACACAGTTGAACGGATCAAGTATGAAGAGGTTGGGGATGGTTTCGACAACTTCCGAAAAGAATACAACGATATGATTGAGAGCCGTTTTTCTAGTGACTCAAAGAATTTTCAGGTTGAGAAATATGTCACGATTGGAACAGAAGCCTATAATCGGGAGCAGGCGGATGCCAATTTGAAAGAAATTGGCAGTTCGCTTGAAAATCAGTATGCTCAGATGGATATTGGTTTTCAAGAACTAGACGGAAAAGAGCGCTTGGATGTCTTTGCGGAGTTGCTGCTGGGTAAACACAGACTCCCTTACTCTTACCGGGATATTGCCCTATCTGAATTGCATAGTAAGGACTTTATTGCTCCTAACCGACTGCATTTCTTAGAAAATCGTCTACGGATCAATGATGGAGTAGCTAAGGTTATGTATGCCCGAAACTTTCCAACCTTTCTAACTGATCGGATGATTAAAAATCTGACGGATATTGGAGAGGAGTTGGCAATTACGGTTCAGGCTGTACCTTATGAACCAGCAGAGTTCTTGAAGAAGATTAACAATGCTGACACCACTATCAAGACTGAAATGATTAAGGCTCAACGTTCTGGTGCGCAAGAAGGAGTAGACCAGGAGCTGGCAGTCAGTGGTCGAGCAAAGGAAATTTCTGAGTCTACCAAACGCTGGAAAGAAGAAATTGACGACAACGATCAAAAAGCTTTTTCAGGGCTGATTGCTCTTTATTTCAAGGCTAAAGATGAAGACGAATTAGCCAATATAACTGATAAGGTTTTGACTGCTGCTCGTAAGGTTGGGGTTGACTTTCAAGAGTGTTTCTACTACCAGGAAGAGGGGCTGAATACCATTCTTCCTATCGGCCATACATTCTTAAATGTGAAACGTCGTTTTATCCGTGATATGACGACAGCTAACCTGGCAACCCAAGTACCTTTTACTAACGTTGATTTGAAATCAGATAGTGACCGTGCCTTGTATTACGGCCAAAATCAGCTTTCAAACAATGTTATCACGGTTGATCGGAAAGCAGACTTGAATACTGGTTCAGGAGTTGTACTTGGTTCTTCTGGTTCCGGAAAATCTGTAACGGTCAAGAGTATGGAGATTATCCCAACTTATCTCAAGAACCCAGAAGACAGAATTATCATTGTTGACCCGGAAGATGAATACTCTGATATTGGTCGAGAATTTGGGGCGCAGCTGGTGGATATTTTCATCGGCTCCAAGTCTCACCTTAATTTACTTGATTTACCGGATGTAAGCCAGCTCAAGGATGAAGATAATGATCCAATCGGAGATAAATCAAATCTGCTTATGGGGCTATTTGAGTCTATTCTGGATGAGGTTGGGGATGTTGAGTACACAATCATTGATCGTGTTACCAGGGAGACTTACCGTCGATTTGAAAAGAGCGATCGGACTCCAACCCTGAAGGATTGGCATGATGTCTTGGAAGAGCAAGAAGAACCAGAGGCTCAGGAACTGGCTCTTAAATCTGAAATCTATGCAAAAGGGTCACAAAATATCTTTGCTCATGAAACCAATGTCGATATTACAGACCGCTTTGTTATCTTTAATCTGAAGCGGTTGACTGGTAAGTTGAAGCCTTTTGCGATGATGGTTATTCAGGACTATATCTGGAACCAGGTTGTCGCCTCTCAAGGACAACTGACAACCCGTATTTACTTTGACGAAGTACAGCTGTACTTCAAGGAAGAAGCTCAAGCTATCTTCTTTACTGAATTGTATTCTCGGGTGCGGAAATATGGGGCAATCGCAACAGCCATTACCCAAAATATTGAAACCCTGATGAACAAAGAAGAAGGACGGAAGTTAGTTTCCAACAGTGAATTTATGATTTTACTAAAGCATAAGAAATCAGATTTGCTGGCTTTATCAAGAGCTATAACCCTTACCCCAACCTTAATTCGATATATTGAAAAGCCAAAAGCCAAGGGAACAGGCTTAATAGTGGCTGGTCAAGTGGTCGTGCCTTTTGAAAACCCAATACCAAAAAACACTCGATTATTTGAATTGATTGCAACAGATGCTTAATAGGAGGTGAAACGTTGTCAAGAAAATCAAGACGAGAAGTGAGAGAAGCCAAAGCGGAGTACAGAGAAATCAATTCTCAGATTAAGACAACGAAAGCCTCTTATCAGGCAGGCAATAAAAGAGAAAGAGAGCTTCTCAATCCGCAAACCGCTGCAGAAAAGCATTACGTCACTAGAAAGGCGGAAGCTAGAAATGCGGTGGCAAAAGGCGAACTCAAAGTCTTAAAAGAAAAGAAACAAGTTGCTAAAGATAAGAAGAAGCGAGCAATAGAAAGAAATGGCGGCAGCAATTTTCAAAAAACTGGTCATATGTTGCATCAGCAGGCTTCTTATTTGGTGGATGAAGCGTTCTCGGGCGATGATGTCCTGGAAGATGTCGCTTCAGCAAGGAGGACAATTCGTCGTACACATGCAGAAATAAGACGAGCTAAGAAAGTTGGTCGCTATACTGCAAAGATTGCGAAAGGAACAACTAGAGCTATTTATGGAGCCAGCAATCGCACTTATAACTTAGTTCGTGGTCGTGGCTTTACTCGTACCCCAGTTTCTAAACGGTGGGAAACCAAATTTAGAAATAGATACCAGCGTCTACGTTCACGATTGAGAGTAAAGAGGGCGAAGAAAACTGCTAGTGTTGCAGGTAAGGTCACGGCTAAAGTTGGAAAGCTGCTTTTAACAGCTATCAAAAATCCTTTATCCGCTAAAGCCTATCTGATTGTATTTGTAGCCGTGCTGGTTATTGTGCTTCTAGGTGCATTATTTGGAGGCGGAAGCTCTACGGTGTCACAGAATGAGTTTGACCTGACGGATGCCTGGACGCACCTCAGTAAACTCGATAGGGAAAAGTCAACTGATGAAGTTGATTACTGGAGCGATATAGACTCGGTCATGATGTTTATGGGCTATAAATACAGTGATTATAAACTGGATAAGCCCTATAACAAAAAGAAAGGGATACTAGAGTTCGATAAACCTTATCGAGACTTGTTGACGGATATTTGGAATGAAATGAATGGAGATAAAGATAATCTCCAAACAATGGAAGAGGTAATCAAATCCAGCAAGCATGACTATATCAAACTTTCTAAAAAGGATCAGGAAGAATTTGGGGAAGTAGTTGAGCAAGCTAAACAAGTTGGCTTTTACATTAACTATAATGACTTAGAGCATCCGTTCTCGAAGGAAACATCTGACGAAACTGTCGAAGGAGTCACTATCACAAAGCGCTTTGGTTACGAAAGTAAGGATAAACTTTATGAGGGTTCTGTCTTACAGGCTTCTAAAGGTTCTCCAATATACGCAACCATGCCAGGTACAGTTGAAATCAAAGACGGAGACTTTATCATCAAGGATAAAAAGCGGGAATTCACCTACAAAAAAGTAGATGAAGCCCGCTTTAAATCCGGTGATAAAGTTCTGCCAGGGGATGAAATCGGAGCGGTTGGTTCGGAAGATGGCCAAGAGGTTTTTTATAAAAAACTCAAGGATCGGAAGAAAAAAGAATGGGTCTATGTCAATCCAGGCTTTTATCTTCCAAATGCTAGCTATACACAGACAACGTCGGTATTAAAAGATATAGATTTTGACGGGGACACCTCAAAAAGGATTGATCAAACCTATCAATATCTGAAAAAATACGAACCAAAAACAACCAAAAAAGGAGCGTCAGCCTTTATGGGAAATTTTATGGTGGAAAGTGGCATTAAGGCCAAAAGAGCTGAAGGTGACTATCTCAATCCTCCTATCGGTGCTTCCTCCAATTCCTGGGATGACCCTGCTTGGCTTTCTATCAATGGCCCTGCTATTTATAATGGACGTTATCCGAATATTCTTCGTAGAGGTCTAGGGTTAGGACAGTGGACAGATACTGGTGATGGTTCTTTACGTCATACCATGTTACTTGAATATGCCAAGAAAAAAAATAAAAAGTGGTATGACCTAGAATTACAGATTGATTTTATCTTCAACGGGGATTCACCATATTACATTGAAATTGCTAAGCGGATTGCGACTAGCAATGACAATGTAGAGTCTCTTGCGACTCAATTTTTAATCAACTGGGAGGGGAATCCTGGTGATAAGTTGCTGCAGAGACAGGACAGCGCCAAGCAAATTCTTTCTTATTTGGAAAATGGCGGTGGTAGCGGAGGAGCTTCCTTTATCAAGCCAAATGGCAAATATGCTCCAATTTTTAATACTGATTATTGGGTGATGCAACCGTATGGGTTCACACCTTGGTCTTCCGGGGCAGGAGGCGGTCTGTACGGCCCGTCTGGTGGGAAACATACGGGTGTAGATTTAGCACCGCTGAGCGTCCAATATGGGACGTCTGTATTGCCGGCAGATGTGCCGGTCTACTCTATCACAGATGGAACTGTTTATAACACAGGATATTCTGCTATTGGTGGTTATCAGATTACGATTATTCCAGAGGGAACCAATCAGTATCTGTATTACGGTCACTTAAAAGAGCAGCCGAAGCTAGCTTCTGGAACAAAAGTCAAGGCTGGTCAACAAATTGCTCTATTGGGAAATTCAGGTGCTACAACGATCTATCACGTTCATCTAGAAATTAGCCCGACTCCAGCGATTGGTACAGCGGCTAGTCCGGATCCATCTTTCCTCATTACAGGTGGGCCCGCACTAGTACAAAGCCAACAAATCAAAATTAAATAATAAAAGGAGTACACATGATTGACGAAAGAAAGGTGAAAATCTTTAAACTCATTGGATTGGGAGGGGGTATTGTTTTGCTCCTTCTCCTGATGTTCTTCTGGCAAGGGGGCAACAAAAACAGTTCTAATGAGAACAACAACCAGATTGCCAGTCGTCAGGTCTCAGCTTTTTTAAAGGCCTATTTTAATAAAGACAAGGTAGGCTCAAACCGAGAAGACTATCAGCCTTACTTGACGAAGCAAGCCTATCAGGAAGAGGTGGCCAATGAGGAGGAGCCGGGCTTTAAAGTCCGAACCTCCCTCATGCAAAATTTCCGTTATAAGTCTTCAAAAATCTATGTAGGTACGGAGGAACCGGTTGTCTTTGCGACAGTAACCTATGAATATGACAGTGTGAGCCAGAAGAAACGGGAGGAAGACCAGCAAAAGACAATCCGAACAACCAATAGCTACAGCCTGAAACTAACTTATAAGGAAGTAGACGGAAAACAGCTGATCGATAAGATTGAGATTGTCAATCTCAATCCGGTTGGGGAAGCCGGCCAGCAAACAGACGAATATGCGCCAGGAGTTATTAACCTAGAAGATATGAATAAGGAGGAGTGAAATCATTGCTAGACCTTAAAAAAATTAAGATTTTGAAACTCGTTGGGTGGATTTTACTAGTTATTTTGGCAGCCTTGATTGGTTTCTCAGCCGGCCAAGGTTCCACTAAGACCAAGACACAAGAAAAGCCGAAGCAAAAAACAACCATTGCCAGCAGTTCTTTTAATGTGAAACAGAAAGATGTAGAAGAATTTCTACTCAACTATTACACAAAAAAGGATTTGGGTGAAAACCGCAAGCGCTACAAGGAATACATGACAGAAGGCATGTATTCCCAAGAAGTCGCTAAAGAAGATGAACCTCAAAATCAGACTTATAAAGGCTTTGTTGTAGATTTTGAATATCAAGGTTCAGAAATCTATATCGATGAAAAAAACCATCAGGTGCTTGCTCAAGTACGTTACACTAACACGTTACTGGACGAGAAGAAGAACTATGACTCAGCTGTTAAAGACGTTCAAAATCAAACAGTCTTAAAGCTGAGCTACTCCGAAGATAACGGGAAATTCAAAATCAGTAAAATTGAAACAATGGCTCTAATGGATTTGCCTTCTTCTACCGGAACAACCTCTCAGTCAGAAGCAGGGCATCCAGAAGAAGAAGCGACAACGACTGCATCAAGCAGCTCAAGCAACTAGAAACCGAAAAGGAGAGAAAGAATGGTCACTAGAAAATCACAACAACTGAAAGCAAAATTGGAGAAGCTAGAAAAGGATTTAGCAAAAATCAAGAGTCAAAAGGCTCAACTTGCTGAAAAAGAGAAAGATTTGCTGAAGCAGCAAAAGGCTGCAGATGCTGAGTATATTCTCGCTTTGATGGCCGAGTCCAATAGAACAAGAGAAGAGTTTGAACAATTTGCACAAGTCAAGGCTGCTAATGCTGAGAATGGCGGTGATGCTCATGTTCCGACTCACTAATATTCAGACTAGACAACAAGAAACATACACCAATCGGGATGAACTCCTGGCCAATGTCAATGAAAAGTCTGTCTGGGCAGAAGACAGAAGAGAGTCCTTCATGTTATTTCTGGAGCAGGTCGTTGAAGATGGCTCTATCCTAGACACGATGAATTTGATGCTTCCTTTGCATGCGATAGTAGAAGAAGCTCTAGCCGGCTTTGGACTGAAGCGAGAGAAAAAAGGCTTTTCTTTGCTTCAACGGAACAAGTCGCAGACGGCATCGTTCCAGGAAGAACCCAAGAAAGAGTTGAAACAAGAGCCTACAAAGCCAATCTCAGCACCTCCATCTAGCAATAACCCTTTTCAGGTTCCTCAGGAACCGGCTAAAACAATTCAGCCGACTATTCCTGTTGAACCCCAGAAAGTTGAGCAGCAACCAAAAGTGAATAATAAAAAAATTGCCCCTCAATCAAAAGAAAAACAAAAATCTATTGGCTTAATTTGGAAAATTGTTGCTATTGGAGCGCTGGGCTTATCTATTGGCGCTCTTGCTATATCACCGGCTCAAATAGCAATCAGTAATCAAAAGCTGACAAAGCAGATAAATCAACTGGAGAAACGGCTAGCCGATGAAGAAGCCCAGGGGCAGGTGGAAGCAGTAGGACGCTTCTTCATTGCGAACTACTACTCAGGAAATCAAGAAAACATAACAAATTTTCTGAGTAAGAAGATGAAATCGGAAGGAGTAGAAGTCAAGTCAGAACAGCTACAGTCAACCATCTATGAAAAGCAGAAAGTCACAAAAGATATTATTTCAGTAACTTTTGTGGTGACTACTAAGGGAGCAGATGACAGCATAAAAACAAGTCGCTTAACTCTCCCTTTCAAGATCGATAAAAAATCCGTTTATGGCTATGTCCTAGACGGCCAGCCAAAAACATCAAAATTTGGCAGATAATGGAATATCACTATAAATATAATTATAAACATAATGAGGTATAAAAAATGAAAAAATGGACTAAACTTATCACACTATCATCTGTTGCAGTATTGACTTCAGCAAGCTCTCTGACCGCTTTTGCGAATGACAGCTCTGGAACTGTTCCAGCTTCTACTGACGTGCCAGCGGTTGTAACAGTTCCTTCAACCGGAGAGACTACACCAACAACTCCGCCAGTTTCTGACACAACAGCGCCATCTGTTCCAAGTCAACCCACTCAACCAACAACCAGCAATCCAACTGATAGCACGACAACTCAACCTGCTTCAACAGACACTGCCGCTGGTTCTGGTGTCACTGTTCCAACAGTTGACGGGGGATCTGCGGTCTTGAACCCAAATATTAGCGTTCCAACTAACAATCCCAACGTTTCAGCTCAAACAGCTGTAGACGCTGGAGCAAGTCAGGTTGGAACCACTTCTCAAGTAACTGGTCAGGTTGTGGCGAATGTCAATTCTGCATCACCAATCCAAACCAACACGGGCTATCAGGTAATCTCTACAAAGGATAGTCAAGTTGTGGTTGCTTATGCAGACGGAACAACTGATACAGTATCAGCTGAAGTCGTTGGGGCTACAGTCAATGCGGATAAGACAATCAGTCTTACTAATCAATCAGGAGAAAAAGCAACTTTACCAAGTACCTCTCTGCAGCTACCACACACTGGCGAAAAAGAAGAAGCGATGATGTCCTGGGCTGGAGCTGGTTTGCTAGCTGTAGTTGGTGCTTATTTTCTCAAGAAGAAATCTGCTGAAATCAAATAACCAAATAGAGCGGTCAGTTAGGAAATAATGACCGCTTTTTTTAGAAAGGAGCGTAGGAATGGATCAGGAAAGAGTTGCAACAAAGGTAGTAGATGTTTATAAACTGACTGGTGAGTTGTTTTTAAAGACTATGTACCAAATGCTTGAGGGAAGCTACCAAAAAGTAAAAGAGCGAGCTGAGAGCAAGGTATTTACTGATAAGGCTAACTGGAATAAATTCATGGCTACCAATGAGACAAAGCACTTTCAAACATTCATGGTTAGTGAGGTTAATTCTGATCGGCTAGAGGAGTATTTGAAAGGCTATGAGGTTGGTTTTGCTGTCAAGGACAACAAAGACGGCACCTGTACCATTGCTATCGATGCAAAAAATGTGAAAGCTCTGGAGGCTAGTTTCAAAGGGGTTATAAATGACTTAACCGATCCTGGAAAAGCTGAAAAGGTCACAAATAACCTGGTTAAGAACTCAAAAAATATGAACCTTCAGGAAAAATTGGCTTACCATAAGCAGCAAGTAAAAGTTGAAATTCAAGCTAAGTCTGTTGAAAAAGCAGTTATACCTAAGAAGACTCTAGCTAAAGATGATAGGGGGTTATAAATGATTACAGAGCAAAAGAAGCGGAAATTTTTACCTTATCTGATAGCTGGACTAATCTTTTCTTATTTGGCTCATTGGCTGGTCAAGCTATATGATCTTGCACCAGCAACAGAAGGAGCTATTATCTTTGATAATGCTCGCTTAGACTGGATGATGGAAAACTGGAGTAGTAAATCTTTAATCGATTTTAGCTTCACTGCCGTTAGTTTGTACGGAGCAGGAATTGCTTTATTTATCGTTCTAATGTTCTATCTACGGATAGGAGATAGAGGACGCTATCGATACGGTGAAGAATATGGTTCAGCTCGTTATGCAACGGTCAAGGAGCTGGCCAGCTTTCGGGATAAAGAACCGGAAAATGATATGATTTTCACTCAAAATGCCAGAATGGGGCTATTTAACAAACGGCTGCCTTTCAATCGTCAGCTTAACAAGAATACACTGACCGTCGGCTTGCCTGGGGATGGTAAGACCTATACTTTTGTAAAACCTAATTTGATGCAGATGAACAGCTCTTTTGTGGTTACTGATCCCAAAGGGCTTTTAGTTCGAGAGTGCGGAAAAATGCTCGAAGAAAACGGCTATACAATCAAAATTTTTGATCTGGTAAACTTTACTAATTCCAATCAATTTAACGTGTTCCACTATATGCACGATGAAATGGATATTGACCGAGTTGCAACGGCTCTAAAAGAAGGTACAAAGGTTTCAAACAACCTGGGAGAAGATTTTTGGAATAAAGCAGAAATGCTCCTTACCAGGGCACTGATTGGCTATCTCTATTTTGACGGCAAGGTGCTTGGGAAATACGAACCAAATATCGCCCAGATGACGGATCTTCTGAGAAATATCCAACGAGAGCATGAGGACGTTCCTAGTCCGGTTGAGCGGATGTTTGAAGAGCTAGAAGAAGAACAACCTGGAAACTATGCTTGTAGACAATGGCAGCTTTTTATAGACAATGCAAAAGGACGAACAGCTACATCTGTTCGTATCATGGCGACTACTGTTTTTGCAGCCTTTGACCATGATGTCGTTAGAAATTTGATCTCTCGTGATTCAATGGAAATGGAAAAATGGCAAACAGAAAAAACAGCAGTCTTTATCGCCATTCCTGAAACAGATAAGTCTTTCAACTTCATTGCAACGGTCATGTTTACCATGATGTTTAGAGAGTTGCCGAAAACGGCAGACAAAATTCTCCAGGGGCTACATCCGACTTGCCAGCCAGAGGACTTGCTTCATATTCGCTTAATTTTAGATGAATTTGTCAATTTTGGTCGCTTTCCATTTTTTACGGAAGTTCAGTCTTCTGTACGTTCTCGTGAAATATCGATAGATATTATTATTCAAGCGATTAGCCAGCTAAAAACGGTGTATAAAGACCAGTGGGAAACAATTTTCAATAATTCTGCTACACTGCTTTATCTGGGAACGAATGACGAGTTTACGATGAAATACTTCTCAATGAGGAGTGGGAAACAAACAATCAATGTAAAAAGTCAGTCGATCACTCGAGGGGCGCAAGGCTCCAGCAGTCAATCCATTCAAACCATCCAACGGGATTTATTAACTCCAGACGAGGTGGCCAGAATAGGAGTAGACGAAGCTTTAGTCTTTATCTCTAAGCAGCATGTATTCAAGGATAAAAAGACCAACATGCAGCAGCATCCACGGGCTAAAGAACTAGCTAATAGCCCTAGTGATAAAAATTGGTATCGCTATATCCGTTCCATGTCTGATATGGATGATTGGGATGCCAATGTCAACCACGATAGGGTGATAGAAACAACTGGCGCAAAGGTGCTAGAAGTAAAATTGCCATTTGAGGAAGTGGCTTAACCAAAAGAAAACCTGTTAGGATTACCTACCAGGGTTCTTTTGTATTTTGAGGAAATGGAGGAGAACATGATACAAGCAACTAATATGAGAGGAATAGGTTATTTTGATACCCTTTTTTCAGCCGTTGAGATGCCAACGATGGCAGAAGCCCTGAAGCGATTTGCCCTTGAACATCAAGTGACTGAAAAGAGCAATCAGGGGGAGGTCTTAAACGACTTTGTTAGCATCTTGATTAAAACATTAGACGTTGAGGATTTTCAAGCAGTCTCTACACAGCTTTTTAGCTACCCTAAACGGTATAGAGGAGTGCTTGAAGTTGAGGAGATTGAACCTTCTAAAGAAAAGTTGACTTACTTAAAAGCTAATATTGAGAGCTTACTTCAGGAAGAAATAGAGGTGATGAAATGACTGAAGAGGAACTTATTAAACTTTCTACCATCCATGAGGTTTTAAGTGCAGGTGATGATATTTTAAAAGCTCAAGTTTTACTAAAAAATGCAACTCAAACCTTGGTCAATTATGCAAGTGAAAAGCCAGCTGTGATGTACCAGGAACATACACGTATAGTTGATACGCTACTTCAGACGATTTCAGAACTTGATGGCTTGGTGGAGACTGAAGACAGTCTCTTTATGGTTGAGAATATTAACTTACTTGATGACTAAGTCGTCAATAATTATGGTATGGCTCTTAAGAGGGTTACTACTGAAAACCAAAGTACAGCCCATACTTTGAACCTTGTAAGCTACGCTTTTCCCATAGAAACGGGAGATTTTTTCAAATTGATCCTTACTCATTTTTGATTGTCTTAAGTGACTGAGGTAGATAGTATCTCTTGACTGTTCTGTTACTTGACGAACCATAGTCTGATATTGTGTTGGGTCAAGCCTTTCTAATTGTTCATCAGTTATTTTTGAAAGCCTGTCAATTAAATCTTCCCAAAACATATCTAATTTATTGTCAACGGCGATAATTGGATAAATTTGGGAGAAGTATTCTGTTTGCCAATAGGCGTTAAATTGATACTTGTCATCTTTAAGATATAAATTCAGTTGACGGCAGACTTGGAGATTTTCAGTTGAGATAACAACAAACAATTGGAAATGATCATCATCAGTATTGGCTATGATGCTGATGTCTCCTGAATGGAACATGTAATTATATCTAAAATGTTTAGTTTGTAATTGTTCAATGTTAAAAAATGCGTGTGTAAAATCCATAGGGCTACTCCTTATAACTTTATTTAATTATAACACAAAAACCAAAGAAAGAGAGGTTGCCGTATCTATGAAATATCTGGTATTGGCAGAAAAGCCTGACCAAGCCAAGAAGTACGCTCAAGCCCTGGGGCAAGCAAAGAATGAAAAAGGGGCTTGGAAAGTCAAGACAGACCTGCTAGATGGTCAAGTGACAATTGTTTCTGCGGTTGGTCACCTGGTAGAGATTAAAAATCCATATCAGAACTATGAAAATTGGGACTTAGCCAATCTTTCTGCCTTTCCTGAAGCCTTCGAGTATGAAGTCAAAGCTGATAAGAAAAAGCAGTTTAATTTGATTAAGCGAGAAGTCAATCAAGCAGACTGTATCATCATTGGGACGGATGCTGACCGTGAAGGTGAGTCAATCGCCTATCTTATTTTAAGGTTGATACCAAATGCGCTTAAAAAGGCCAAGTATCGTCTTTGGGTCAATTCATTGACCGACGCAGGTATCGTCAAAGCGTTCAAAAGTCTAAGACCTGCGGAGGAAACCCGTCAATATGCGGAAGAAGCAGAAGCACGTGCAAAGTCAGATTGGTTGGTAGGCTTTAACTTTAGCCCCTGGACTTCCTTGAAACTTCAGGAAATGGGCTACCTTAGCGAGAAGGACAAGAAATTTTCGGTTCATCGAGCAGACCAAAAAAGCCATAACGGCACAATTAGAGAAAGGAGCAGGATAGATGGCGAGTATTGAAGAACTCAAAGCCCTGTCAATCCTAGAAGTGGCAGAAAGTCTGGGCATGAGTTTACAGCGAACAGGAAGCTATACTTACGCTTGGGAAGAACATGACTCTTTCACTATCAATGTTAGGGAAAACTATTTCAATTGGTTTGCCCGTAGCAATGGTGGGGATGTCATTAAAATGGTCCAAGTGGTCCAGGAGGAATTGACAGGGGAAAAGCTTTCTTTTAAGCAGGCGAAGCACTTCCTGGAAGAAGGTAGTTTTGACGTGGTCGATGTGACCAGCGTTCCTGAAAAAGAACCTTTCAGCTATTACCTTGAGCCTTATGAAACTAAGTTCATAGAAGCCAGGGAATACCTGAAGGAAGTCAGGGGCTTGAGTGATGAAACGATTGACTTTTTCGGTGAAAAAGGAGTCTTAGCTCAAGCTACAAAAAAGACAGGCAATTACTATGAGCCTATCATTGTCTTTAAGAGCTTAAATAGCCAAAATGAGGTCATAGGAGCGTCTTTGCAGGGGATAAGGGAAAATCATGACCTCTACGAAAGAGGCCGCTTAAAACAGATTATGAGAGCTTCTGACGGCCTAACAGGAATGCACATCGACATTGGCCAGCCAAAGCGGCTTGTTTTTGCAGAAGCTCCTATTGATTTAATGAGTTACTATGAGCTGCACAAAGACGAATTATCTGGCGTGCGTCTGGTAGCAATGGATGGCTTGAAAGAGTCAACCATCAGCCGGCACGTCGCTGAACTCTTGTATGAACTAGGAGAAATCAAAGCCCAGGTCAAACCTGAGAACTATTCAACCTTTCTATCTCAAACGGCAGAGGTCACAGATTTTTTCAAAGATGGGAAACACCAGGAGCTAATCACTTTAGCAGTAGATAATGATGCAGCAGGTCATACTTTCATAAATCGCCTAGCTGATAAAGGAATTTCTTTCAGTTCAGATTTGCCATCGATGCCAGCTGGTAGAGATAAAATGGACTGGAACGACGCCTTAAAGGAGAGCAAAGAAAAAGCTCTTGACCGAAGCCAAGAGCCTATTAATAACATTGGGGGCGAACTAATCAATCGCAATTCCGGTTATTTAGAAGGCGAACCTTCAAGGACAGCACCACAGCCTGAAGAGCCAAAGGCTCAACCTGATTTTCCTGCCAATGTTCAATTATATTTTAACATTGAACGGCCTAAAAAGTCAAGTGTGCGCCTTAGAAAAGGCTATCACTATGCGACGAATAAAGATATTCGTTTTCTAAATCGTTATGCGGATGATATTCAAAAATCAGCTTCCTGGTATCTGCAAGAATTAGCAAACAGCAAGGTTACTTATTTCTACCAGGACAAGGAAGATGTTCAGATGCTTCAGGTGAATTTTGAAAAACGTCATTGGATGCACTTGACGGGGATTGCTCCTGTATATTCTGATTGGGTGGATAACCTTTCTGAGCAATTTATAGAAGACGTAGCAGCAGGAAAAGGGAACTTTGCCAACTTGAGCCTGGGGCTAGGGTTTAGAGATAAAGTGAAATTAATGCCATTGTTGCCTGAAATTTTTGAAACAGACTCCTTTGTCTTCGATGATTTGTCTTCCGTTGAGAAGATGGGGCGCTTGGATGTAGCTAATGCCATCCGATCAGATGATCGGGATGTGATGCTGGCTTTCAGGACGGATGATAGCTCTTCTTTTCCAGCAACTTTACTGAATCCTAATCAAACACTTAATGTTGAGTTAGACGCTCTAAATCAAGAAAAAACGATTTTGGGAGTCTTTGTTGAGAAGAACAACGAAATCAAAACTTTATCGGTAAATAAAGAGTTTGTTGTTGATGGCGGCCAGCAAATGCTTGAAACCTTGAAGCAACATCAAGGAATAGAAATTTTAAAGGAGAATTTATCAATGCCAGAAAATCAAGCCCAAAGTTTAAGAGAGCGTGTTGAACAAATCCAACGAGAAGACCAGGAAAGACAACAAGCTCTAGCCCAAAAAGAAGAGTTAGAACGAGACTCAGACGGGGACGGAATTCCAGACGCTGTAGAGCGCAACATGGGAACCAATCCTTATAGTCCAGATACTGACGGAGACGGAAAGTCTGATCAGGAAGAAATTTCTTACGGCTCAAATCCTTTGGCAGCTGATAACTCTAAAAATGAAAATCTTTCTTCTTCCGGGCAGCAAAAAACAGTTGCTGAATTGATTGCTGCAAAAGATAGTAAAGGTCTTGCCCAAGTTCTAAAAGAAGGAGTAAAAGATTATTTCAAGTCTGACACATACAAGCAATATTTATTAGCTATGAGTAAGTTTCACAATTACTCACCACTGAATATTCAAATGATTTTGAGACAAAATCCAAGAGCTTCTCATGTCGCATCTTTCAAAAAATGGAAGGATGAATTTAGCAGAAGTGTTAATAAAGGAGAAAAAGCATTGCGGATTTTTGCTCCTATAACAGTGAAAAAAAGAGATCCAAAAACGAATGAGCCACTGCTTGATAAAGATGGAAAAGAAATTACTTATACCTCTTTTAAGCTCGTTCCAGTCTTTGATGTTTCTCAGACTGATGGGAAAGAATTGCCTAAACCAGTCTATGAACTGAAAGGCTCTTATCAAGATTATGGCAATCTTTATAAGTCCGCTAAAGAGGTATCCGAAGCTAACGGAGTTCCAATTTCTTTTAGCGAAGATACAAAGGGAGCCAAGGGATATTACTCACCTGTCAGCAATGAAATTGTTATCAAAAAAGGTCTGTCTGAGCAGCATACGTTAAAAACTATCTTTCATGAAATGGCACATTCAGATTTACACAATTTGGAAAAAAGAGCGGAGACTCCATTTAATTTAAGCACTGCAGAATTGCAAGCGGAGTCAGTAGCCTTTGTTGTATCTAGTCATTATGGACTTGATACAAGCGAATATAGTTTTGGATATTTGGCTAATTGGACGCAAGACCCAAGAGGACTTAGTGACTTAGAAGGACAAATCAAAATTGTTCAAAAAGAAGCTGACAGTTTGATTGCTAGAATTGACCAAGCTCTTGAAAAGTATCAAAGTAAAGAATTGACAAAGGACGCTTTTCAACAAAAGCTAGACCGATTGAAAGAGCAATCCAAAGAACAAACTTTAGAGTCAAAAGAGAAAGAGACGGCGAAAGATGAAATAAAAAAAGCCGAGAAGAGCAACAATCAGCTGAACCTGTAAAGGATATTGTTGCTCAATTATCTGACGGCTTTATGCAACGAAGAAAGACAACGGAGGAAACATGAAATGACAGAAAATGTTGAAACAACTCTACTGCTAAATCTATTCTATTTTGAGAATGGACGTTACAGCAGAAATGAAGATTTTATTGCAGCAAAACGCAGAAAGGCTATTGCTTTACTGGATGAAGATGCAGAAGATTTGAAAGAGATTGATCCAGAATTGGCTCTAGAATATACAGAGACGATTGACTATCTGGACTCTATTTCAGATGAAGCCTATCAGGCTGTTAAGGTCGATTTGCTTTCAAGAATTGAAAGCAAATAACGTCCAAAGGACGGAAAAGGGGCTTGGGGATTTCCCCAAAACTTTGAAAGGTTTTCCTGCTCCTAAATTGGCAAAATGCCAGTTTTTGGAGTTTGGAAAATCTTTTAAAATGCGTAAGGTGATATCACCTTGCTATGCTTGCCAGTTTGAAAAGTATAGAGGGAGCCAATGCAGATGTCAATAGGAAATTCGAGGAAAAAATATGAGCGATCCAAAAAAATTATATAGACAAATACAAAAAATTATGCGAGTAACACCTGAAGAAAATGAGCTTATCAATCGAAGAATGGCTCAACATAATTTTTCAAATTTCAACACCTACGCTCGCTATATGCTACTGACTGGTGAGGTAGTGACGGTAGATTATTCAGAACTAATTAAACTGAGAACAGAGATAAATCGGATTGGTACGAACATCAACCAGCTAGCAAGATATGTCAACACGAACGAGGAAATCAGCTTAGAAAATTATCAAAACTTACAGCACTCACTCGCAAAAGTAAAGCGCTTGATGGAAGAAAATTTCAATCACGAAATTTCTCAGATTGAAAAGCTGCTAAAGGAAAGACGGGGGTAAAAATGTCTTGGTCGTAACAAAAGTAAAACAAATAAAATCGGTCAATAAATTAGCTGAAGGTCTGAAATATATCAAAGATGGAGCGAAAACGATTGGAACAGAATTACTAGATCCTGACTTGAATTTTCCTATCAAAATTGTTAATGGTCAGCCTGTCTCTCAGCTGGTTTCTGGAAATTTGCTGGTCGATGTGGACTCGGCCTTTTCTGAAATGATGCAGTTAAAACAGCTGGCCAATATTGAAAAAGGTCGGCCGATTAACAATGAAGAATTTTCAAAAAATGATGTTTTAGCTCACCATGTTATCCAGTCCTTTTCTCCAGAAGATAATCTAACACCAGAGCAAGTTCATGAGATTGGACGAAAGACTGCGCTTGAACTGACAGGTGGAAGTCATCAGTTTGTCATTGCTACTCATTTAGATAAAGGCCATCTGCACAATCACATTTATATCAATTCGACTAATTCGATTACACTTAATAAATTTCGTTGGCAGAAAAAAACCAAGAGTGCCTTAGAGAAAATTTCTGATAAACATGCGGACGTTGCTGGTGCTAGTATTATAGCTGTAAAAAATCCTTTTGGTCATAAAGAATACGCAGCTTATCGCAGAGAAAATTCATTCAAGTTAGAAATTAAATCTAGGCTTGAGTTCTTGCTCAAACACTCAACCAGCTTAGACGATTTTCAGGATAAAGCAAAAGCCTTAAATCTAGCGGTTGACTTTTCTGGGAAGTATGCAAAATACAAATTGCTAGATCAAGAGCAGAAGAGAAATACTAGAGACAGTACCTTATCCAAAAAAGGACGGTACTCTCAAGAACAAATTAGGGAGCGCCTGGCAAAGAATGAAATTGTTCATCCTTTAGAGAAAATCAAAACTGAATATGACAAGCTGCAAGCGGAAAAAGCTGAGGACTTTGAAAAGAGGGTCAAGATTGAACCGTGGCAAGTCGAGTACGAGACAGACTCAGGTATCTATCTACAAATTCAATACGGGATAGCAAACCAGGGAACTGTAAAAATTCCTAACCGGCTGATTGATAAACAAGAAGATGGCAGCTTTGATATTTTTATCAAAAAATCTGACTTTTTCTATTTCATCAATCCTGATAATTCTACTAGCAATAAGTTTATGAAAGGTTCAACTTTAATCAATCAACTAGCTTATGAGAGCGGCGAATATGTGCTGACTAAAAATCCTAATATTTCAAAATTGGAACAGTTAGTCAAGGAATATAATTATCTTGTCAGTCACAATGTCTCTGACTCAGACCAGTTTCATGATTTAAGAGATCGTTTCATTGAACAGATTGAAGAAACGCAACAATCTCTCAAACGGTTAGATGACAAAATCGAGCGACTCAATAAGATAGCCTCTGCCCTGGAAGATATTCATTTGGAAAACCCTATCGATGCAAAAGCTGCTTATCAGGTTTTAGAGCAGTACTCAATATCTTCTGAAGTAGATCCAAAAGATATTGAAAAACAAGTGATTGAGGTTTCTGTTGAGCGGAAAGGGCTGAAAGATAAGTTTGATAGTATCGTCAAAGACTTTACTCAGTATGAAAAATTAGAACGTAACGCTGAAGCAAGAAGAACAAATCAGAGTCTATATGGTAAAATTGAACCAAAAGAAGATTTAACAAAATAGAAAAGGGTTTTATTGCCATGAAAAAGAAAGATTTGCCAAAAATTATTATTATTGCTATTGTTATTTTGTTTGTAATACCATTACTTATAAATCTATCCTTTAAAATTGCCTCTATACGTTTGTTAGCTGCCGAGTGGACAGCAGGAGATTTGCTGTCTTTCTATGGTGCTGTTCTTGGAGCAGTCATAACATTAATAGGTCTATTTTTCACATTAGATTATCAATCAAAACAAGGCAGAAAAGATGATGAAATCAAGTATAAGCCTATTTTAAGATTCAACTCAATGAATAATGAATTTGAGGAATTAATGGGAAGACAAGAAGTAATCGTATCTTTTCCGTTTGGATCGTCCGAACAAAAGATCAAGAAGAAATCATCAGAATTAGATAAGAGAATTTATGAAATATTTACTAAAGACCTCACTCATTTTCATATGGTATTAAAAAATAAAGGAAGAGGAGAAGCGACTAAGGTATCTTTAGATAAAGCAGTTCTAAAAAATGCAAAGTTGGATAAAGAAAGTCACTTATATATTAAACAATCTTTTCCGGTTTCTTTAGGTGAAATTATTGTAGATGAAACAGTTGATATTGATATTGTTTTACCTAACTTTATGTTTTTAAAAGATGGTATTTCAGAGGATTTTATTTTCATCGAATTAGAGATATCTTATGATGATATATTTCAAAGAAATAGAACGACTATCAAAACATTATTCCGTTTTAAAGTTACTCCTAAAGTAGGATATGAAGCTCCATACTACAAAGAAGGTTTCAAATTGAATAAAGTAAAAGTTGAATTCATGGAATTTCGACAAATCTAATGGCCAATAAGGTATGCCCTATTGGCCTTGCACGTGCAACTTGATTTTACTGGCCTGAAGAAACGGCCAATAGAGTTAGGCAAAAAGGAGGTAAGAAAATGTCGAAAATCGGTTATGCCAGAATCAGCTCGGCCGATCAAAATCTATCTCGGCAACTGGAGCAGCTGAAGGGATGTGAGAAGATTTTTCAAGAAGCGGCCAGCGGAGCCAGCAAGGAGCGGCCCCAGCTGCAGGCTCTCCTGGGGTATGTCCGAGAGGGTGATGTAGTCACCGTAACAGAGCTAGAGCGTCTGGGTCGAAACAATCAGGAGCTGACAGAGATAATGGCTGCCTTACAAACAAAGGGAGCAACTTTGGAGGTGCTAAATCTTCCAACCCTGAGAGGAATTGAGGATGACAATCTCAGGCGGCTTCTGAATAGTCTAATTTTAGAAATATATAAGTATCAAGCGCAGGCTGAACGAGAGCGCATCAAGGAGCGCCAACGTCAGGGGATTGTTCTTGCCAAGGCTCAGGGTAAGTACCAGGGCAGGAAGGCTCTCTATACTGAAGATGATGAGCGTCTGCAGCATGCCTTTGATTTGTATCTTCAGGGATATACAGATAGAGACGTTAGTAAGCTGACTGGAATATCAGAAAGGACTTTTAGGCGGTATCGAGATAAATTTCATATCAAGCGAAAATAAAAAAATATTATTTTTATAATATTTTTTTATTTACTTTTAATTATTTTTGTAGTATAATTATATTATAAAAATAATATTAAAATAATTGATAGAAAGCTGATGCGAAATAAATCCTAGAAATTCTCTCGCAGAAACAGCAATCTTGGGAATATAAAATGAGGTTAGTAAAATGAAAAGTATTTTGAGGTACCCAGGGAGTAAATGGAATCTGGCCAGTAAAATTGTTGACTTGATGCCAGATCATAAGAGTTATCTAGAGCCATTCTTTGGCAGCGGAGCTGTTCTCTTTACAAAAACTTTAAGTAGCATTGAGACAGTTAATGACTTAAATGATGATGTTGTTAATCTATTTCAAGTTATCCAACAAGAACCAGAGACTTTAATCGAAAAATTGTTTTTGACTCCTTATAGTCGAAAAATCTATGACAATGCTTGGGAAATACAGCCAAAGAATGAGGTAGACAAAGCCCTTAATTTCATTATTCGGTCACTGATGTCTCACGGTTTTAGGAATTTTGAAAAATCTGGCTGGAAACGTGATGTGAATGGACGTGAAAGAGCCTATGCAGTCAAGCATTGGAACGAACTGCCAGAACTTATTCAAGAAATTTCTCTGCGGCTAAAGCAGGTTCAGATTGAATGTCGTCCAGCATTTGATTTGATTTCTGAGTATGACCGTGAAAATGTATGCATGTATATAGATCCTCCTTATGTCCTTAGTACAAGGACAAGGAAACAGTATACTATTGAGATGGAAGACCAGGAACACGAGGAATTGCTGGATATCCTGAACCAATCTAAGGCAAAAATTCTCTTAAGCGGTTATGACAGTGAACTTTATAAAAAGCAACTGAGAAACTGGGAAAGAGTTGAGTTTGCGGCTACTGCAGAGCATGGTTTACCTAGAACAGAAGTTCTTTGGATGAATTATCAGTCAAAGAAACAGCTTGAATTGTTTTAAAAACTAAGTTACTTTGCTAGAAAATTCTAGGTGAGTCTTTCTGAATATGAGTTATTGATAAATCATAAAATGAAGGCTTCTAGCGACCAATTAAGGTATAATAGACTATAGAAAAGAGGATTTGAAATGAAGATTATTACATTTGCAGCTATCAAAGGTGGGGTAGGTAAAACAACCCTAGCATTTAATTTCAGTGAGTGGTTGGCTCGCCAAGGAAAAAAGGTTTTAGTAATTGACTTGGATCATCAGTGTAATCTGACACAAACCTATGATATTTACGATGACACTGACACAGTGGCTAATATCTTTAAGGGTGAGGGAGAGGTAAAACTTATTCCTGTTAAGTCCAATATAACTCTCATTCCTGGCTATATGCAACTAGACACAATCGAAAAGCACCTTGAAAACAAGGTCAATAAAGATATGCTGTTGTATATGTGGTTGGAAGATCATTACGATGAAAAAAATCTTGAGCAGTTTGATTATGTGATTATTGACTGTCATCCAGACTTTTCAACGGCTACTAGGAATGCTATAGCCGTTAGTCACTCTATTATCAGTCCGATTATCCCAAGCGAACATGGTTACAATGCCAAGTTTAACCTGGAGGATAGGTTGGAGAATTTCAGAAACGAAGTTATTAATTATCGAACTAGAGAAAGCTATATCACCGCTCAGCTCTACTTCGTACCAAACATGATTAAGCATAATACTAACTCTTCTAGAAGCCTATTAGAGACTTTAAATCAGGCTGAGGATGACAACACTATCTTTTTACCGGGAACGCAGGAAGTTGTTTATATTCCTCAAAAAGAATTGTTTAACAAATCAACGATGGATAAACAGTCTATTTTTGAAATGGCTGAGGATGCTGCTGTTCTTCAAAGAAATCGAAGATTCTTTGAAGAAATGGATCAGACTTTTCAAGTTATTTGTGATATAATATGAAAATAATAGTTTTATCATATTATAAAATGATAAAACTAATTGATAAATATTATAAAAATAGTTTAAAAAGGAGAAACAAGATGGCATTCGAAGCAAAAAGAGATAAAATCAAAAAGGCTCTTGGAGAGCCGATAGATAAAAAAACAATTCCTAGTGTTAGTTTACCGAGCAGAGAGGAGCCTGATTTAGTTCCCTCTACCTATACACTGGAGAGAAGGAATAAGGAAAAGCTGGCTCGTTTAGCAAAAGCTAACGGATATGAGAAATCTACTGCAGCATTCCTTAATGATTTAATAGCAGGCATCCAAGAATAGAAAAATATTGTTTTTATATGATGAATATAAGATAAAAAACAAAATAAATCTATTTTGAAAAAGGTGGGGCTCTATGAACAAACAAAGCAAAAACAAAAAGCGTTTAAAAAAATTAGCAAAAGAATCTAAAGCTAAGATTGAGAAGAACAGAATGGCTATAGAAGAATATTGCTATCAACAAATTTCTCATCTGGAGTTTTTAAATGAACTTGAAAAGAGGAGTATTGCAAAAAGTATAGCAAGAGTACCTAAAAATTATGCTAGGGATTCTGAATCGATTAAAGATTGGTGGAATTACTGTCAATATCCGGCAAATTTCGGAGGATACCTCCCCCATCTTAATATAACGATATGCATAGGAAAATTAGCAACCATCTTAAAAAGGCAGAATTTTGAGACATGTCAAATAGCCTCTAAACGATTTTCTGAAATTAAAGAAGAGGTAGATGTTAGCAATATCGATAAGAAGTGTGTTTATTACCAGAACGAAGATCTATCAGATGTAGAATTAAAAGACGAACCAATCATTATTTTAAAAGATTTAAATGGGCTCTGTAGAGTTATAGATGGGAATCATAGGGCTACAAACGCCGTGAAGAATAATCTCCCTTATTTAGATGCATATATTGTTGACGATGCATTTATAACAGATAACGATTGTTTTGGCACTAGATATGATCAAGAATTATATTTTGCTAATAAGATGATGTATGATACTTATTATAAACGTTATCCAGATTTATATTGACTTTCCGGGTTGGAAAGTCTTTTTTGTCATTTCAGGGATAAAAAATGACATTTCAGAGGTGAGTTACTCCAAAATATTTGGTACATGGTAAACTTTTCTTATCACTTGAAGGAGGAAAGAAATGCTGAGAAAATTGAAAAGCTGGCATAAAAAATATTTTGGAGTTGGAAGTACCTTTTATCGTAAAATAGCCCACTTTGAAAGCTGGCTATATGATGCGATTGTTTCCAAACTATTCTAAAGTTTGTGTTATACTGGTTGTGAGGTGGTAACCCTAACAACTATCTCTTGCCTGGCCTGTTGGTCAGGCTCTTTTTTTATCATGGACTTGAAAATTTCACCAAAAAACAATAATATAATACCTAAGTTTTAGAAAGGGGTTAGCTTATGGGTGTGACTGTCCTGGATGAAAGAAAATTTTTAGCAGATTTGAGAAAGCAGAATGAAGAAGCCTTCCTGAAGGCTGTAACTCGATATGATGATCAGGTTGCCCCGTCTATGCGTGCCAGGGGCTACAAATTGAAAAATAGATCAGCCCGTACAGTTGCTTTTATCTTTGGGGAAATTTGCTTTGAAAGAAACCGCTGGTACAAAAAGGGAACTTGCAAGGTGCCGGTGGATGAATGGCTTGGCTTGGAGAAACACAGCCGTTTCAGCATGGAGCTGATTTATCAAATTAACCAGATTTCAACGTGTACCACTTACCGCAAAACAGCGGATCTGATAGAGTTTATGACTGGTATCAATCTAACAAAAGATACTGTCCTGAAAGCTGTTAAGCGAGCTGCAGCGCTCAAGAAGGAACAAGAAGAATATGACCTTCTGTCTCTTACGGAAGTTACAGAGGAAAACAAAAAAAGCCCTGAGAGGCTCTACATTGAAGGTGATGGAGTCTGGGTCAAAACACGATCTAAACAAGGAGAGGAAGCCAAATATAGCAATATCTCTCATTATGTCATCCATACAGGAAGCGAGCAGGTCGGCCAGTCCAAACGCAGGCAGTTAAAAAATAAAAAGAACGTGCTTTCTTTATCTGGTAGCAAAGCCAAAGAGCAGGCATTAGATTACGTGCATCAGACCTATAAAACAGGAAAGGGAACAACCCTTATTACTAATTCTGATGGCGGTCCGGGTTATGGAGGCAAAGTTTTCAAGGATTTTGCGGCCGCTTTTAAAGTTCAAAGACATGAGCATTTCTGGGATCCGTACCATTTGCAGCAAGAGATAGAAAAGAATTATAAAGCGCAGCCAGAAGAGCTAAAAGAACTCTTGAAACAGGCTATTTATCAGCATGACTTTGACCTTCTTCAAACAACCATTGACACAACAGAAAGTCTAATTGACGACGAGGAAGAAACGGCTTCTTTTCAGGACTTTGCCAGAAGGCTGAAGCGTAATTTTAGTTATACAAAGCCTGCCTCACTTCGCAATCTCCCAAAGAAAGGAATTGGTGTGATGGAGTCGCAGCATAGGCGCCTTACTTACAGAATGAAGAACCAGGGAATGATCTGGAGTTTAGAGGGGGCTGAGATTATGGCTAATATGATATTAGCTGTAGAAGAAGGTACCCTAAGAGAGTTGTTTTTCGGGGACTGGCGTAAAGCATCTCAAAAAATGAAAGGGTTAGATAAGGTTTCTGGAGGAAAAGTAAGAAAATACATGAACCATTTGGACAGTCTAAAGCGGAATTTCCAGATTGGAGAGGGAAGAAAGGCACATAAAGCTCGACGTCAAAGTCATAAAAAAGGTGCTACTATCCTAAGATAATCAAACAGTCCTGTATAGTTCTTCTGGGGTTGAAAACTCTAGGGTTTATTTGACATGCCGTCATCATTTTTCTGTTGACATCGCTTGAAATTAGTTGTATAATTATAGCAATAAGAAACAAAAAAAGAGGCAGGTGCGCTAACACCTACCTCCACCGAGTAAACAAGTACAGTTGTGTTACTCAGTCTTTAATCTAGTTTACAGCATAAAGTAGAGAATGTCAAGGCTGAAGTGAACGATTGTATACGTTTGCATCTCATTTCCTTGAATTTCTGCTATTTTTTTATCTTCTCAAAAATTGAGACACATACTTTTAGATTAAATACCTTGACAAAACGGAAAATGATAAGGTAAACTATATTTCGTGCGATGAGTCGATATGCAGTTTTTCTGCAAATTGAAGCATGGGAGGTCATAAACGCAGGAGCGGACCTTGATCAGTTGTGTGAACCTGCTGATCACACGAAAGTGCCCTTATCCCCAGTCTATGGATTGGGGATTTTTCTATGTCTCTTAGAGAGGCAAGAAGGATTGTCTCAGCCGAGCTTAGAGACATTGATGCTGAGACGCGCAGTGTCGTGAGCGCTATTGCTCTTGATGAAACAACTTCGCAGAAGGCAGTTGAGTCGTAGAGCAATGGATGCAGTTTTGTTCGTAAGAACAAAAGCTGAAAACCCTGAGACCCCTCTTAGATAGGCAAGACAGTTAGTCGCAGCCGAGCTTAGAGACATAGATGCTGAGACGGACTGTGTCGTGAGTGCTATTACTCTTGATGAAACGAATCTGCAGTAAGAAGTTGAGTCGAAGAGCAATGGATGCAGTTTTGATCGTGAGAGCAAAATCTGTAAACCTTGAAAGATCTCTTAGTGATGCAAGGAAGTTGGTGCAGTTTATCTAAAATATCGCACTTATATTCTATTCTTCAGAAAAATTTGCATTTTTCCCTAAAAATAGTATAATACTAACAATACAAAATTTTTTGAAAATTCAGAGAGGTTATCGCATGGGATATACAGTTGCTGTAGTAGGTGCCACTGGTGCCGTTGGATCTCAAATGATTAAAATGCTGGAAGAGTCTAGCCTTCCAATTGATAAAATACGCTATCTAGCGTCTGCTCGTTCAGCTGGTAAAGTTCTCCAGTTCAAGGGACAAGACATTACTATTGAAGAGACGACTGAGACAGCTTTTGAAGATGTAGATATTGCTCTCTTTTCAGCTGGTGGTTCTACCTCAGCAAAATTCGCTCCTTACGCAGTCAAAGCTGGAGCAGTAGTGGTCGATAACACCTCTTATTTCCGTCAAAATCCTGATGTTCCTTTGGTTGTTCCAGAAGTCAACGCCCATGCCTTAGATCAGCACAAGGGAATTATCGCTTGCCCTAACTGCTCGACAATTCAGATGATGGTGGCTTTAGAGCCTGTTCGTCAGCAATGGGGGCTGGAGCGCATCATTGTGTCTACCTATCAAGCTGTTTCTGGTGCAGGTATGGGAGCTATTCTTGAAACCCAAGCTCAATTGCGCTCTGTTCTCAATGATGGTGTAAATCCTAAGGACACGGAAGCCAATATCCTCCCATGTGGCGGCGATAAAAAACATTATCCTATTGCTTTTAATGCCTTACCTCAGATTGATGTCTTTACAGATAACGACTACACTTATGAAGAGATGAAGATGACCAAGGAAACTAAGAAAATCATGGAAGATGATTCTATTGCTGTTTCTGCGACATGTGTCCGTCTTCCTATTTTGTCTGCTCACTCAGAGTCTGTCTACATCGAGACTAAGGAAGTTGCCCCTATTGACCAGGTAAAAGCAGCAATCGCAGCTTTCCCAGGTGCAGTTCTGGAAGATGATGTAGCTCATCAGGTTTATCCGCAAGCAATCAATGCGGTTGGCAAGAAAGAAACCTTTGTCGGTCGGATTCGCAAGGATCTTGATGCCAAAAAAGGAATCCATATGTGGGTCGTTTCAGACAATCTTCTTAAAGGAGCAGCTTGGAATTCTGTTCAAATCGCAGAGACACTACATGAGCGTGGTTTAGTTCGTCCGACAGCAGAAGTGATTTTTGAATTAAAATAAAGTGACCAAGGAAACTTGACAGCACAGGGTTGAATAATCGTTCTTTCAACCCTCTTTTCGTATAATAAAGAGAGGTAAGTTTATGGCGTATGCGGATCTGAAAAACTGTAAAATCATCACAGCTTTTATTACTCCTTTTCATGAAGATGGCTCCATCAATTTTGAAGCTATTCCAGACTTGATTGAGCACCTTTTGGCCCACCATACAGATGGGATTTTGCTGGCTGGAACAACTGCTGAAAGTCCAACCCTGACTCACGATGAAGAGTTGGAGTTATTTGCGGCAGTTCAAAAGGTTGTTAAAGGACGTGTCCCTTTGATAGCCGGTGTTGGTACCAATGAAACACGCGACTCTATCGAATTCGTCAAAGAAGTGGATGAATTTGGTGGTTTTGCAGCTGGTTTGGCCATTGTTCCCTATTATAATAAACCTTCTCAGGAAGGGATGTATCAGCACTTTAAAGCCATTGCGGATGCTTCAAACCTGCCCATCATTATCTACAATATACCTGGCCGGGTAGTAGTTGAGATGACACCTGAGACTATGCTGAGGTTAGCAGAACATCCAAATATTATCGGCGTTAAAGAATGTACCAGTCTGGCGAATATGGCCTATCTGATTGAACATCGTCCAGAGGAGTTTCTGATTTATACCGGTGAGGATGGCGATGCATTTCATGCTATGAATCTGGGGGCTGATGGAGTTATTTCAGTTGCTTCTCACACAAACGGTGATGAAATGTTTGAAATGCTGGACGCTATTGAACACAATGACATCAAAAAAGCAGCAGCTATCCAACGGAAATTCATCCCTAAAGTCAATGCCCTTTTCTCTTACCCAAGTCCAGCTCCAGTCAAGGCAGTACTCAATTACTTAGGATTTGCAGCTGGGCCAACCCGCTTACCACTTGTGCCAGCACCCGAAGAAGATGCCAAACGCATTATCAAGGTCGTGGTTGATGGCGACTATCAAGCAACCAAAGAGACGGTTAAAGGTGTATTGAGACCGGATTATTGATTGATGCAGCAGTCTTAGGAATGCCATAGATAAAAATAATTAAGAAAGAATTGAATATTGTGACAGAAAAACATAGTGAACGAATTGAGGAGTATAAAACTAAACATAGACTGGAAAAACTTGAAGGTAAAAAAGTTTATGATAAGCCGGTTATTCGGACCGGTGATAAGGCAGGATGCTATGGTTCAGCATTGATTTTGCTTGGATTTGTTTTAGGAGTTATTTATTTACTTCTTATACTTATAACTGATTGGGATCTGAAACTTTTCTCTTTCATCTGGGAAACACTTGTTGCGTTAGGGATTGTTTTCAGCCTTTTTGGAGCTTTTAAAATCGGTCAGTTGGAGTTGCACAGTTTGTCAATGGTAGCTGATAAAGAGAAAAATTTTGAAATCGATAAAGCTTTCAATCTTTATAACATTATTCACAAACCAACAAAGAAAATTCTACTTCAATATGATAGTGAGGATGATAGTTTAATTTCTCTAAACGCTGGAGGAGAGTTATTAGTTGAGCTCTTAAAGAGAGTTGAAGAAGAAAAATTGTCATTTAAGCCTATTAACAAAACATTGAGTTTAGAAGAAGTGTCTGAAAATCACTGGAAAATGCACTATCGTTACAAAAAACAAGACATAACATTAGAGAAATCCGATACATGATGTTTGGCTTGCTAAGTTAGTCGTCTTGACTTAAACTTAAAAGTGAATTCAGTATCTGATAGTTTATGAAGACCATAAAATGGATTGCCTAGAGCAGTCCTTTTATATAGTCTTTTAAGACTAAAGAAAAAAGGAAACTTCCTTTGAAAAATATTGGAAAAAATTATATAATGTAAAAGTATGGTCTGGTTTTCAGATTTCTTTTTGATCAGACTATAGATAACTAGATTGGCAGCAGTCATGTTAGAGACATACATTAGATTAGAAATATATAATATAAAAGGAGTTTTTTATGCAAGTTATTAAACGGAGCGGTGAGGTTGTTGAATTTGACCCAGATAAAATTTATCAAGCAGTTTTAAAGGCAGCGCAGACTGTCTATGTGTTGACAGATGATTTACGTCAGAATTTAGCGCAGGTTACAAAAAAGGTCGTTCTGGATTTGGAAGAAGCTAAGGTTGAACGTGCGACGATCAGTATGATTCAGTCCATGGTTGAAAGCCGCCTCTTGGGTGCAGGCTATATTACCATTGCAGAGCATTATATTTCCTATCGCTTGCAGCGCGATTTAGAGCGCAACGGCTATGGAGATCATATCGCTGTACATCTTCATTTTGAGCAAGTAAGATAAAATCAGAAAGGCCCTAGAGGGCTTTTTTTGCTCTTGAGGTAGAGTGTATCACTTTAGCATTCACCCGCTTAAATTCTAGAAATATGTTAAAATAGGTAAAGATATAAAATTTTATCAATGATATTCATTGAAAGGATAAATTATGGCAACGATTCAATGGTTTCCGGGGCATATGTCCAAGGCACGGAGACAGGTACAGGAAAATATTAAGTTTGTTGATTTTGTGACGATACTGGTCGATGCGAGACTTCCTTTATCCAGTCAAAATCCTATGCTGACTAAAATTGTGGGTGATAAACCTAAGCTTCTGATTTTAAACAAAGCTGATTTGGCAGACCCTGTTCGTATTAAGGAATGGCAGAGCTATTTTGAAAGTCAGGGGATTCCGACTTTGTCTATTAACTCCAAAGAGCAATCTGCTGTAAAAAAAGTAACAGACGCAGCCAAGAAGCTTATGACAGATAAATTAGCACGTCAAAGGGAAAGAGGAATTCGTATCGAAACCCTGCGGACCATGATTATCGGTATTCCAAATGCTGGAAAATCAACCCTCATGAATCGCTTGGCAGGTAAGAAAATTGCAGTTGTAGGGAATAAGCCAGGTGTGACAAAAGGTCAGCAATGGCTCAAGTCGAATAAAGACTTGGAAATCTTAGATACACCAGGGATTCTCTGGCCTAAGTTTGAAGATGAGACGGTTGCTCTCAAGCTCGCCCTGACTGGAGCTATTAAGGATAATCTGCTACCTATGGATGAGGTGACGATTTTCGGCCTTAATTATTTTAAGGAGCATTATCCTGAGGAGCTGACAGCACGCTTCAAGCAGCTGAATCTAAGTCAGGAAGCACCAGACATGATTATGGATATGACCAAAAAGCTCGGCTTCCGCGATGACTATGACCGTTTTTACAGTCTTTTTGTCAAAGATGTCCGCGATGGCAAGCTAGGTCGTTATTGCTTGGATACGGTTGGAGAACTAGATGGCAACGATTAAAGAAATCCAGCAACGTTTAGAGTTAGTGACTGATTTGGCTGATCCTTTTCTGGCAGAAGAGGCGAATGATCCACGCAGTGGAGTTCAAAAGGCGATTGAAAAGCGTAAAAGAGCTATTCAGGCGGAGTTAGATGAGGATTTGCGTCTGGAGCAGATGTTACGGTATGAAAAAGAACTTTATAAAGCCGGCTATCAGGCGATTGCTGGAATTGATGAAGTTGGTCGTGGTCCTTTGGCTGGGCCGGTTGTCGCTGCAGCTGTCATCTTACCTCTAGGATGTAAAATTAAAGGGCTCAACGACAGCAAGAAGATTCCCAAGAAAAAGCACCAAGAAATCTATCAAGCAGTCATGGATAAAGCTTTGGCAGTCGGTATTGGCCTGATGGACAGTAATATTATTGATCAAGTCAATATCTACGAAGCGACCAAGCTTGCTATGAAAGAGGCTTTGTCTAAATTGAGTCTCAAGCCAGATTATCTGCTGATTGATGCTATGAAACTGGATGTTGAGATTCCGCAAGAGTCCATCATCAAGGGTGATGCTAACTCTCTGTCTATCGCAGCGGCAAGTATTGTTGCTAAGGTTACTCGGGATAAGCTGATGGCAGACTACGACAAGGAATTTCCCGGCTATGGTTTTGCGAAAAATGCTGGTTATGGGACCAAAAGTCATTTGCAAGGATTGGAAAGAAACGGCGTAACTCCTATTCATCGCAAGACATTTGAACCCGTAAAATCAATGTGTGAATAAACATAAAAAGGAGGATGCCATGCGAAGCGAATACGAAAAGATGATTGCTGGGGAGATTTACCGACCACAAGATGAAGATTTAAGAAAAATTAGAGCCTGCTCCAAAGAATTTCAATATCGTTTTAACCAAGAGCGAGACAGCGACCGGCGCAGTGCTATTATCAAAGAATGGTTTGGCAGCACAGGGGAGAATCTTGCTATGAAGCCTGATTTGGTCTGTGATTATGGAATCAATATTCATCTAGGGGAGAATTTTTGTTCTAACTGGAATCTGACTATGTTGGACGTTTGCCCCATTCGCATCGGAGATAATGCTTTGCTTGGTCCAAATTGCCAGTTTCTGACACCTCTTCATCCGCTTGATCCAGTGGAAAGAAATTCCGGTATTGAGTACGGAGCACCAATCACTATTGGTGATAATTTCTGGGCTGGCGGCGGTGTGACAATTCTGCCAGGCGTGATACTAGGGGATAATGTGGTAGTCGGAGCAGGAGCGGTTGTGACCAAGTCTTTTGGTGACAATGTAGTCTTGGCTGGTAATCCAGCACGAATTATTAAGGAAATCCCTGTTCATAAAGAATAAAAGATGGGTTAAAGGCAATAGGCAAGGAGATTAGCTATTGACAACATCAAATTCAATAAAATCGTAAAGAAGGAACTGTATTGCAGTTCTTTTTTTGAATTTTTTTACGAATTAAGAAAGTGAGGTGAAAAAATGAATAATTTTGAGATTTATAAAATGAAAAAAGCTGGTTTGACTAATCATCAGGTTTTAAACGTTTTGAGATACGCCGAGAGTAGAGATGGCAAGCTTTCTCTCCGAGATAAGGCTGTCGTATCTGAGTGCCGTAATCCCGCTCTCTTTATAGAGAAATACAAGGGGCTTGATTTACCAGCTTTGAAGGAAGAATTTGAACTTTTCCCGTCCTTTTCTATTTTGGATGATATTTACCCTTGGGATTTATGCGAGATTTATGATGCCCCGACTTTGTTATTTTATCAGGGAAATCTAAAACTACTAGAATTGCCCAAGGCAGCGGTCGTTGGCAGTCGAGACAGCAGCAAGCAAGGAAATGCCTCCGTACAAAAGATTGTCAAGGAGCTAAATAATGAATTGGTTATCGTCAGCGGCCTGGCTCGTGGAATAGATACAGCGGCTCACATGGCAGCCTTGCAAAACGGAGGTCAGACGATTGCTGTCATCGGAACGGGATTAGATGTCTTTTATCCTAAGGCAAATAAAAAACTACAGTCTTACATTGGCAAAAATCATTTATTGCTGACAGAGTATGGTCCAGGTGAACAGCCTTTGAAGTTTCATTTTCCAGAGCGCAATCGTATCATCGCTGGTCTCTGTCGAGGCGTCATCGTGGCAGAAGCTAAGATGCGCTCAGGCAGCCTGATTACCTGTGAGCGAGCGATGGAAGAAGGGCGGGATGTCTTTGCTATTCCGGGGTCTATTTTAGATGGTAAATCTGACGGTTGCCATCATCTGATTCAAGAGGGCGCAAAGTGCATCACATCAGGATCTGACGTCCTTTCTGAGTTTGATTTTTAAAACAAGTTTTCCTATAAGAAAAGTTAGCAGTTGACATCTACCAAAAAATAGTTTAAACTCTATGAGATTTATTTCTTATAGAAGGTGTCTAAATTGGTTACAAAAACAAAGAAGAAGTCTACGACCAAGAAAAATCTTGTCATCGTAGAGTCGCCTGCTAAGGCAAAAACAATAGAAAAATATCTGGGACGAAACTACAAGGTTCTGGCCAGTGTCGGGCATATTCGTGACCTGAAAAAGTCTACTATGTCCATTGATTTTGAGAATAACTATGAGCCGCAATACATCAATATTCGTGGTAAAGGGCCCTTGATTAATGACTTGAAAAAAGAAGCGAAGAAAGCTAAGCAAGTTTTTCTGGCAAGTGACCCGGACCGCGAAGGAGAAGCTATTTCTTGGCATCTGGCCCATATTCTTAATCTGGATGAGAAAGAGAAAAACCGTGTCGTCTTCAATGAAATCACCAAAGATGCGGTCAAGAATGCTTTTAAAGAGCCACGCCAGATTGATATGGATCTGGTCGATGCGCAGCAGGCTCGCCGAGTTCTGGATCGCTTGGTTGGTTATTCCATTTCTCCTATTCTCTGGAAAAAAGTCAAAAAAGGCTTGTCAGCTGGTCGGGTGCAGTCTGTCGCTCTCAAGCTGATTATCGACCGGGAAAATGAAATCAATGCCTTCAAACCAGAAGAATACTGGACAATTGACGGAACCTTCAAGAAAGGAACCCGTCAGTTCCAGGCCAGCTTCTATGGTATGAATGGTAAAAAGATGAAGCTGACCAACAACGATGAGGTCAAAGAAGTTCTGTCTCACCTCAAGGGGGATGACTTTACAGTCGACAGTGTCGAAAAGAAAGAGCGTCGACGCAATGCTCCGCTACCCTACACGACTTCCTCTATGCAGCAGGATGCCGCTAATAAGATTAATTTCCGGACTCGTAAGACAATGATGGTGGCTCAGCAGCTCTATGAAGGGATTAATATCGGTTCTGGCGTACAAGGTCTTATTACCTATATGCGTACCGACTCGACTCGTATCAGCCCAGTAGCGCAGAATGAAGCAGCAAGCTTTATCACGGATAAATTTGGCACCAAATATTCCAAACATGGCAGTAAGGCTAAGAACGCTTCTGGCGCTCAAGATGCCCACGAGGCCATTCGTCCTTCAAGCGTTTTCAATACACCGGAAAGTATCGCAAAGTATCTGGATAAGGATCAACTTAAGCTCTATACGCTGATTTGGAACCGTTTTGTAGCCAGCCAAATGACAGCAGCAGTCTTTGATACAATGAATGTTAAGCTGGGGCAAAATGGTGTCCAATTTGCTGCCAACGGCAGTCAGGTCAAGTTTGATGGCTATCTGGCTATTTATAACGACTCTGACAAGAATAAAATGCTGCCAGATATGGAAAAGGGCGATACCGTCAAACGTATCAATACCAATCCAGAACAGCACTTTACCCAGCCACCTGCTCGTTATTCTGAAGCGACTCTTATCAAGACTTTAGAAGAAAATGGTGTTGGCCGTCCGTCTACCTATGCACCGACCATTGAAACTATTCAGAAACGATATTACGTTAAGCTGGTTTCCAAGCGCTTTGAGCCGACGGAACTAGGTGAAATTGTCAATTCACTGATTGTCGAATTCTTCCCTGGCATTGTAAATGTGAAATTTACAGCAGAAATGGAAGCTAAACTAGATGATGTAGAAGTTGGCAAAGAGCAATGGCAGAAAGTTATTGACGAGTTTTATAAACCTTTTGAAAAGGAAGTGGCTAAAGCCGAAACTGAAATGGAGAAAATCCAGATCAAGGATGAGCCAGCTGGTTTTGACTGTGAGGTCTGTGGCAGTCCGATGGTCATCAAATTGGGTAGATTTGGCAAGTTCTACGCTTGCAGCAATTTCCCAGACTGTCGTCACACTCAGGCTATTGTCAAAGAAATCGGCGTGACCTGCCCGCAGTGTCAGAAAGGTCAAGTTATTGAGCGTAAGACTAAACGAAATCGCATTTTCTACGGCTGTGATCGTTATCCTGACTGTGATTTTACATCTTGGGACAAGCCGGTTGGCAGAAACTGTCCAAAATGTGACCATTATCTGATTGAAAAGAAAGTTCGTGGTGGCGGTAAGCAGGTAGTCTGCAGCAATGGCGATTACGAAGAAGAAAAAGTGAAATAACATTTTTTACATAATTTATATTACGTAGAATATCTTTCTGAAGAAGAGGTGAGGGTTTATGACAGATAAATTTGCAGAATTTCTAAAAATCGCGTCTCAACTGAATAAGATGGGCATTGTTCCACTTCTGATGGGTTCTCTAGGTCTGGAGCAAGTTACTGGACAAGACTGGCAGGCGCGTGATATTGATATTCATGTTCATGGTGATGAGCGTGGTTGGGAAGCACCAGATGAAGAACGTATTTACGATATGGACAAGATTGAGCCTATGATGGAGCGCTTGGGTTATCGCTTAGTCGATCTGCACGAGCATGAATTTCAAAAAGAAGGCTTATCTATTGAATTTGGAGCCATGGAAACCTTGGAGGCATTCGCTGGTGTGCCGCTAGAGAAGTTGACTCGAAAAGAAGTTGAAGATGTTGAGTTTCTACTGCCGAATGCAGAGCAATTTTTAGCTATCTACCGTGCTTCTTCTCAAGATTCTTACCGAAATGAAAATAACAATCATAAGGATTTTGCTAAGATTGCTTACTTGGAAAAAATGACAAAATGATAGACATTCAGGAATTCTCCTGTCTGTCTTTTTTACTATCTTTTTGTTATAATGGTCAGAGTGAAAATCTAGAAATATCCAAGGGAGAGTATCATGTCATCATCCTATATCAATGTTATCGGTGCTGGTCTGGCTGGCAGTGAAGCAGCTTACCAGATTGCCAAGCGTGGCATCCCAGTCAAACTCTATGAAATGCGGGGTGTTAAGTCAACACCTCAGCACAAAACTGCAGACTTTGCAGAACTGGTCTGCTCTAACTCTCTGCGAGGAGATGCGCTGACCAATGCAGTCGGTCTGCTCAAGGAAGAAATGCGACGGTTGGACTCGGTCATCTTAAGGTCAGCAGAAGCGACTCGGGTGCCAGCGGGTGGTGCTTTAGCGGTTGATAGAGAAGGTTTTTCTCAGATGGTAACGGAGCTAGTGACCAATCATCCATTGATTGAGGTCATTCGTGAAGAAATCACCGAAATTCCAGAAGATGCCATCACAGTTATTGCGACAGGACCCTTGACCAGCGATGCTTTGGCCGAAAAAATCCACGCGCTCAATGGGGGAGACGGTTTTTACTTCTACGATGCAGCAGCGCCAATCATCGATGTCAATACCATTGATATGACCAAGGTCTATCTCAAATCCCGCTATGATAAGGGGGAAGCAGCCTATCTCAATGCACCTATGACTAAGCAAGAATTTATGGATTTCCATGATGCTTTGGTCAATGCTGAGGAAGCACCGCTCAATTCCTTTGAAAAAGAAAAATACTTTGAAGGCTGCATGCCTATTGAAGTCATGGCTAAGCGAGGGATTAAAACTATGCTTTATGGACCGATGAAGCCAGTTGGTTTGGAATATCCAGATGACTATCAAGGCCCTCGAGATGGTGAATATAAGACGCCATACGCTGTGGTGCAGCTTCGTCAGGATAATGCAGCGGGCAGTCTTTACAACATCGTTGGCTTCCAAACTCATCTCAAGTGGGGCGAGCAAAAACGGGTCTTTCAAATGATTCCTGGCCTTGAGAATGCAGAATTTGTCCGCTATGGTGTCATGCATCGAAACTCTTATATGGACTCTCCAAATCTGCTTGAACAGACTTTCCGCTCTAAGAAACAGCCAAATCTTTTCTTTGCAGGTCAAATGACTGGAGTTGAAGGGTACGTAGAGTCAGCAGCTTCAGGTCTAGTTGCTGGTATTAACGCTGCTCGACTCTTCAAGGGAGAAGAAGCACTTGTCTTTCCAGAAACAACAGCTATTGGAAGTCTGCCTCATTATGTTACTCATGCTGACAGCAAGCATTTCCAACCCATGAATGTCAATTTTGGGATTATCAAAGAATTGGAAGGTCCGCGCATTCGTGATAAAAAAGAACGTTACGAAAAAATCGCCGAGCGAGCATTAAAAGACTTACAATTTTATCAAGAAATTTAAAAAAAGTTAGGATTTTCTTGATTTTGTGCTATAATAAATAAAAAATTTGGAAATCGGACATCAATGACCAACCTACAATCTCAAATTAGGAGGAGACCATGAACCAAAAAGTAAAAAATCTGCTGGATGATTGGCTAATTAATAATCCTGCCTTGTATGAAATCGCCAATAGTGTGCGCACGAAAATACGGCAACTGTCAGATACGGTAGTCGAAGAAGTGAAATATGGCGGTATTTTGTTTGCCGCCCCCGAACCGTTTTGCGGCATTTTTGTTTATAAGCAGCATGTAACTGTGGAATTTGGTCGTGGCGCCGAGATGGCAGACCCATACGGTTTGTTGGAAGGCAAGGGTAAAGGCCGTCGCCATTTGAAATTACATACGCTTGAAGATATAGAAAACAAGCATTTGACGGATTACTTGCGATTGGCTCAAAAAGCAGCAGAATAAAATTGCTGAGCGAGCCTTGCAGGATTTACACCTTATTTGGATAAATAATCTATTTTCTATCATTATCTAATAAAAATCATCAAAAAGTTAGGAAATCCCTAACTTTTTTGCTTAATTTGTGATATAATAAATAAAAATTTTGAAAATAGAAAGTTTTCTGAAAATGAATAAATCCTATTTTTATCTTGAAATGAAAACACATGAATTAGTCGTTCCTTATACCAAGCAGAAACGCCGTGTCCGCGTATTACTTCCAAAGAACTATAGTCAGGATACAAACAAGACCTATCCGGTCGTTTATTTTCATGACGGACAAAATGTTCTTTATAGCAAGGAATCTTTCAGCGGCCATTCGTGGAAGGTGATTCCGACAATCAAGCGTAATCCAGATATTGAAAAAATGATTGTTGTGGCTATTGACAACGATGGCCAAGGGCGGATGAATGAGTATTCAGCTTGGAAGTTCCAAGAGTCCAATATTCCCGGTATTCAGTTTGGCGGCAAGGGAACGGAGTATGCGGAGTTTGTCATGGAAGTTGTCAAGCCTTTTATTGATCAGCATTATCGAACTAAGTCTGATCGGATGCATACGGCCATGATCGGCTCTTCTCTTGGGGGGAATATCAGCCAGTTTATCGGTGTTGAATACCAAGATCAGATTGGTTGTCTGGGCATCTTTTCATCAGCTAATTGGCTACATCAGGAAGCTTTTGACCGCTATATTGAGAGAAAAACACTCCAGGCAGACCAGCGAATTTTCATTTATGTTGGGACGGAAGAGGCTGATGATACAGATAAGACATTGATGGCGGGCAATATCAAGCAGGCCTATATTGATTCATCGCTCAGCTATTTCCGACAGTTACTTGTGTCTGGGGTAGACTTAGCCAATATCCAGATTAAAATCCAGTCTGGAGCTATTCACAATGAAATCGCTTGGGCGGAGCACTTGCCGGACTGTTTCCGTTTTATCGGCGAAAAATGGTAAGATAGTCAAACACTAAGAAAGAGGTAGAAACTATGCATGTAGAATTTTTAAGTCATTGGAGCAGCAATCTAGGCCGTGAAATGTATGTCAATCGCTATGGCCACGCTGGGCTCCCGATTATAGTCTTTGCATCATCAGGCGGCAGCCATAATGAGTATGCTGACTTCGGCATGATTGAAGCCTGCGCAGGTTTTATTGAGGCCGGTAAGGTCCAGTTTTTCACTCTTAGCAGTGTTGATAGTGAGAGCTGGTTGGCGGACTGGAAGCATCCTCACGATCGAGCAGAAATGCATCGTGCATATGAGCGTTATGTCATCGAGGAAGCTATTCCTTTCGTTAAGCATAAGACAGGCTGGTTTGACCCTATGATGACGACAGGCTGCTCCATGGGAGCTTATCATGCTGTTAATTTCTTCCTGCAGCATCCAGATGTTTTCAATAAAGTGATTGCCCTCAGTGGTGTCTATGATGCACGTTTCTTTGTCGGTGATAATTTGAGCGACGAAGTCATTTATCAAAACTCGCCAGCTGACTATATCTGGAACCAAAATGATGGCTGGTTTATTGACCGCTATCGACAGGCGGATATTATCGTTTGTACTGGCTTGGGCGACTGGGAGCAGGATGGCCTGCCTTCCTTCTACACGCTGAAAGAGGCTTTTGAGCATAAGAATATTCCAGCTTGGTTTGCTGAATGGGGCCACGATGTTTCCCATGACTGGGTTTGGTGGCGTAAGCAAATGCCTTTTTTCCTTAATGAACTCAATCTTTAAAGGAGGTTTCCTATGAATTATATCGTTATTTCTCCCTATTATCCGCAAAATTTCCAACAGTTTACTGTGGAACTGGCCAATAAAGGTATCACTGTTCTGGGAATTGGTCAGGAGCCTTATGACCAGCTAGACCAGCCTTTGAAGGATTCATTGACTGAATACTTCAGAGTAGAAAATCTTGAAAATCTTGACGAAGTCAAAAGAGCTGTCGCCTTTCTTTTCTACAAGCATGGGCCTATTGATCGGATTGAGTCTCATAACGAATACTGGCTGGAACTGGACGCTGAGTTGCGCGAGCAATTCAATGTTTTTGGAGCAAAACCAAAAGACTTGAAAAAGACCAAGTTCAAATCTGAGATGAAGAAACTCTTTAAAAAAGCAGGTGTTCCAGTCGTACCTGGTCAGATTGTCAATACAGAAGCTGGAGCTGATTTGGCTGTCAAGAAACTTGGCCTGCCTTTGATTGCTAAGCCTGATAATGGAGTGGGAGCAGCTGCGACCTTTAAATTGGAAACAGCAGAAGATGTCGAACGATTCAAGCAAGAATGGGATCATCAGACAGCTTATTTCTTTGAAAAGTTTGTCCAGTCTGGCGAAATCTGTACTTTTGATGGTTTGGTAGATAAGGACGGTCAGATTGTCTTTGCAACCACCTTTGACTATGCGCATACACCGCTGGATTTGATGATGTATAAAATGGACAATTCCTACTACGTTCTCAAGGATATGGATCCAAAGCTACGTGCTTATGGAGAAGCGATTGTCAAAATCTTCGGCATGAAAGAACGTTTTTTCCATATTGAGTTCTTCCGCGAGGGTGATGATTATGTAGCCATTGAGTACAATAATCGTCCAGCAGGTGGCTTTACCATTGATGTCTATAATTTCGCTCACTCAATCGATCTTTACAGAGGCTATGCAGCGATTGTAGCAGGAGAGCCTTTCCCAGCTGCCCACATGGAGCCACTGTATTGTCTGGCAACCTCACGCCGTGCATCAACGAACTATGCTTACCCTGAGGCTGACTTGCTGGAGAAATACAAAGATAATTTCAAGGTTAAAAAAGACATGCCAGCCGCATTTGCGGAGCTGCAAGGTGACTACCTCTATATGCTGACAACACCAAGCCGCGAGCAGATGGAGCAGATGATTGCAGACTTTGCTAAACAGGCAGACTAATCAGAGGCGTGCTCTGCTATTATTTTCGTATAACAGTTTCAAAATAGTAAAAACTACTCTAGCACAAAAAGTTTGTGAAATTTCTATTTTGGTGTCGAAAACCAGTTTATCCAATGGATTGACTGGTTTTTCTTTGTGAAATATAAGTGAGCAAAAGTTTTGACAGTGCTTACAGCTTTAGATAGAATTAAATAGAAGAATTATGCTTAGAAAGGCAAAAAAATGGCAACTTTAGATAAAGATCTTTTGTTAGAGATGTTCCGTAAGATGGAAGAAATCCGTCGTATGGACTTAAAAATTGCTCAACTTGTAAAAAAAGGAAAGGTTCCTGGAATGACTCACTTCTCAGTGGGTGAGGAAGCAGCTAATGTCGGTGCTATGCTGGCCTTAAATGAGGATGATTTACTGACTTCTAATCACCGGGGACACGGTCAAGCTATCGCCAAAGGAATCAACCTCAACGAAATGATGGCGGAAATCCTAGGGAAATACACCGGAACCTGTAAAGGAAAAGGCGGCTCTATGCACATTGCTGACCTAGATGCCGGAAACCTTGGTGCTAATGGTATCGTAGGCGGTGGCATGGGAATTGCTGTCGGAGCAGCTCTGACCCAGCAAATGCATAAGACAGGCAAGATTGTTGTCTGCTTCTTTGGTGACGGTGCTACCAACGAAGGTGTCTTCCACGAAGCGGTCAACATGGCTTCTATCTGGAACCTTCCAGTAATTTTCTATTGTATAAATAACGGCTATGGTATTTCTGCTGACATCAAGAAAATGACCAATGTAGAGCACATCCATGAGCGCAGCGCAGCTTATGGCATTCCAGGTATGTTCATCGAAGATGGCAATAATGTTCTGGATGTCTATGAAGGCTTCCAAAAGGCTGTGGAGCATGTTCGCAGTGGTAAAGGACCTGTCTTGATTGAGAGCGTAACCTATCGTTGGTTGGGACACTCGTCTTCTGACCCAGGTAAATACCGTACTCGTGAAGAAGTAGAAGAATGGAAGAAGAAGGATCCAATCGAAAATCTTCGTAAATACTTGCTGGAAAACAAGATTGCAAGCGAGGAAGAGCTGGAAGCTATCCAAGCTGGAGTCAAAGAAGCAGTAGAAGCGTCTGTCAAGTTCGCAGAAGATAGCCCATTCCCACCGCTTGAATCTGCCTTTGAAGATATTTACGCGGACTAAAGAGAGGAGAAAAAGAAAATGGAAACTAAAACTATGTCTTTTCGTGACACCATTATCCTCGCTATGTCTGAGGAAATGCGTCGCGATGAAAATGTACTCTTGATGGGAGAAGATGTCGGAGTCTTTGGTGGAGATTTCGGAACATCTGTTGGTATGCTGGAAGAGTTTGGACCAGAGCGTGTACGTGACTGTCCGATTTCGGAAGCAGCGATTTCTGGAGCAGCAGCTGGAGCAGCTATGACAGGGCTGCGTCCAATCGTAGACATGACCTTTATGGACTTCTCTGTAATCGCTATGGATGCTATTGTCAACCAAGCCGCTAAAACGCGCTATATGTTTGGCGGAAAAGGACAAGTGCCAATGACTGTCCGTTGTGCAGCAGGTAATGGAGTTGGCTCTGCAGCTCAACACTCTCAGTCTTTGGAATCTTGGTTTACCCACATTCCAGGGCTTAAGGTAGTCGCTCCAGGAACTCCGGCAGATATGAAGGGGCTCCTTAAAGCTTCTATCCGAGACAACAACCCGGTCATTATCCTAGAATACAAGTCTGAATTTAACCAAAAAGGCGAGGTGCCACTAGATCCTGAGTATGTGATCCCACTCGGTGTAGGTGAAATCAAAAAAGAAGGTACCGATGTAACAGTTGTTACCTACGGCAAAATGCTGCGCCGTGTCATGCAGGCCGCTGAAGAATTAGCAGAAGAAGGTATCTCTGTAGAAGTGGTTGACCCGCGTACATTGGTGCCACTTGATAAAGACATTATCATCAATTCTGTTAAGAAGACTGGTAAGGTCGTTTTGGTTAATGATGCCCACAAAACTAGCGGTTTCATTGGTGAAATTTCAGCGATTATTTCTGAGTCTGAAGCATTTGACTATTTAGATGCTCCAATCCGCCGTTGTGCAGGTGAAGATGTGCCAATGCCTTATGCACAAAACTTGGAAAATGCGATGATTCCGACCGTTGAAAGCATCAAAGACGCTATTCGGAAGACATATCATAAAGAATAAGGTATAATATAGAAAAGGCTTTCTCACAGATTAGATTACATAAATTATTTTATGTAATCTAATCTTGTGTAGAGGGTCAAAGTTGCTAAAATTTTACTAATTACAGACAATCGATATTCGGACCGATTTTATCCGATGAGCGAATTAGTAGGTCTACAAGGTTGATTGCCGATAGCGGTAACCATAATAACTTTAGATACATTTGTATCCAAGTTGCTTGTAGAGTTGCAACAGGAGAGAGTCGAATCGATAATATTCGACGAACGACTTAGTAAGTCTACTAGGGTGTCCGCTTGATAGCGGCAACCGTAGTAACTTGAGATACGTTTGTATCCAAGTTACTTGTAAAGTTGCAACAGGAGAGAGTTGAATCGATGATATTCGACGAACGACTTAGTAAGTCTACTAGGTTGGTCGCCGATAGCGACAACCGTAATAACTTGAGATACGTTTGTATCCAAGTTACTTGTAGAGTTGAACACGGGCTAAAAGCTTGGAAAAAAGATAAAGCGCCTTGGCTTCATCGAAGCCTGCGTTGATTTCCTATTTTTCAGTCGCTTTTTAACGCCCTTAGTATCATGTAATTGAATTCGGACGGAGGTCTGTGAAAAAAAGATAGATTTCCTTGTGTTCATCGAACACAGCGTCAATCTCCTATTTTTTCATTGCCCTCTGCGTCCTTAATATCTTATAATAGAATTGGAGAGGTCATGGCTGATGATAAGCTAAGAGCGACTCCTGCAGCTAGAAAGTTAGCGGATGATTTGGGAATCAACCTCTATGATGTTTCTGGCTCAGGTGCAAACGGTCGTGTCCACAAAGAAGACGTGGAAACTTATAAAGATACAAATGTGGTGCGCATTTCACCACTGGCAACACGAATTGCCCAAGAACACAATATTGCTTGGCAAGAGATTCAAGGAACTGGCCATCGTGGTAAGATTATGAAGAAGGATGTCCTTGCCTTCTTGCCCGAGAATGTTGAGAGCGATACAATCAAATCTCCTGCTCAAATTGAAAAAGTGGAAGAAGTGCCTGATAATGTCACTCCTTACGGTGAAATTGAGCGTATTCCAATGACGCCAATGCGGAAGGTTATCGCTCAGCGGATGGTAGAATCTTACCTGACAGCGCCAACATTCACCCTTAACTATGATGTTGATATGACAGAAATGCTGGCCTTGCGTAAAAAAGTGCTAGAGCCAATCATGGAAGCAACTGGCAAGAAAGTAACTGTCACAGACCTGCTTTCGATGGCTGTTGTGAAGACACTGATGAAACATCCTTACCTCAATTCGACCTTGACAGAGGATGGCAAAACCATTATCACACACAACTATGTCAACCTTTCAATGGCAGTCGGTATGGATAATGGCCTGATGACACCAGTTGTCTACAATGCAGAAAAAATGAGCCTATCAGAGCTTGTAGTAGCCTTTAAAGATGTAATCGGACGTACCTTGGAAGGCAAGTTGGCTCCAAGCGAGCTGCAAAATTCAACCTTCACAATCAGTAACTTAGGTATGTTTGGCGTTCAGTCCTTTGGTCCAATCATCAACCAGCCAAACTCTGCTATCTTGGGCGTAAGCTCAACAGTGGAAAAACCTGTCGTTGTTAACGGCGAAATTGTTATCCGTCCAATTATGAGTCTGGGCTTGACTATTGATCACCGTGTTGTTGACGGAATGGCTGGAGCTAAGTTTATGAAGGACTTGAAGGCTTTGATTGAAGACCCAATTTCAATGTTGGTATAAGATTTTTCTTTGCTATTCTAAAAAGCAAAGAGGCACTCAGCAAATGAAAAACTAGTTAGAAAAGGAAAGAAAAATGGCTTTAGAAGTAATTATGCCCAAAGCCGGCGTGGATATGACCGAAGGGCAAATTGTCCAATGGAATAAGAAAGTCGGCGAATTTGTCAAAGAAGGAGAAATCCTTTTGGAAATCATGACTGACAAGGTCAGCATGGAATTGGAAGCTGAAGAAGATGGCTATCTGATTGCCATTCTCAAAGGTGACGGAGAAACTGTTCCAGTAACGGAAGTCATCGGTTACTTGGGAGAAGAAGGAGAAAATATCCCAACTTCTGGCGGATCTGCACCTGCGGAAGCACCAACTCCTGCAACAACGGCAACAAGCACAGATGATGATAAGAGTGATGATGCTTACGATATCGTTGTTATCGGTGGCGGACCTGCTGGTTATGTAGCGGCCATCAAAGCAGCTCAGCTGGGTGGCAAGATTGCCTTGGTTGAGAAGTCTGAGCTAGGCGGAACCTGCTTGAACCGTGGCTGTATTCCTACCAAGACTTACCTGCACAATGCTGAAATCATTGAAAACCTTGGTCATGCAGCGAGTCGCGGTATCATTATCGAAAATCCAAGCTTCTCAGTAGACATGGACAAGGTTCTAGAAACTAAAAACAAGGTTGTCAATACGCTTGTTGGCGGTGTTGCTGGCCTTCTCCGAAGCTATGGCGTAGATGTTCATAAGGGGATTGGTACCATTACTAAAGACAAGAATGTTCTTGTAAACGGCAGCGAGTTGCTAGAAACGAAGAAGATTATCTTGGCTGGTGGTTCCAAAGTCAGCAAGATCAATGTTCCTGGCATAGAATCATCTCTCGTCATGACCAGTGATGATATTCTGGAAATGAACGAAGTGCCAGAAAATCTGGTTATTATCGGCGGTGGTGTTGTTGGTATTGAGCTAGGCCAAGCCTTCATGACATTTGGCTCAAAAGTTACCGTTATCGAAATGATGGACCGCATTGTACCAGCTATGGATGCGGAAGTTTCTAAAAACCTTCGCCTCATCTTGGAGCGCAAGGGCATGACAATTTTGACTGAAACCAAGTTGGAAGAAATCGTCGAAGAAAACGGCAAACTCCGTATCAAGGTTGAAGGAAAAGAAGATATTCTAGCAGATAAGGCTCTGCTGTCTATCGGACGCGTGCCAGACCTAGAAGGCATCGGTGAGGTTGAATTCGAACTGGATCGCGGCCTTATCAAGGTCAATGAGTACATGGAAACTTCTGTTCTAGGTATTTACGCACCAGGTGATATCAATGGTACTAAGATGCTGGCTCATGCAGCCTTCCGTATGGGTGAAGTTGCTGCTGAAAATGCTCTGAAAGGCAATCACCATGTTGCTAAACTCAATCTGACACCTGCGGCTATCTACACCCTGCCAGAAGTAGCAGCAGTTGGTTTGACAGAAGAGCAAGCTCGTGAGAAATACGATGTAGCAATTGGTAAGTTTAACTTCGCTGCTAACGGCCGTGCTATTGCTTCAGACGCAGCTCAAGGCTTCGTTAAAGTCATCGCTGACAAGAAGTATGGTGAAGTGCTTGGTGTCCATATCATCGGTCCTGCTGCTGCAGAATTGATCAACGAAGCATCAACCATCATCGAAATGGAAATCACCGTAGAAGAAATGCTTAAGACCATTCACGGTCACCCAACTTTCTCAGAAGTTATGTACGAAGCATTTGCGGACGTACTGGGATTGGCAGTTCACTCACCTAAGAAAAAATAATTTAAAAGATAGATTAGACTGGGCATAAATCATCGTTCCAGTCTCTATCGTATAAAGAGGTAGCTTATGAAATACATTGTTAACTACTCAAATGATACAGCTTTTAATATTGCTCTGGAAGAATATGCTTTCAAACACCTCTTAGATGAGGATGAAATTTTCCTGCTCTGGATTAACAAACCCTCTATCATAGTGGGACGTCACCAAAATACCATCGAAGAAATCAACCGTGATTATGTTCGTGAGCATGGCATTGAGGTCGTACGTCGTATCAGTGGCGGTGGAGCTGTTTATCATGATCTAAACAACCTTAACTACACCATTATCTCCAAGGAAAGCGAAGACCGCGCTTTTGACTTCAAGAGCTTTTCTACGCCGGTTATCAACACCTTGGCTGAACTTGGAGTAAAGGCTGAATTCACCGGCCGTAATGATCTGGAGATTGATGGCAAGAAGTTCTGTGGCAATGCACAGGCCTATATTAATGGCCGTATCATGCACCATGGCTGCCTACTCTTTGATGTTGATTTGTCTGTCTTGGCCAATGCGCTTAAGGTTTCTAAAGACAAGTTCGAATCAAAAGGCGTTAAATCCGTCCGTGCACGCGTGACAAATATTGTCAATGAATTACCAGAAAAGATTACTGTCGAAGAATTCCGCGACCTGCTTCTGGACTACATGAAGAAAGAATATCCAGAAATGACAGAATATGTTTTCTCCGAGAATGAACTGGAAGAAATCAAGCAAATCAGAGATAGCAAGTTTGGAACTTGGGACTGGAACTACGGTAAATCACCTGAATACAACGTGCGCCGTGGGACCAAGTTTACCAGCGGTAAGGTAGAAATCTTTGCCAATGTTGTTGAATCAAAGATTCAGGATATTAAAATCTATGGAGACTTTTTTGGTATTGAAGACGTAGCAGCAGTAGAAGATGTGCTGCGCGGCGTTAAATACGAACGCGAAGATGTCCTTAAAGCTCTTGAAACGATTGATATCAGCCGCTACTTTGCTGGAATCAGCAGAGAAGAGATTGCTGAAGCTATCGTTGGTTAAAATATGACATTATGACATAAAGAAAACCAAGCTCTCGAAGAGTTTGGTTTTTCATGTAAACAGTATATTTCAAATCAACAACATTCTTACGTTTCCTTAACCAGCTAGTTTTCTCTAGGCTTTATCTACCAGATATGATAAAATGATAGGGAATCAGAGAAAGAGGTGTCTTGATGCAGAAAGTCCCAGTAGAAAGCCTTGGTCTGTTTGAGCAGTTGGACCGCACAGTTGTAGCTTTTCTGAAGAAAAAACCATCTCCTAATCCAGACAACTTTTATGTTAGCATATCTGCAGAAGATTATGAGAAAAAGAAAGAAGAATTTGAAAAATCAGGCTATCAAGCCGTGAAATTGCCACTTGGCATGGCGTTAGATAATGTTATTCAGCAACCTTCTTTCCAAAATCTTGTCATTGGCGGGCTCTACATGGTAGATGTCTTCGTTCCCAAGGAAGACCTAATGCCCTTAAAGGACCTAGTTGATAGCTTCTGCATCATGTTTGCAGCAGCTAATAATCGAATAGAGAATATCAAGGCTTACGATCTGATGAAGAGTAAAACTGTCTATTTTATCGGAAGACTCTTCACGGACAACCCTCAGCCAGGTGATGAAGTTAGCTTTGAAGGGCTGAATAGGGAGACAGCAGACGGCTCCTACGAAGCGGTCAAATGCTTCCTAACTAGAGAAAGCGCTGAAAAGTACAATGCCAAAAATCGACCTGTCACAGCAGCAAACCTTGAACATCTCAAGCACTTCTGGGGCAAGCCGCTGATTGTTGAACCACATCGAAATTATTGGATTGAGTTTATATAAAAGAAAGAGCGAAGTATCTACAATAGATTTCTCGCTCTTTTGTTGCACTCTTTTTTCACATATTTTAAATTATGTAACTTTATAGTTTATCCAAAGCATTCTTTTGCTCGTCATTGACAATGTGGGTGTAGAGGTCCGTTACCTGAGTGCTAGCATGTCCTAGCTGATGACTGACGAGAACTTGAGACTTGGTTGCATCGTATAAACGTGTAGCAAGCGTATGGCGGAGTTTGTGAGGCGTCACTCGCACCTTGAAGTCCTCAGAATACTTGGCCACCATTTTTTCGACACTAGAAGCATCGATTCGATTAGGAGTGCCACGGTATTCAGTCAAAAAGAAGGCTGTATCAGTCTTTTCGGCCTTGTATCGTTTGCTTCGAATGCTCAGATAGTCTTCTAAATAGGGCTTAGCAAAAGCAGCAACATTGACAGAATCCCTTTTCCCCCCTTTTCTAGTCACTTCAATGACCATCATTTTGAGATTGATGTCTTTTAGGTCTAGATTGACAGCTTCAGACAGACGAACACCAGAGGCTAGCAGCAAGGCAATGATGGCTAGATCACGTTCCTTGTTTTTGTTGAAGGAGGACAGAGCGCGGTTAGAGAGCTTCTTAGGGTACTCCGTATCAATATACTGGAGAAATTCTTCCGTCTCATCCCCTAAAAAGAGCTTCTGCTTAATGTTCTCTGCACGAGCAGCCAGAGTTTCCTTTTTCTTCTTGGTAGCAACCTTTTTCATCACATTTCGATAGAAGTAGGGCTCACCTTGCTCGTTTTCCACTTCCTCAGTCAAATATTTGTAGAGGCTGGACAAGGCTGAAAGAGTCCGGTTGATGGTTGTCTGGGAAACACCGTTTTGAGTCGTATTAGCATTGAGAAGCGGCCGCTCTCGCAGATACAGAATGAAGGCCTCCATGTCTTTCTTGGTCATATTTTCCAAGACCGATAGAGGAATCTCAGCAATATGCGAAGCATCCGTTATACCAGATTCAAGCACCCAGTTAAAAAAGCGATCATATTCTTTGAGGTATTCGTATAAGGTTGTAAAACTATAAGGCACCGCCAGCTTAGACTGGTAATATTCCAGAATGTACCAAGGCATAGTGGCCTTGAGTTTATCAATTCTTTCTAATAGCAATTCACGTTTCACCACAATTCTCCGTTTTCTCTATAACAGTAGTATAGCATATCTAGATATATTTTTCAAGAAAATTATAGTTTTTCGGAAAAATGATAGAGAGAAGTAAGCAATCTGACTTTACTACAAAATAGATAATAAAAACAAGACAGAATTGATGAGCTAAACTCTGTCTTGTTTTTCCTAAAACTTATTCTTCTAATTCGATTTTTTGAAAATAATCCAGTTGCCATTTTTGTGTTGCCTGAGCTGTTTTATTTAAATTTGTGCACCAGGACGGATAAAAACGCATAGCCATCTTTCCTTTACAATCCTTTCTAGAAAGAATTTTTTTACTGATAGCTACCTCTTTGGGAATTATAAATAAACCACAATGACAGTCGTCGATAACGACAATAAACCAGTTCAGTTCATCTATATTCTTGATCGTCCTTTGGCTTAATCAAAATGCTTTCATAGTCTTCATTCCATTTTTCATTTATCAGATCGAAGTTACCATAATACCTAATGAAGAATCTCTACCATTTTCATTGTTTTATTGTCTTTCTAATTTTTACTAAAATTAAATTATGTAAAATATTTACTATAACAAAAACTCCCTAATCAAATCAATTACCTGATCATTTTGCGGCAAGGAAGAATGATGGGCATCCTTGCCTACGACGACTACCTCTCTGTGCGAGGCAATCTTTCCTTTGTAAATCAAACTCCCGGCCTCTACACTGCTTTTATGGACAATTCCGTCACCATCTCGGAAAAAGATTCCCAAAATCGACAAATGCTGAAGCTTCTTAGGAAGTTTTTCCTGGTTGGCTACAAAGTCATCTAACATCTCAACTCGATGATTGAGATTCTTCTTGTTCAGATTATAAGGACTGCCAATAGTCAGGAGTTTTTCCATCTCAAGTCCGGAATGATTTGCTAGGTATTGCTGCAGAAATACTGTATAAACTAGACCACCGTTAGAATGCCCCAGCGCCTTAAACCTGTTAAAAGAATACTTCTCTCGTAAGACAGTCAAGACAGCGTCAAACATTGCTGCCTGCTGCTTTATATTTTCATAACCATCACGATTATTTTGAAAGCCAATCACAAAAATGGGGTTTATGTCTTTCCGCTTCAAATGCCCTCTGTAGGTCATGTGTCCGTCATTCCAGACTTTAATACGGACCAGACTATGATTCGGATGCTGATTCCTGTTAATTTTTTTAACCATTCGATTAAAACGATTCTCTGTCGCCGAACTACCTGGAATCATGATAATAGGACGTATTTCGACCTTGCTGGTAGGTAGATGAGAAATAGGGTGGGAAGGCATCTTGTTTAATAATTTTTGAAAGGTCTTAGCAAGTCGATGAATGCATCGAGTCAAAAAAGGCTTCATTCTAGTCTCCGTATCTGAATCTGATGTTTTCAAAAACAAGCCACATAAAACTTAGTTATGCGACTTGTTTTTTTGTTATTACTTCCGCTTCTTCTTGTTTTTCTTCATTTGCTTGGCCATCTTGTTCATGCTGCGTCGCATCAGAAACTCTCCAGCTTTCCCTTTGAGACCGCCACCAAACATTTGGCTCATATCCGGCATGCCAGCTCCTCCCAAAGCTGACATATCCGGCATACCGCCTTGGCCCATCATACCTTCCAGCGCTGACATATCAGGCATTCCTCCGCCACCTGGCATGTTCTTAGGCATATTGTTTGGATTAAGACCCATTTGCTTCATCATCTTGCTCATATCGCCTGATAGAACGCCCTGCATCATCTGCTTAGCTTGATTGAAGTCTTTGATAAATTTATTAACATCAACGAAGCTGTTACCTGAACCATTGGCAATCCGACGGCGACGGCTAGGACTCAGCAAGTCAGGATTTTCCCGCTCAGCCGGTGTCATAGAGGATACGATGGCACGTTTGCGGGCAATTTCTTTCTCATCCACTTTGATATTCTTGAGGGCAGGATTATTGGCCATGCCTGGAATCAGCTTGAGCAAATCTTCCATAGGTCCCATGCCTTGTACCTGATCCAGCTGATCAATGAAGTCATTGAAATCAAAGGTGTTTTCTCGCATCTTTTCAGCCATTTCAAGCGATTTTTTCTCATCGTATTCCTGAGAGGCTTTTTCAATCAGAGTCAGCATGTCCCCCATACCCAAAATCCGGCTGGACATGCGGTCTGGGTGGAAGGTTTCGATATCAGTAATCTTTTCACCGGTACCAGTAAATTTAATGGGCTTACCAGTAATCTGACGGACAGACAAGGCTGCACCGCCACGGGTATCCCCATCAATCTTGGTCAAGATAACCCCAGTCACTTCCAGTTGACTGTTAAATTCGCGAGCGACATTAGCTGCTTCCTGACCAATCATGGCATCGACAACCAAGAGGATTTCATTCGGATTAGCCAGCGCTTTGACATCTGACAGCTCCTGCATGAGCTTTTCGTCAATCTGTAGACGCCCAGCCGTATCAATTAGGACATAATCGTTGTGGTTGGCTTTTGCCTGCTCCAGACCTTGACGGACAATCTCAACAGCCGGAACTTCCGTACCTAAAGCAAAAACTGGTACATCAATTTGCTGTCCAAGTGTTTTCAACTGATCAATAGCCGCCGGACGGTAAATATCCGCCGCAATCATGAGCGGACGAGCATTTTCTTCTTTCTTGAGTTTATTAGCAAGCTTACCAGCAAAGGTGGTTTTACCTGCCCCTTGCAGACCAACCATCATGATAATAGTTGGAATTTTTGGTGACTTGATAATCTCAGCAGTATCAGAACCCAAGATAGTTGTCAGCTCTTCGTCAACAATCTTGATAATCTGTTGCGCTGGATTGAGGGTATCAATAACCTCATGGCCGACAGCACGCTCACGGACTTTCTTGATAAAGTCTTTGACAACTGGCAGGGCAACGTCGGCTTCTAAAAGGGCCAGACGAATCTCTTTGGTTGCTTCCTGAACATCGCTCTCTGAGATTTTTCCTTTTCTGCGCAGATTTTTAAAGACGTTCTGCAAACGTTCCGTTAAACTTTCAAATGCCATTTTTATTTCTCCTAGTTTCTATTTCAATCAATTCAGTGGAAATTTTCCAAAACGTGTTAAACAAGCGTATTCCTCAGCAGATATTTCTTTCATAATCTCATTTGGGTATCCCCAGCAGCTGAAGCCTTCTTGCATTGCCTTAGAAAGATTGTCAGGGGAGATGATTTGTACCCTGGCAGGAAAAGGTTTTTCCAACTCCAACAACCAGCAAGACATTCCCTTGTAGATAACTTGCTTAGCCATAGTCACTCTCGGTTGTCAATACCCGACAGAATCCCGATCTGCTCTTGCAGATAGCTGTCTTCAGGGTATTTCTCCGTAATTTGGTCAAATATCTGACTTCTAACAATGTAGTCCGAGTACATGTGCAGCTTTTTCTCATAGTCTTCCAGAATCTTCTCTGTACGCTTGATATTATCATAAACGGCCTGACGGCTGACACCAAACTCCTCAGCTATCTCAGCCAGGCTGTAGTCATCCGCATAATAGAGCTCGATATAGTTCATCTGCTTGTCAGTCAAAAGCGCCGCATAAAACTCAAAGAGAGCATTCATTCGGTTTGTTTTTTCAATTTCCATAAGAAATATTATACCAGAAAAGCATGATAAACTCTAGTCTGACAAGGGAAATAAACACTCGAAATATGAGATTGCAAAAGGTCAATCAGCTTTTTTTGCCGAGTGAAAGACAAGTTAAAAACTCTTAGTGATAACCAAGAGTTTTGCAGCTATTAATTGTTTTCCAAATAAAATTCAAAACGATCGCCGACATACTGGCTTTTTACATATTCAAAAGCTGTACCATCGTCAAAGTAAGAGATCTGAGTCAGTCCTAAGATGGCATGGCCGCGAGGAATATCGAGGTAATTGGCGATTTTTTCCTTAGCTAGCCGAGCATAGATAGTCTGCTGGGACTTGCCGATCTTATAGCCATGTTCCTGCAAGGTCTGGAAGAAATGACTGGTCACCTCTTCTTTTTTAAAATTCTTAATGAACTTCTCTGGAATTGAAGCCACCTCGTAGACCACCGGCAAATCGTCAGCGTAGCGAACCCGCTCCATCCGAATGACATTTTCTGTCTTATGGATGCCTAGCTTTTCCACTTCCTGCTCACTCGGCAGAGTGCGTCGATAAGAAATGAGCTGACTGGACGGCGTTTTGCCTTGTGCTTTCATGATTTCCGTGAAGCTGGTGGTGCCGCGCATTTTCTCCTGAACGCGTGTGCTGGCTACAAAGGTTCCACTACCGACCCGACGCTCCAGCACTCCCTCCTCAACCAAGAGCGTGATGGCCTGACGCAGGGTCATACGGCTGACCTTAAAGGTTTCGGCTAGATCTCGCTCACTGGGCAGGCGCTCTCCAATCTCCCAAACGGCATCGTCGATGTCTTTTTTAATCTGATCATGAATTTTGATATATGCGGGTAACATGTCGGCTCTTCTTTCTTATTTGGTACCTTCCTTTATTTTAGTACCAAATACTTCAAATGTCAAACTAAATGATAAGTATTAGCTCTCAAACGCTTGCTTTTCTCACGATTCTAGCTGTTTAGTCAAATAAAGTCTCATATTCGCTTTTTCATCACTCTTACTCCTTATTACCTTGGAAAAATTCCTTTTTTGTGATAAAATGAGGGGAAAAGATTACTTCTTTTAAGAAAGGGAACAGATGACAACTAGAACTGAATTGCAAGATGTCGAAAAGATCATCGTGCTTGATTACGGAAGCCAGTACAACCAGCTGATTTCACGCCGCATTCGTGAAATCGGTGTTTTTTCTGAGCTCAAGAGCAACAAGATTACTGTTGACGAAGTCCGTGCTATCCAGCCTGTCGGGATTATCCTTTCAGGCGGTCCGAATTCTGTATATGAAGACGGCTCCTTTGATATTGACCCAGAAATTTTCGAGTTGGGAATCCCGATTTTGGGGATCTGCTATGGTATGCAACTGTTGACTCACAAGCTGGGCGGCAAGGTTGTCCCTGCTGGTCATGCTGGAAATCGAGAATATGGGCAGTCAACTCTGTCACATACTGCTAACTCCAGCCTTTTCAACGGAACACCTGAAAGCCAGCTAGTTCTTATGAGCCATGGAGATGCAGTAACAGAAATTCCTGCTGACTTTGTCCGTACTGGTACTTCTGCTGACTGTCCTTTTGCAGCAATTGAAAATCCTGCTAAGAAAATCTACGGCATTCAGTTCCACCCTGAGGTTCGTCATTCGGAGTTTGGCTACGATATTCTTCGTAACTTTGCTCTGAATATTTGTGGAGCCAAAGGCGACTGGTCTATGGATAACTTCATTGACATGGAAATCCAAAAAATCCGCCAAACCGTCGGTGACAAGAAGGTGCTGTTGGGACTTTCTGGTGGTGTAGACTCTTCTGTCGTCGGTGTTCTCTTGCAGAAAGCAATCGGTGATCAACTAATCTGTATCTTTGTGGATCATGGTCTTTTGCGTAAAGGCGAAGCTGATCAGGTCATGGATATGCTTGGCGGCAAATTTGGTTTGAATATCGTCAAGGCAGACGCAGCTAAACGTTTCCTTGATAAACTAGCCGGTGTTTCAGATCCGGAGCAAAAACGTAAAATCATCGGAAACGAGTTTGTCTATGTCTTTGACGACGAAGCCAGCAAACTGAAAGATGTAAAATTCTTGGCTCAAGGAACGCTCTATACAGACGTTATCGAATCTGGCACCGACACCGCTCAGACTATCAAGTCTCACCATAACGTTGGTGGTCTGCCGGAAGACATGCAGTTTGAGCTGATTGAGCCGTTGAACACACTTTATAAGGACGAAGTTCGTGCTTTGGGTACAGAGCTTGGTATGCCTGATGAAATTGTCTGGCGCCAACCATTCCCAGGACCAGGACTTGCTATTCGCGTTATGGGAGAAATCACTGAGGAAAAATTAGAAACTGTCCGCGAATCGGATGCTATTCTCCGCGAAGAAATCGCCAAAGCTGGTCTTGACCGCGACATCTGGCAATACTTTACTGTTAATACTGGAGTCCGTTCGGTTGGTGTCATGGGCGACGGCCGGACTTACGACTACACAATTGCGATTCGCGCCATCACTTCTATCGATGGAATGACAGCTGACTTTGCCAAGATTCCTTGGGATGTCCTGCAAAAAATCTCTGTTCGTATCGTCAACGAAGTAGACCATGTCAACCGCATCGTCTATGATATCACCAGCAAACCACCTGCAACTGTAGAGTGGGAGTAAGAAATAAATCTAATTTGAAATATTAAAAGTAAAAATCCTCCACTAGAACGCTTCTGATGGAGGATTTAACATATTAAGAAATAACAAACAAGGCTGGGACTAACATGTCCCAGCCTTGTTTTACATAGTCTTAGAATTAACCGCCAAACAATCCTTTAAAGAAGTTGACAATGGCATTCCAGATATTAGAAAAGAAATTACCGCCTTCTTGAAGGAGGCCATTTGCATCAAAGTTAAGGTTAATATTGTTAAAGGTATCCCCTGCCTTTGAAACAATACTGTCTTTCAAGTCACTAAGCGTCTTTGTAAAGTCAGAATCCGTAATGACTCCACTGTTTGAAAGATTGACAGCGAAATTCACGATGAGGTTGATTTGGTCACTGGTCACTGACTGAGTCAGACCGTAGTTTTTCAAGGTTTCTTCGACAATCTTACGGACATCATCTGCTGTCAGATTGCTGTTGTTCTTCTTAGCGTTGGCGATAGCCGCTTTGATATCAGCCAGAGCCACGTTGAGCTTGTCTGCGTCATAGCCTTCCTTACCTGTGTTTTCAGCATTGATACCAGAAAGGGCAGCCAGTTCTTCCTGCGCTAGGTTTTTATTTTCCTGAGGAATGGTCGCTCCATTATCTTCCAGAGAGTAGTAAATCCCTGCCAAGGCGCTCTCACCTGTTACCGGAATCGGTGCAGCAACGGTAATCTGCGCGTGCTGAACCCCTAGAGTAACAGCCGCATTGCGATACATATCTTCTGTAACCTTGGTGATGTTTTGCGGAGTGACAATTTTGACCTCTAATGGCTTATTGCTGCCTAATTTCTGGATTTTTACAGAAGAATAAAGCTGCAGGCTAGGGTCATTGGCAACATCCATGATTTTAGAGTAGACTTCCGGTGTCATGGTCTTAAGTGGCTTGCTGTCACTAGATGAATTGTAGCCCAACATCTGCAAGGTCTGCTGTTTTTGGCTCTCATCTAAGGAGTAACCCAGCACATACTCTGGCTGCACGTATGTCTCATCAATGACTTTCTGAACATTTGAATCGGCAGCTGCGGTCGATACAGTAAACAGAGTAGCCAGCAAGGCTCCTGCTGTCATTAAAGTTTTTTTGAATTTCATATTTTTTCCTCTTTTCCTCCCGCTATAGTTTCCCAAATTCTATAGCTTTTTTATAGAGCAAACCTTTTATCTGAGTTCCTCTAATTTCTGTTTCTTGAGCTTGTAATTTTCGCTCCATTTGATGTCCAGAGTGCTTCAGTTAAGTTGCTGCAATGATGGAGTTATTATTATCTCATCCATAAATGGCTCGAGATAATAGATACATTTTACAACATTTCTCAAAGAAGTTCAAAGAAAAAACAGTCACTGAATTTGCTAGCCAGCAACTGCTCTTTTCTACTTTTTCCAAAGGAAGTCTATCAGTAACTCGTCTACTTCTGGATTCTCATGCAATTGGCTGTGCTGAGCCAACTGACCTGTGATTTTCTTTTCCTGATAAGATTTAGCATTCTCAACTAGGAGATATTTGAGGCTTCGAGAAGAAATATTGAGGACAGAACCGTCGGATTCATTTTTAAAATCACCGTAAATGTTCAAAACATCTACCTGATCTTGCGGGTAAACTTCTCGTAATCCCAGTAGATTTTGATAAGTCTGGCTCATAGCATTAGGCTGGCCAGTTTGGTCATCTAAGATACTCAAATCTTCAGGCAAGTCCCTTCCTTCCAGACCATTAACATGGTTGGCAATATTGACCTGCTTTTGCAACTGAGGAAGATTTTCATCCTGACCGTTCTCCAGCATATAAAAGAGGATGGACATATTCCCCATCGAATGGCCTACTAGATTCATCTTATCAAATCCATAAGTTTCTTGTAGCTTACGAATCACAGCTGCTGCATATTTGCCATCTTGAGCATAGTCGGCATTGCGGTTATCTTCGTAGTTTACCTTAATAATGGGATTGATAGCACCTTTCGGTATCTCTCCTAATAAGCTTACTTGCCCATTTTTACTGACATTTGCTGTGATAATTGTCTGAGTGACTCCAGCCTTTTTGGCAGCCTCTGTCATATGATTTTCAGCATTAGAGCTGGATCCAAAACCATGGAAAAACAAGGTCGGCGTTGTTGACTGCACATATTGTTTTGTGTTGAGCTCAGTGGCTTCTTTATGGTTGTAAAAAGCTGTTAGACCGGCAATTGTCACCAAAACCAGAATGAGGAGTTTAAAACCAAGTTTCTTGTTCATTTTTCATTCCTTTTTATGATAGATGTACAAAATTATATCATGTATCCATCATGGTTACAAATATCTGGATTATTACTTCACCATCAAAAAAGAGGCTGGGACAAAAGTCCTAGCCTCTCAATTGTCTTTGGATTGTCGAGCAAGACGCAGTGGTTGAGTGGGCTCTACTACGCTGATTTCATCAGCTTTTACAGCCCTACTCAACTGTGCGGAGGTGGGACGACGAAATCGAATTCTAACGAATTACCGATTTCTGTCCCACTCTCTAAAACCATTTTAAGAGGCGCATGATGTGCATGTTCATCTTGACCTGGCGGGAATAATAATAATTACCGCCGTTTATATAGAGTTCTGGACCGTGGAAAATTGAAATCAGGTTATAGTAGCCGTAGGTCTTGCCAGTTACATTTCCTAAGCTTGGCGCTACTACATCTTTGGAATATTTCTTAGCCAGTTCTAGCGTATTTTCGCCACCGTTTTTAGCTACATAGTCGATATAGGCCTGACCGAAATTATAGGCTTGTACTGCTGTCCAAACATCCACCTTTTTCTCGCTGGCTAACTCTAGGTTATCAGATAAGGTCTGAACTCCCTGGCGAATACTTTCTTTGTTGTCCGTGATGGCATTGGTCTGACCAGTTGCGCTTTCACTGGACTGCATGACATCGGTGTCTTTTCCCTTGGTCTCTGTATAAATCATGGCCAGCACCAATTCTTCATTGGCCGCTGTGTCCTGCTCATCAAGCACTTCTCTGACCAATGTCTGATACTTCATGACCTGCTTGACATCATGATGAACCTGATAAATCTTGTAGCCAGCAAAGAGCACGAAAAGGACTAAAATCAGTCTTCTTAGAAATTTAAACATTATTTATTTTGGATATCCTCGATGTTCTTAATCAAAATAGAATAGGTCCCGTTATCGTTCTGGATAAATTCTACCGACTCTGCGTCCTGATAGATATTATTAGGAACGATGAGTTCAATTCCATTTGAAAGGGAGAGTTTCTGATTTTCGAACTTTTTCTTCTGGCGGCTGCTGTCAATCTCATCAAACTTGACTGGCTCAGGAATAGCTTCCTTGACTTGGTCAATAAAGGTAAGTCGGGCAGTCAGATTGCTGTCAAAAAGATCATCGGCAAGTTTCTCAGGCGACAGTTCGTCATTTTCTTCCAAATTTTTGAAAATACTGGATTTGACCTTGGACTGGAACTGAAAATCGTCTTTGTTAAAACTTTCGGCAACTTTTTGAGCAGTCCTCTCAAGTGCTTTGATTGATTTCTTAGCTGAGATTGTCGGATTGACCTGCAAGAGATTGTCTGACATATAATTGAGAAAGGCACCGTTATACTTGATGCGCTTTTCAATCAGATGGTACTTGCGAGATTTGAGATTAATGACCAAAGCCTCGTCCGCACCCGTACCAAAGCCAGGCAGATTGTTCTGCGTCAACTTGATAGGATTGTCCACCTCGCCACCTAAGTGGGTCAGAGTTTCCCGCAGAGCAATCCGCAGAAAAGCAAAGTGCTCCACACCTTCTTTGTCAAACTGGACAAAAATCAGATCATTGGTTTTCTGGTTTTCACTGACAGAAAACTCCTCCTGCCAGAGCTTGGCAACTGTCACTGATGTTTCCAATAGGTCGTCTGAAAGCTGGGCTAAAAAGACATTTTCAGGATCGAAAACACCTGTTTTAGCATCGTCAGAATAGACCCGTTCAATCTTCTTGCGCAGGTATTCTTCAATCTTGGGAGTAATGTTGAGAAACTTATCCGCCAGCAGCAGTTCGGTATCAGCTGGGCTGAATTGATGAATAATGGCTTTTTTTACGTAAATATCCATCTTAGTTCAAGCCCTCATAGAGTGGAAAAGCGTCCGTCAATTCGCGAACTTCCGCCCGCACCTGATTCAGCACCGCTTCGTTTTCAGCGTTTTCCAGAGCCTTGATAATGAGCTCGGCTACCTTGATACTTTCTGTTACACCAAAGCCTCGAGCTGCAATGGCTGCTGTACCGATACGAATTCCGCTAGTCTTAAATGGTGATAAAGTCTCGTAAGGGATGGAATTTTTATTAAGCGTGATATTAACCTCATCCAAGAGATTTTGCGCTACTTTTCCATTTTCTACAACCTTAGTAACATCCACCAAGAAAAGGTGATTTTCAGTACCGTCAGAAATCACACGGAACTTGTCATGCTGACGGAAGACTTGGGCCATGGCTTGGGCATTATCCAAAATCTGCTGGGCATAAATCTTGAAAGCTGGGTCAAGCACTTCTTTAAAGGCAACTGCTTTGGCTGCAATGACGTGTTCCAACGGTCCGCCTTGAATGCCTGGGAAGATAGCTGAGTTAATTTTCTTAGCCAATTCTTCATCATTTGTCAAAATCAAACCACCGCGAGGTCCTCGCAAGGTCTTGTGGGTTGTCGTGGTTGTGATATCCGCATAAGGCACAGGGCTAGGATGGAGACCTGCAGCAACCAAACCAGCGATGTGAGCCATATCAACCATGAGCTTAGCACCTACCGCATCAGCGATTTCACGGAATTTTGAAAAGTCAATAATATGAGAGTAAGCTGAAGCCCCTGCCACAATCAGCTTAGGCTGTACTTCTTTGGCTTGCTGGAGAATAGCATCAAAGTCCAGTAATTCTGTTTCTGGGTCTACGCTATAAGATACAAAATTATAGGTTTGCCCAGAGAAGCTGACTGATGCACCATGAGTCAAGTGGCCTCCGGCAGACAGATCCATGCCCATAACTGTATCACCTGGCTCAATCAAAGCCATATAAGCTGCACAATTAGCCTGGCTGCCTGAGTGGGGTTGCACATTAGCAAACTTGGCACCAAAAATTTCCTTGGCGCGTTCAATTGCCAGACTCTCAATCACATCCACTACATCTGTCCCACCATAGTAACGGCGGCCTGGGTAGCCCTCAGCGTACTTATTGGTCAAAATTGAACCTTGAGCAGCCATGACAGCTTTAGAAACGACATTTTCTGAAGCGATTAGTTCAATATTATGTTGCTGACGTTCTTCTTCTTTAGCAACTGCTTCCCAAATCTCTGGGTCAAATGCTTTGTAGTCTTCTTGGTCAAAAATCATAAGGTGTCTCCCTTCTTTTGCGAAAATAGGACCTTAGGTCCTAAAAGTTAAAAGTTTATACCACTTACCCGGGCGAGAATATCCTCGCGAGTAATCGCTCCCTGGCGTAAAATAAGAGTCTTTTCTCCAGACAAGTCTAAAATGGTTGAATCCTGACCTGTCAGAGCAGCATCATCTTTTACTCCCGAGACTTGCTTTTGAAAATCCATCATAATCTGCTGAAAAGAAGTTCCACTAGCTTTTCCAGAAAGATTGGCGGATGGACCAATCAAGGGACCGTACTTCCGAATCAAGTCCAGCGTAACTGGATGCTTAGGAATCCGAAAACCCACGGTTTCCATACCTGAGTTTATCCAAACAGGCACTCGGTCATTGGCCTGGAGGATAATAGTCAGCGGCCCAGGTAGAAAGGCTTGATAGAGCTGCTCTAGGTAGCTGGGCTGGTTCTTAGAAAAAACATAAATCTCTTCCAAGCTAGCCACATTGAGATTAAGAGCCTTGTCACGAGGTCTTCGTTTTAATTCGTAGACACGTTCAACCGCCTCTTGATTCAAAGCCTGGGCAAAGAGGCCATAAACTGTTTCTGTCGGCAGGACAACTGCTCCGCCTGCTGCCAGAGTCTTCTCTATCTTATCCATTGTCCATCGCCACCATTCTATCTTTGCCGAATTGATCTTTCAGAACTCGGATTCGTTTTTGCGGAAAAGATTTTTTTAGTAACTCCCTGACACCGTCTCCTTGCTTGTAACCAATTTCCAGATAGATCTTTCCCTTTTCTGTCAGATAGTCTCCTGCCTGCTCGGCTATTTTCCGGTAGACTGCATAGCCATCTTCCTCCGCAAAGAGAGCCATGTGAGGCTCTGAAGTCAAAACATTAAGTCCAACTTCATGCTTATCTTCTTCTGAAATATAAGGCGGATTGGAGGCGATAATGTCAAATTTTCCTTGTATTGTATCCAAGCAATCAGATTGGACAAAAGTGAGGTTGAGTCCGCAAGACTGAGCATTTTCTGCTGCCAAGGAAAGAGCATCTTTTGACAGATCAGAAGCAGTAATCTTCCAGTCTGGGCGGCTGTTTGCTAGTGCAAGAGCAATGGCTCCGCTACCTGTTCCGATATCCAAGATAGACAGAGAACTTTCGGGATTTTCTGACAAAATCAGCTCCACCAACTCCTCCGTCTCAGGCCTTGGAATCAGAACTCGCTCATCCACCTTGAGAGTCAAACCGTTAAAGTCACTGCTCCCAATGATATACTGGGCTGGCTTGTGAGCAAGCAGCTGCTCTTGAATTGCTTTTAGCTGCTCACGGTCTTCCCGGCTGACTTCTGTCCGAAGCTTTAGAACAAAGTCGGTAAAGGAGAGCTCGTTGAGAGCCCGATAAACGAAAGACAGGCTTTCTGCTTCTTCTCCCGCTGCTACTAGCTCCTGCTCTAACTCAGTCAAATATTGAGTCAATGTCATTATTTATTCAGCTCTTCTAGTTTTTGTGTTTGGTCATAGAGAACCAAGGCATCAACAACTTCATCCAGTTTGCCAGCTAAAATCGTATCCAGCTTTTGCAGAGTCAATCCAATACGGTGGTCTGTCACACGGTTTTGTGGGAAATTATAGGTGCGAATCCGCTCTGAGCGATCGCCTGTACCAATTGTGGACTTGCGCTCTGCATCTTGCTCATCTTGAGCAATTTGAGCAAAGTGGTCTGCCACACGAGCTCGGATGATTTTCATAGCCTTATCTCGGTTCTTCTGCTGAGTACGCTCTTCCTGCATTTCAACCTTGATATTGGTTGGCAGATGGACAATACGAACCGCGGTTGCAACCTTGTTGACGTTCTGTCCGCCGGCACCTGAAGCGTGGTAGATGTCAACACGCAAATCTTTAGGATCAATGTCGTATTCGACTTCTTCGATTTCTGGCATCACCAAGACAGTTGCCGTCGAGGTGTGAACGCGACCTTGGCTTTCGGTCACAGGAACCCGCTGTACGCGGTGTGCACCAGATTCATACTTAAGTTTCGAGTAGACCGACTGACCTGAGACCATAGCGACCACCTCCTTGATCCCACCTACACCATTGTAAGAAGCCTCCATGACTTCGAAGCGCCAGCCTTGGCTTTCAGCATATTTTTGATACATCTGCAAGAGGTCTCCTGCGAACAACTGAGCCTCATCTCCTCCTGCTGCACCGCGGATTTCAAGGATAATATTCTTATCATCGTTTGGATCTTTCGGTAAAAGAAGGATTTTTAGTTTTTCCTCGTATTCTTCTTTTTCAGCCTTGGCATCCTTGAGCTCCTGCTTGGCCATTTCTTCCAAGTCGGCATCACCAGAGGCGTCTTTAATCATCTCTTCAGCGTCAGTGATGTTTTGCAGGACTTTTTTATACTCGCGGTATGCCGTCACTGTATCTCGGGTGCTGGCTTCTTCCTTAGAAAGCTCCATAAAACGCTTGGTATCACTGACCACATCAGGGTCACTCAAAAGCTCACCTAACTCTTCGTAGCGATCTTCAACCGCCTGTAACTGTTCATAGATGTTCATAGATTTTTCATCATCTCCTTTATTTCTATCATTGGATTACTTAATATCAGGGTTAAAATAGTGCTTGCGGCAGACTGAGATATAGGTCTCGTGGCCGCCAATTTTAATCTGCTCTCCGTCATAAACCGGCTTTCCGTTATCAGTCCGTAAAACCATGGTGGCCTTACGAGAGCAATATTGGCAAATGGTTTTAATCTCCTCAATCTTATCAGCCAAGAGTAAGAGATGTTTGGAGCCTTCAAAGAGTTCATTGCGAAAATCGTTCTTCAGACCAAAAGCCATAACTGGAACACCCAACTCATCCACCACTCTAGCCAAATCATAGACATGATGGCGTTTCAAGAACTGAGCTTCATCAATTAAAACACAGTATGGCTTCTCAGGCAGCTGCTGGATATAGCCAAAAATATCCGTCTGATCTTCAATAGCCATAGCATTCCGCTTCATACCGATACGACTAGAAACGACACCAAAACCGTCGCGGGTATCAACAGCCGAGGTCATGATAACTACGCTCTTGCCTTGTTCTTCATAATTGTGGGCCACTTTCAAAATTTCAATGGTCTTGCCCGAATTCATCGTGCCATATTTGTAGTATAACTGAGCCATAATTTAAATCTTTGCTAATTCACTATCTCCATTTTTACTTCACATTATTTTACCATAATTCACTACTCTTTAAAACCTCATTTGTGATAAAATAATGATAAAGAAATAAAGGAGGCAAAAAATATGCCATTTGTTAGAATTGATTTATTTGAAGGTCGTACTCTGGAGCAGAAAAAAGCTCTTGCCAAGGAAGTAACTGAAGCCGTTGTCAGAAATACAGGCGCACCTCAGTCTGCTGTCCATGTCATTATTAACGACATGCCAGAAGGAACCTACTTCCCACAAGGAGAAATGAGGGAAAAATAAAAAAGAAAAGCCGGCAGTGTATAGGGATACAAACTGCTGGCTTTTTTCTATGAATGGCTTCTACTGTTTTATCTTTTGCTCTCAAATTCTTTAATTAATTTTTGATACCAGTAAAAACTATCTTTTCGAATCCGCTCTAGACTACCCCCTTCTTCCTCATCACGGTCTACATAAACGAATCCATAGCGCTTGCCATAACCGTTGAGCCATGAAAGTAGATCTGTGAAAGACCACGTACAATAGCCGATGACTTGGCAACCATCTTCTATGGCATTTTGTACAGCTGTAATATGATTATCAAGATATTCAATCCGATATGGGTCATGGATCTTTCTATCTTCCGTTAAGGTATCATACTCTCCTAGCCCATTTTCAGTTATCATAATCGGGATGTCATATCTGCTGGTAATCCGCCGTAAAGCAATTCGCAAACCAATTGGATCTATTTCCCACTCCCAGCTAGTACGCTCTAAGTGTTCGTTTGGCACATGCTTAAACTGGTCCGGCTCTCCAGCCTCAGCATTCGGTACATTAGCAGCAAAAGTATGAGATTGGTAATAGTTGACACCAACGAAATCTGGACGACCAGCTTTTAAAATCTCTAAATCCCCTTCTCGGATATCCAATTCTATACCGAATTGATTTTTCAGATAAGCTAAGGCTGTCTTTGGATAACGTCCCAATAGATAAGCATCCATCCAGTACCAAACATTAACATCCAAGGATTTCTCCATTGCTAGAACATTTTCTGGTCGATTATCCAGAGCATAGAGAACAGGAAAGGCAAAGCTTGGACCGATTTGACCTTTTATTTTTAAATCATGGAATCGCTTGATAATTGTCGCATTAGCCAAGTTGACAATGTGATTGACTTGATGCATTCGCTTGATGTCTTTAATTCCTGGTGGGAAATAGCCATCTCTGTAGCCGAGTCCAACAAAGACATTTTGCTCGTTAAGTCCTATCCAATATTTCACTCGATCTCCAAAGTTTTTGAAGAGAATCTCTGCATAATACAGGAAATCGTCGATTATCTTTCTGGATTCCCAGCCTCCATACTCATCTTGAAGCGTCTGAGGCAGATCCCAGTGATAGATCGTGATAATAGGTTCAATATTATATTTGAGAAGCTCATCAATCAGATTTGAATAAAACTCAATCCCTCTCTGGTTAACCTCTCCTCGTCCCTCGGGCAAAATACGGGTCCATGCAATAGAAAATCGATAAGCTTTTAGGCCCATTTCGGCCATCAGTTTCACATCTTCTTTATAGTGATGATAATGGTCCACTGCCACATCGCCTGTCGTGTTTTTAAAGGTCCTATTAGGCTGGCGGACAAAGGTGTCCCAGATAGACAGACTCTTACCATCTTCATCCCAAGCTCCTTCAACTTGATAGGCTGCTGAAGCCGATCCCCAGAGAAAGTCTCTGGAAAATTTTGTCACATCAATCAAGCTGCTGCACCTCCTTTGGCTTCTAGAGTTTCCATTTCAGCTTCTTGCTTAACCAATTGCTCTTCGTATTTTTTGAAGAATGGATAGTAGATTAACATAGCTGGTAAAATCAAGATATAGTCCCAAACAAAGTTTTGCCAACGAAGGGTGGTCAGATAGTTACTAAAGCCCATTGGCAACTGAGCGCTGACAACAATCCAAGCTGGAATGATAAAGCCTGTTTTGTAAGCAAAATAAGTCAAAATCATCATAATAGGCACATTGAGTACATAAGGGATACAAAGAATTGGGTTGAACATAATTGGCATACCAAATGTTACTGGCTCGTTGATACCAAACCACCCAGGAATGAGCGAAATCTTTGATACGGCACTGATTTGTTTAGATTTTGAACGTAAGCCCATCAGGACTAGTGCCCAGGTATTCCCTGTACCACCAACTAAAGCCATGGAAGTGTAGAGTAAGACTGGGAAGAATTGCATTGGCTGACCGTTCGCATGAAGAGCAGCATTGGTTGTTGCCGCTTGAATCCCAAGCGGAGAAATGATTGGAATAATGATGAGGGTACCATGAATACCGAAACACCAAAGAATCAGCGCTAACATACAAAGCATCACAATACCTGGAACAGATGATACAGCGCCAAGCGGTGCACGCAAGAGAGCCATAAAACCAGACGGAACATTATAAGCTCCTGCTGTCAAGGCTCCAATTCCAACATTCAGCAAGAGGAAGAGAGTGATGGAGAAGAATACCGGCAGAATAGAGCCGAAACTATCTTGCAGGAACTGCGGCACAACATCTGGCATCTTTATTTTAATATCTTTTTCATAACAGAATTTTTCAATCTGAACGACGACAAAGACAATGAAGAAGCTGATAAACATACCTTGTGAGCCGAGATAGTCTAATTGCAGACCGGAGAATTCTTCAGTATCAACAAAAGCTCCTGCCACAAGCATGAAAGTAACTGCTGTATCAACAGCTGCCATAATAGGGGATTTCAATTTCAAATTCTTAGCATAATGATAAGCAAAGAAGATGGCAACCCAGATAGAAATAAAATCCATTGAAAAACGGAAAGGCAAGGTCAATGTATTATACACTGCATCCCCTGTTTTGAACCAACCTAGAGCAGTTTCATTTCCAATTGCAGCTAAGACTTGAAATAAGGAACCTACGGTAATCAATCCCAAGAGAGAGCCTAATCCAGCTTGTAAAGACTGTATAAACACATTGTTGGCCAGTTTATAACCAATTTCCTGAAGTTTGGTCATGAATTTACTGTTAAAGAATTTTTCCATCAGAAAAACCTCCTTAAGATATTGCTTTAATTAATTGAAAGATATTCTTACAATCTCCCATTGCATAATCCATAGCTGGAATGGTGGCAACAGGTTTTGAAACTGTCTCTTTGACAGAATCAAGTTTATAAGAAACCTGAGGACCTAATAAAATTACGTCATAGTCCTGAGCATAATCTTGATAGTCCATCAATCCGACCGCTTTTATATCGAGGTCAATACCTTGGTCATTTGCATATTGCTCCATTTTTTTCATCAGGATGCTCGTGGACATTCCGGCTGCACATATTAATAAGATTTTCATTGTCTTTCTCCTTCTCTATTGGAATACAGTTCAATCATCTCAGTGATAAGGTCAATAGCCAAGAGACTCGTCATAAAATGATCTTGTGCATGAACAAGCAATATACTCAACTGATGACCGTTTCCTTGTGCTTCTTCCTGCAATAATTCCGTTTGAGAATGATGGGCTTTTAAAATAACACTATTTGCCCCATCCATTAATTCCTTAGCTGCATCAAATTCGGCTAATTTTGCTTTTTTAAGTGCTTCAAAAGCTAAGGATCGGGCCGCACCAGAATTGGCAATTAAGGACATGGCAATAATCTCCGCTGAACTATTCCATTCTTCCATACAAACTCCTCCTTTCAATTTGACTTCTTACCCAAAGTTTACTATAGCTTTATTTTACTGTCAAAAGCGTTTATATTTTCTTAATATACAGTTTTCTAGCTTAGTGTATCCATTTTCAAATGCCATTCATACTCAATTTATTATAAAAAATTTAAAGCAACACTTTCTTACGTGCTTTACCTCTGGTACTCTGTTATTTTTAAATAGTTCCTTTAATATATTTTAGAACCTATCGTAAAATTAGTGTATAAAAATTAATCGTTTTTTATGATAATGTATAACACAAAGCTAAAGAGTATAAAATTCATTAAAATCCGTCTCTTTTTCCTCAGGGGGTTACTTTCCGCAAGGGCTTATTATATACTTAATTTATGAAGATTATTAGAGAACTCCAAGTCACTTCAGATGAATTTTATGACTTCTTGGAAAGCGAGTTTCTGAATCAAATCAATCAAACTGACAATCAAACAAAAAAGATAGATAGGTTAAAGAAAGGACTTCGTTACTCAAAATTGTCAGACAATGTCTATACCAAGACTGATTATGAGATTCTGGACTATCGTCGCCATGAAACCTACGTCATTCAAATCTCGTCCCACAGTGAAAAAACGATTACTTCCTACAAGACCAAGCCTTGCTCAAAAGGGCTTGAGGTTACGCTAGAACAAGAACAAAATAAATTGACAAAAAATTCAAAAAGCAAGCTCATCAAGTGGATGGGAGAGCTTCTCTACTTTGGTCGCCTTTCGGAAAATCTTTATAAGATTCAAGGGGAAATTGAAAAGGCTAGAAAAGCGAAAACTCAGTAAAAGGCAAATCCGATCCATACCTTCTTTTCTGCTACCAAATTTTTTATGACTCGCAGATATTCAGATAGTTCAAGGAGTAGATCATGAAACAAGGCATCACACCTCAATATTGGAAACAAGAAAACAGCGGTCGCTATTTCACTAAAGAAACTCAAATATTCAGCCCGATTCCTATTTTGAGTGACACTTTACGGGCTCATCCAAGAGCAAGAAATGATGGACAGCTGGCTTTCCCTGCCATTCATTTCGTAGAAGGGATTTCCCGAGAAGTTGGTCAAGAGGTCATGCAGTCCTTTTCACTTGCCTATCCATCCAATCCTGAAGCGCACATCGTAAAGGCTACTGAAGATGGTATTTTCGTTTATGCTTTGTCCCAACGTGGCTTATTTTATGGGGCAATTTCGATTATCCAAATGTTGCAGGATGGCTACTTACCTTATGGTTTGGCCTACGACGAACCCGTCTGTTCTGAGCGTGGACTCAAGGTCTTTTTACCGTCTCGTAAGAATATGGATTTCTTCAAGCAATTTGTGGATATGCTTGCTTTCTTCAAGTACAATACCCTCATGATTGAAATCGGCGGTGCTATGGAATATAAAAAACACCCTGAAATTAACCAGGAGTGGATTAAATATTGTGCTGATATGGCTGAATACTCTGGCAAGACCAAAGAAATCCAAGACTATACCTTCCCTTGGTACAAGAATGCCATTCACATGGAAAATGGTGATGGGGAATTTCTAAGTCAAAATGATGTGAAAGATCTGGTCCTCTACTGTAAGGAACGATTTTTTGAAGTGATTCCTGAGGTTCCCTCTCTTGGCCACTGTGACTACCTGATGCTTGGCCACCCTGAAATCGCAGAAATCCCTGAAGATCCTTATCCGGACACTTACTGCCCATCAAATCCTGCCTCTTATGAACTCCTCTTTGATGTTCTGGATGAAATCATTGAGGTCTTTGAACCTGAAGTCATCAATATCGGACATGATGAATACTATTCAATTGCCATGTGTGAGCGCTGCAAAGGAAAGGCTGGATCAGACATCTTTGCAGAGGATGTTATCAAAATTTATGACTATCTAAAACAGAAAAATGTCCGAACCATGATTTGGGGAGACAAGTTACTTAAAAACGCTATCGTTCCTGATGCAGGGCCTTTTGGTGGAGCAGAAATCGTCATGTACACTCCCCAGTTCAAAAAAGATACAGGCAAAAAAGTTGGCATCATGCCGGCAACCTGGCAGGCTATTAACCAGATTCCCAAAGATGTCGAAATTCTCCATTGGCTCTGGAGTTTGGATGAACAACTGGAAGATGAAGTTTTAGAAGAAGGCTTTAGCATCCGTTATGGTAATTTTGAAGGCTATCTCTTTCCGCATTGGGCTGAGCATTTGAAGAAGGGGAGCAAGGGGGCTATCATCTCCAACTGGAGCACCTTAAATGAGGTAATCCTGCAGAGAAATGTCATTTTCTTTGGCTTGGCCTATGCTTACGAGATGTTTTGGAATCATGACTATCGTGATGAAGACTATGCGACTATCCGTGATAAAACCTTATCTTATCTCTTCCATTACCACTATCCTGATCTTCAAAACCACTCGCGCAGCCTTGAAGCACTGGCGCATCCCAGCTGGATTGAAATTGGCTATGCTACTGACTATTTTGTGGAATACCAATGGTTTGTGGACGGTGTCTTCCCTGAAATGGAAACCTATCAAATCGGAAATATTCTACTAATCTATACTGATCAAACCAAGTTCACTGTTCCCATTATCTTTGGAGAAAACATTGGCAAAACAAGTGTTGACTGGGATCGGTCTACCAATACCAACCCTTTACCTGGTGAACCTATCTATAAAGTAGATGAGCAATTATTTGAAGTCTCGCTTAGAACCAAACCTTATCAAAAAGAGCAGCAAACTTTCTTCGCATTTCCTATTCAAAACCCTTATCCTGAAAAGGAATTGAAGAATGTAGAGGTTGAAACAGAAGCTGACAAAGATTGTCAAATTTTTGTTGATCAAATTGCCTATTATCACTAAACTTGAGGCTTATTTCAAGCTATCAGATAGAAATAGCGAAATTTATGAGGAATCAGAATCATCCAATTCAAAAAAAGCAGAAACTTTCTAGATATCAGGTTACTAGACATACTGATTGCTTATCCTATTTGAAACGAAAGGAGGTGGGAGAGTGAGTGAAAAGAAAACATTTCTGAAACAATTCTTACGTCTCAGTCTACCGTTTTCTCTTCAATTTCTACTAGCCAGCGCTGTCAATCTAGCTGATGTTGTCATGATTGGACAGCTAGGGGAAAAACAAATCGCAGCTGCTGGTGCTGCCAACCAGATTTTCTTTCTCTTGACTATTGTACAGTTTGGTATCGGTAGCGGAGCTTCTGTCTTCATGGCCCAATACTGGGGAGCCCAGCGAATTGCTGATATGAGAAAAACCTTGGGATTAGTCTATATGCTGAGCGGGATCATCTCCGCTTCCTTTACTTTAGTCGCTTTACTTTTTCCCAAGCAACTGATTGGCTTTTATATCCATGATACCGAAGCTATTCAGTTGGGCGCCCAGTACCTATCTATCGTCTCCTGGACCTACCTGATGACAGCTATCACAACCTCCTTGGCCACCATGTGTCGCTGTAGTAACGAAGTTTTCTTACCAACTCTTGCAAGTCTCCTATCCATGGCGACCAATATCATTGGCAATGCCGTCCTTATTTTTGGACTGATTGGATTTCCTAAACTTGGACTGGTTGGTGCTGCTATTGCTACCTTTATTGCTCGATTGCTAGAGCTTTGCTTGTTAGTATTTGGTGTCTATCGAACAAGGATGGCTGGAGCAGCTAGCATAACTGAACTCTTTGCCTTTCACAAAGATTTTATTTATCAATTTTTGAAAAAAACCTTGCCAGTCGTCTTCAATGAAGGCGCCTGGTCGCTCGGAACAACGATTGGCTTGGCCATTATCGGGCTATTAGGTACTGAAGTGGTGGCCTCTACCCAGATTGCTAGCGCCATTGCCCAAATTGGTTTTGTCTTCGTTCGTGGTGCAGGCAATGCCGTAGCTGTTATGCTAGGCAATACCATCGGAGAGAATCAAGTAGAAAAAGCCTTACAAGATGCCAAGCGCTTCTTACTTCTATTACCTCTCATCGGGCTCATCGTCAGCGTCCTACTCATCTGGGCCACGCCCTTAGCCCTGAAACTCTACAACTTAAGCAATCAGACAGAGCAGCTAACCATCTTGATGATTCAGTTAAATGCCCTGTTGTTTATCCCAAAAGCATTTAGTGTTGTTTTAATCGTTGGGATTTTACGTAGCGGAGGCGATACCAACTATGCCTGTCTGCTAGATATTTTACCCGTCTGGCTCTTCAGCATTCCACTTGGCTATGCTCTGGTTAGTCTGCAGGCTCCCATTTGGCTAATCTTTCTTGTGATAAATGGCGAAGACATTCTCAAGCCAATCTGGGGCATCCCTCGTGTCTTCTCAGGGAAATGGCTGCATAATCTTGTACAAGAGCACATGTAAAAAAGCATCTAAATCACAACATTACCACAGAAATCGGAAATGTAAATCCCGACTAAAAAGGTAATGAGAGTTAGGTGCTTTTTATTGGTTTGCGACTCCAACTTACAATTTTATAATTTGCGCAGCATCTGAATTAAAACACTGACCTCTGCGTCATCTACAAGAATCTTAAAGCTTCGCTCCACCGTTCGGATGATTTTCCTAACGTGCTTATAGTCATCAGGGAATTTTTCGATAACACCAGCAATTTCTTTACTGCTCTTCTTCAAGCATTCTCCTGAAAGGGTTCGCTCCACTAGACACGCAATATGAACAAACAAACCTATTGTTTGCTCCTCTGTCAGCTGATAATAAAAATCAAATTCATCTAAAATAGCAGGAAGAATCTTTTTAATCTTAGCTAAGGAAGTATAGACAAATTGCTCTTCTAAAAATTGGTAAACCTTCTCATAATCGTAGCTATTGACAGAGGTCGGTACAAACATCAATAATTTATCTAAGTGCTCCTTGGGCTGCTCAAAAACATCTTTAATGGAAATGAAAGGGATACCCATAATTTGAGGGTCGAAAGTTCCAACAAAAGCATGAACTTGATAGGTCTTTCTTAAGGCCATCACTTCCTCAATCAACATCTCCTTATTAGCAACTGACAAAGCAATGACACGGTAACCCAGCTTTGAATACTGATCAAGATAGTGCTTGAGCTGAAGAGAACCACCTTCGCTGGTATAACAGAGTGTAATGATGATTTTTTCCTGGTCCCTATTTTTATAAAGCTGATTCATTTCCATATGAAAAGCATGAAAGACACTGTCAATATCATTTTCTATCAAACAGCGCCGTGCAATCCCCATGCCAATAATAGTAATGGGAATTTCAAATTCTCTGATTTTAATCAGAGTTTCTTCTCGAATTTTATCCAGCATTTCCTTAATCGAGCCCATATCATAGAGGACAATGACCCCTAAACCTTGGTCTAGTTCCTCAATTTGCTCTTTTAATTTACGATAGCTTTCCTCTAGAGATTCTTCTAATAGAATATCAAAGCCATACACTTGGCTATTTTTAGTCAGCATCTTGGTTGACTCAGCCAAGGACTTGGCAACCCCTTTACCATGCAGAACGTAGAGCAAGATAGGTCGTAGACTATCTTGTTTCTTTTCGGATTCAATAATAAACATGGTTAGGATGACGATTTCATCTATCGGAACAGCTAGTTGAAATCTTGTTTCTAGCTGCCTGGCAAATTTAGAACATTGTGCATACTCTATTGGATAATCCCGAATCACTTTCACAATAGCATCATTATCCAACTGCCGGTTTAACGACCCTTTCTGCTTAAGCATCGCATTGACATGAAGGCTGATGCCGTAATATGCCGTCGAATTAAGCTCTATATTGAGTTCTTTTTGAACAGATAAAACAAAGGCTTGTACCAACTGGATTACTTCAGCAGAAACAATCGTCTCAAGCTGATTAAGATTTTCCAACTCATCCTCTTTCTTAACAAAAGGTTTGTATTCAATATAGCTTTGAATATAGTTTCTTACTGCCTCAAAAATATCATCCTGCTCAATGCCTCTTTCTGATAACTGAGAATATTCTGATTTAATTTTGTTATATAAATCATCCGACTCTTGCTCTGGAAAATCCAGCAATCCCAACTCCTTATCATAAATCAACACCTTACGTTTGCCAATCAATTCATCGATTTTAACTACATTATGACTACCTAAATGCCGAATTCCTTGATAAGGAATAGGCAAATCGTCATTACTAAGTGTTAAATCTTTTAGCTCCGACCTCAGACTTCTTACAAAAGCATTGGCACAAGCAGTTCGAACTGCATATTCTAATTCTTTTATATTGCTAATATTCGCTGATAGGATGAAGGAATGAATGACATCACGCGGCACTTGAATATCATGGGCAGAATTCTTTGATTCGATAGCTAAAAAGTAATTTAGTAACTCTAGCTTTTCACTAATCGGTCGATTCGGATAAGAAGGCAGCTGGATTACAACAGGAAGTTTATTGGATAAATGTTCAGATAGCTTAGCGCTACTTCCGATAATTACCAAACCTTTCTTCTGACGTCTCTTTTGTTCCCCTTCTCTGTGATTCAGCCAGGAAATCAATCTATTTTGATCCGCCGAAGATAAAACTTGTATGTTATCTATAAATAAAATTCCTTCTGCTACTTTCTCAAATACAGACTTCGTTGCCTCTGAGCCAAATAACAACTTCAGCAAATCATCGAGAACATCAATATAGTCTAAGCAGTTAATTTTTTCAAACAACTGAGGTTTACTAATCGCTTGATTTTGAATGGCAAACTCCATCATTTTATTAACGAAGTGAGTTCTACCAGCACCGACCTCGGATAAAATGAGTACTGGAAGGGCATAATTTGGGTATAAAATAGCTGCCTGTGCTAACTGGATGGCTGTTCGCAAACTGCCATTTTCACCTATAATGCTTGGAAAATCCAAAGGATTTTCCACAAATACCTCTTTTAATTGGTATTGAACTGGCCGTGTATTTCCTTTAACGAGTAGCCCTTCTTTTACCAATTGATTCAAGATAGTGCTCACATTTGAGCGTTGCATTCCTAAAGCAGCAGCAATTACTTTCGTTTCAAGACCTTGCTTATTATTCTTTAGTAATTCTTGTTCTAGATATTCTAAGACTAGTGTTTTGGCAACCTTCATATTCTACCTCACTGATATTTTTCTCCCATTATCGTCATTCAATTTATCTTATACCGCAGCTTTATCCAACCACTTAGAGCCTTAGAGCTTACTCCCTATCATCCTGTCATTTCCTTATCAAACCTTTATAAATTTGAAGCAAGAGGATGACAGAATACATAAAGGCCAACTGTTAATGAGTGATATAAACAGCTGGCCTTTTCATTTTCACTTAGGAATGATTGTCCCTATTCATTTATCAGAAAACCAAGTCGTAAGGAGATTCCAACTTGTCCGCTAGACTGGCTAGAAACTCCGCTGCAGGCTGACCATCTACGACTTGATGGTCAAAAGTCAGGCTGAGCGGCAGGAATTTCTGCTCATAGACCTGTCCTTGGCTATCAAGAGCCAGCGCCGTTTGCAGGGCACCAACTCCTAAAATGGCCACTTCTGGAGTATTTAGGATAGGAGTGAAATATTCAATGCCTGCTGCCCCGAGATTGGTAATACTGAAGGTTGAACCTGAGTAAAGAGCTGGATCTAAAGTGCCTTTACGAGCTTGGGTGGCCTCTGTTTTGATAGCTAAGCCCAAGTCAGCCAGCGTTAGCTTATCCACGTGTCGGATAACCGGCACCACTAGACCATCACTAAGCGCAGTCGCAATCCCGATATGAATATCTTCTACTTCCTGATACTGACCATTGAAATACCAAGCGTTGAGCTGAGGGTGATCTTTCAATGCCTTGGCAACTGCCTTTGTCAGCAGGGTCGTGATGCTGATTTCACCATTTTCTAGCGGAGAAGCTACCTTATCCTTCATATCCTGTCTAAAGGCTATCAGCTTGCTGATATCAACCTTACGGTGCAAGGTCACCTGAGCCGATGTCTGGAGACTGGTCATCATCCGCTCCGCAATAGACTTACGCATGCCTGTCAATCCTGCGCCATAGTCAGCCTGACTAGCCGGCTGAAGGATCGCAGAGCTATTTTCAGGTGTTTGGTTTGGAAGCGCCTCTGGTTTATAGTTTTCCACATCCCGTCGGGTAATGCGGCCCTTGCCTCCCGTTCCTGAAATCATGGAAATATCATATCCTTTTTCCTTAGCAATCTTGCGGGCCAGCGGAGTGATAAAAATACGTCCCTGTTCACTTTTTCCAACAGCGTTGGAACTTGCTGCCACAGTTTTTTCAGCTAGCTCTGGCTCTGAATCAACTGCTCCCTTATCACTTTCTGATTTATTCGCAGAGACTTCTTCCGTCTCCATACCTGGAATAGATTCTCCTGCTTCACCAATCCATGCAATTACTTTCTTGCACGGGACAGTATCGCCCGCCTGACTGATAATTTTCAAAATCACTCCTGCGCTTGGCGCCTCTACATCGCTGGTCAATTTTTCAGAACTGATTTCCAAGACAGGCTGACCAGCAGCTACGGTGTCGCCTTCCTTGACCAGCCAGTTATTTATCAGACCTTCGGTCATTGTTAAGCCTAGCTTAGGCATTACAATTTCTGTAGCCATACTTGCCTCCCTTCTATCTCTTCAGATCGTCAATCAATTCTGCAGCAACAGTCAGAACCTTATCAGCATTAGGGATATAGAGCTGTTCCAAATTCACCGCAAATGGTACTGGCACATTTGGCGCACAGACGCATTTCACTGGACCGTCCAGATAGTCAAAGCATTTGTCTGTCACTGCTGCTGCGATATCCGTCGCTGTGTTATTGTGAGGGTTTGATTCATCAACGATAATCAGCCGTCCAGTTTTCTTGACTGATTCAAAGACTGTCTCCTCATCCCAAGGAGCTACCGTTCTCAAGTCAATGACTTCAACCGAAATACCATCTTTTTCCAAGCGATCCGCTACTTCATAAGCTACATAGAGCATTTTACCGATAGTGACAATAGTAAGATCAGTTCCCTCACGGCGGACAGCAGCCTTTCCAATTGGAACTGTATAATATTCCTCTGGCACCTCTCCCTTGATACCATAGAGGGTCTTATCTTCTGAATAAATGACGATATTATCATCTTCAATAGAAGCCAGCAGTAAGCCCTTAGCATCGTAAGGTGTTGCCGGAACGACCACCTTAATGCCGGGAATGGATCCGAAGAGACCGTAATAAGAACCCGAGTGCTGAGCTGCTGCCGAAGCTCCTGCCCCGTGCATGGTGCGCATTGTCATCGGAACCTTGGCCTTACCACCAAACATATAGCGCATTTTTGAGCCCTGCCCCAGAATGGCATCAAAGCAGAAACCGATAAAGTCATTGAACATCAGCTCCGGTACTGGACGCAAGCCAGTCAGAGCCATTCCAACAGAAGCTGACACGTATCCGTGCTCTGAAATCGGAGTATCAATCACCCGCTCTCGGCCATATTTTGGCATGAGTCCCTTGGTCACACCCATTACACCGCCCCAAGCATCTTCGTTTTCTTCTTCCAAGTGCTTGATTGTTACACCGCCAGCAATATCTTCTCCCAGAAGGATTACGGTGTCATCTTTTGCCATTGCCTGATCCAGCGCTTCATTGATTGCTTTCATAAATAACAGTTGTCTAGCCATTTGATCAACCTCCTTCTATCAATCAGCAAATACATCTTCCAGCAGAGACTCGGAACGAGGAATAGGACTGTCTTGAGCAAATTTGATAGCTTCTTCCACATCCTTTCTAGACTCCTCTAATATGGCATCAAGTTCCTCTTCAGTCAAGAGGCCATGCTCGATAGCGTAGTCACGGAAGACGTCCAGAGCATCCACATCAGCCCAGTCTTTTTCTTCACCTTCCAAAGCCTTATACTTCTGCTCATCCCCTTCAAAGTGACCATGATCGCGATATGTTACAGCTTCAATTAAGGTAGGCCCTTCACCTCTACGAGCCCGCTCTACAGCTTCCTTGGCTACTTGGTAGACAGCGAATAAATCCTTACCATTAACCCGAACGCCGGGCATATTATAAGCAGCCGCTCTCTCAGCAATGGTGCCAGACGCTGAAGAATACCATTGCGGTGTCGATTCTGCAAAGAAGTTGTTTTCATTGACAAAGATAACTGGCAGTTTCCAAATTGATGCCATATTGAGACATTCGTGGAAATTCCCTTCATTGGCCGCACCATCACCGAAGAAGCAGACAGCTACACTGTCGGTTTTCAAGTACTTGTTGCGCATAGCTGCACCGGTAGCTAGACCAAAGCCTCCACCAACCATACCATTGGCGCCGAGGATTCCCTTGTCCAAATCGGCAATGTGCATAGATCCGCCTTTTCCTTTTCCAAGTCCAGTCTCCTTGCCAAAAATTTCTGCCATCATGCCCTTTAAATCACCGCCCTTAGCAACACAGTGACCGTGTCCCCGGTGGGTACTGGTAATATAGTCCTGGTCTGTCAGGTTAGCACAGACACCCGTAGCAATCGCTTCCTCTCCGGCATAAAGGTGAACAAAGCCAGGAATCTGTCCTGCTGCAAAGAAACGCCGAGTATTTTCCTCAAAATTACGGATATCCCACATGGTTTTATACATGGTCTTGGCTTTTTCTTTGGAAATCTGCTCCACCTCAACTTCGGTAGCATCATGGACTTTTAAATCGACTAGCTCCGATACAGCCCCTTGGCTTCTTGTTTTGGTCAATCGTTGTGGTAAATCTTTATAATGTGACATATTTTTACCTCCTCATTAATCGTCCTGAACGAGTCTTTTGGCGACTTCTTGTATAAGTTCTGATGTAGTCGGATGAGCGAAAACTGTTTCAAGAACTTGATCCAACGTTGCTTCAGCCTGCCTCAGCAAAATCAAATTCTGTAGAAGATCCGTACCGTGCGGACCAACGATGACAGCACCTAGTAGAAGATGGTATTGCTTTTCTGAAATTAGCTTGACATACCCCTCCGTCTCACCTATAGCGATAGCCCGCCCGTTATAAGAGAAAGGCAGCTGATCGACCAGAACATCATAGCCGGCCTGCTCAGCCTCTTCCTTGCTGAGACCAAAAGAAGCCACTTCAGGATTGGTGTAGAGTGAACGGGGAACACCCAGCGGATCAACTGCTTCTTCAGCTCTTCGACAGATAGCTCTTACAGCCTTTATCCCTTCTGCACTGGCTACGTGAGCCAGCATATAAGATTCCAAGAGATCACCGATAGCATAAACATGCTCTTTGGATGTTTCGTAGTATTGATCTACCTTGACAAAATTCCGCTCTGTCAAGGCTAATCCCATATCCTTTGCTAACTCTAGATTTGGTTTACGGCCAGTAGCGACTAAAAGATGGTCGAAAGCAACCTGCTCGTTCTCAAGTAAGACAGAATTAGCAGTTACTCCCTTTATCTGAGCTCCCTGATAAATCATCACCCCCATTTTCTTTAGTTTCTTTTGAATCACACGTCGCGCTTCTGCTTCTTCAGTCAAAAGAATTTCCGGCGCAACCTCAATAACAGTGACAGCGACACCCAGAGGAGCCATAGCGAAAGCTAGCTCAATTGCGATAACGCCACCTCCAATAATGACTAACTTCTCAGGAAGCTCCCTCAAGTCAAAAAACGTATCCGTCGTTAGATAGTCAACCTGTTCCAATCCCTTGATAGGAGGCACAAAAGGATAACTGCCAGTAGCCAAAATCACATCTTTGCCACTGATTTCTTTACCATTGACGGAGAAAGTTCGGTCTTTGACAAACTTGGCCTGCCCTTGGATATATTCAATACCTAAAGACTTAAAGCTAGCATGAATTCCAGATTGCAAACTGGCAATAACCTGATTCTTTCGGTCTACCAATTTCTCAAAATCAATCCTTTCAAGCTTGCTCTCAATGCCATAACGCCTAGCCTCCTCCATTGTCAGCAACCAATGACCGTGCTGGAGATAAGCCTTAGACGGTATACATCCCACATTCAGGCAGGTTCCGCCGATAGACTTCTTTTCTACCACGGCCACCTTCTTGCCCAAACGAGCTGCTTCTTCAGCAGCCACATAACCACCCGGTCCAGCACCGATAATCAAAACATCATAAACAGACAAAACTCTCCTCCTTTCATAAAATGCAAAGGGTGCTCCAACAATCAAAATGATTGCTGTCGGCTATAGATACAAAAAGCATCTCATTATTTTACGTATACCTAAGACTCATTTCAAAATCTCAGGATAGAGTCTGCTCAGAAACCATGAACCCCCTTTCTTTGTTTTTCTTTGTATATACATAGTAAGCGCTTACTTTTAGAAGAAACTTATACCAAATAATTAAAATCCAGTTGCCCATCCTTCAAACCGACTTGAACTGTCATTTCAGTTGTTTCCTTATTTTCGACCAAATAACGAGCCAAAGGCGTTTCTAGATAGCGCATAATGCTTCTTTGAATAGGACGGGCACCAAACTCCGGTTGGTAACCTTTCTGGGCTAAAAAAGCGTAAACTTCTTCGCTCAGATGAAGCTGAATCTTCTGATGTTCCAACCTTTCCTGAAGTTGCCGAACCACAATTTTTACGATATTGATCATATCTTCCGCCCTCAGAGGGTTGAAAATAACCGTCTCGTCAATTCGATTTAAAAACTCTGGTCTAAAGCTATGTTGCAGCAGGGACAGAACTTCTTCCTGCGTTTCAGCAGTCAGTCCCTGTTCACTTTTGAGACTTTCCAAAATCTGCTGGGAGCCAATATTGCTTGTCATAATCAAAATAGTATTTTTAAAGTCAATAGTACGCCCTTTAGAGTCTGTCAAGCGTCCTTCGTCCAATACTTGCAGCAGGGTGTTAAATACATCCGGATGGGCTTTCTCAATCTCATCCAGCAAGACAATCGAATAAAGCCTTCTACGAACAGCTTCTGTCAGCTGTCCTCCCTCTTCAAATCCTACGTAGCCTGGTGGCGGACCAACTAAACGAGCAACGGCATGTTTTTCCATGTATTCAGACATATCCAGTCGAACCATTTCCAGCTCATTGCCAAACAGCCGCTCAGCGAGGGCTTTAGCCAGAGCAGTCTTACCGACTCCAGTTGGCCCCAGAAAGAGGAATGAACCAATAGGACGCTTTGGATTTTGAATTCCTGCTCTCGAGCGCAAAATCGCCTCCGAAACCTTTTGAACAGCTTGGTCTTGTCCTACAATTCTCTGGCGCAGGAGCTTGTCTAGATTTAGCAGGTGTTCGCGCTCATTGTCCATGATTCCCTGCACTTTGATTCCCGTTATACGTTCTACGATACTGGCTATATCCTCACGACTGACGTCTGGTCGTTCAGTTTCCGCTTGAGCTAGCTGGATTTTCTTGACAGCACAAGCCTCATCAATCAAGTCCAGTGCCTTATCAGGTAAATAACGATCTGACAGATAACGAATTGAAAGACTAATCGCTGCCTGCAGAGCTTCATCCGTCAGGGAAACTCCGTGAAAGTCCTGGTAATTCTGCCGCAGTCCTTGCAGAATTGTCAATGCCTTATCTTGATCAGGCTCCTCAATGCGAATCCGCTGGAAACGCCCCTCCAAAGCTTGATCTAGCTCGAAGCTCTCTCGATAGGCAGCAAAAGTCGTTGTGCCGATGATATTAATCTGTCCTTGAGCCAAGAGCGGCTTTAAAAGATTGCCTGCATCAAGAGAGCCCTCTGTCCGACCTGCTGTCACGATTTGGTGGATATCCTCAATATAAAGAATAATCTTCCCCTTAGCAGCCAGCACCTCATCCAAAACAGCCTTGAAGCGCTCTTCAAACTCTCCTCTATATTTAGTTCCGGCAATCAGTCCGCCTAGATTTAACTTAAAAACTTCCTTGCCCAGTAAATGTTCCGGAACATCATCTGCAAGTAATCTTCCAACAAACCCCTCTACCACTTTGGATTTTCCAACGCCTGGAAAACCTAGGAGAATGGCATTGCTTTTCTCTTTCCTACACAGCACACGGATAATATCGTCAATTTCGTCATTTCGACCAATTACCTGTCTATCGGTCTGGTCAGCCAACCATTGATTAAAGTTAGTCGCATATTTGCTCAGGGCTTGATAGCGACTCTCCTGACTTGGAGAGATTGCTCGTTTGCCTTGGCGAACCTTATTCAACTTTGCCGCAACTAGCTCCTTATCAATTCCTGCCTGCTTCAAAAAGACAGTTATCGGATTTCGCTGTTGCTGAAATAGACTAAGAATCAGGTGCTCTACTGTTACCACCTCATCCCTCAGTTCCGCCCTCTCAGCATCTGCATCATCCAAAAGATTCTTGAGACGTTGACTATACTGACGTCCGTAGCGGCTCGTGTCCGTATGTGAAAACACAGGAATCTTGGCTAGTTCCTGATTGATGACACTGATAAATTCATTAATATCAAGATCCAGACTGGTATAGAATTCCAAGGCAAAAGCCTGAGGCTGGGTCAGCACTGTCCATACATGCGGAATGTCCACTTGATAATTGTGTTTTTGAATAGCTAATTCCTTTGCAGCATTTAGTACTTCTTGCAAAAGATGGGTATAGTGTTCAGTCATATAGTTCCCTCGCTTTTCTACTGAAAACCAAAGACAACTGTAAACAATATTCTAAAAATTAACCTATTTTAACAAAAACTTGACTTGATAATCTTATGTCTATTATATCATTTTCACAATCAATATACTAGAAAATATGTAAGCGTTTTACCGTTTTAATCTAATTTTAATAAAAGTTTGTGAAAAAAAATAACACTAGCTTATCCTAAAAGGACAAGCCAGCGCTCTTTAAGTTATGATATTTTTAGTCAAACGATTAAGCCGCCACTGAAAAAGAATGCCGCTCATCACCAAGCTAGCGATAAGTCCAATCCAATATCCGTAAGGGCCCAAGCTGGTAAAATGATCTAAGAAGAGACCCAGGGGCAGCGAAACTCCCCAATAAGCAATCAAACCCAAGTAAAATGGTACCTGAGTATCCTTATAGCCCCGAAGAATGCCCTGTAAAGGAGCTGCAAAAGTATCTGCTAACTGGAAAAAGAGGCTGTAAGTCAGAAAAACGGACGTCATACGGATAAACTCGGCATCAGAACCATAGAGAGCAGCCACTCGATCACGTAAAATATAGAGAAAGAGAAAGGTAAATCCAGCAATTCCCAAAGCCGTCAGCCGCCCAAGTTTACAGAATTTCCTAACATCGTCAGGATGATTGGCTCCAATTTCATAAGAAACGATGATGGACATAGAGGTTGAAATGCTCATAGGAAAGGCATACATTAAGTTTGAAAAATTCATGGCCGCCTGATGGCTAGCAATGATTAGTGACGAAAACTTAGCCATGACCAGGCCAACAACCGAGAAAATCACGACTTCAGCAAAAAACGTTCCTCCGATAGGCAGACCAAGTCGAATGCCTTCGATTAAGCCCTTTTTATCTAGCGGTCGAATCTTCCACAGCTCATAGGCTCTGATTTTGGGATGTTTGACTGCTACTAACAAGGATATGAGGAGCAAAACCCAATAAGCCAAAGAAGTCCCAAGTCCAGCTCCAGCTCCGCCCATTTCTGGAAATCCAAATGCTCCGTAGATTAGGGCATAATTGAAAGAGCCATTCAAAGGTAAGAGTAAGAGCATAAGATACATGGAAAGTTTGGTCAATCCAAGAGCATCAAACAGAGAACGGATGGTGCTAAATAGCAAAAGAGGAATAATGCCGAGCGCCAGATACCAAAGATAGTTCTTAGCTACTTCTTCTACTAAAGGCTCTAGGCTAAGGTGAGACAAAACCAGAGGAGCGCCCACAAATACCAAAGCAAATAAAATTAGCGATAACCCCAAAGAAAGATAAATAAACTGATAAAAATCAGAAGCAATCTTTCCTTTTTTTCCCTGCCCTAAATGATGCCCAATTATGGGTACCAAGGCCGAAACAATCCCTATCAGCAGGTCGAAAAATGGAATCCAAAGACTAGTTGCCATGGAAACACCAGCCAGATGCAAAGTGTTATACTGACCAGTCATAGTCGTATCGACAAAAGATGCTGAAAAATTGGCCAGTTGGTAGATCAAAATTGGCAAAAAAATAGAAATAAAGAGCCGCATCCGCTGCTGTAAATTATGAGTTTGGTGCATAGAAATCCCTCAAAAACTTTTTCTACCCAAGTAAAATCAATGAGCTTAGATTTTTAAAATATCAACTATCTTTACTATACTATAAGCCAGACAGATAGTCAAAAGGAAAAGGAAATCATATATCTGCCTCAGTAAAGACAACCTGCCCCTTCTCAAATCCAGCAATGCGAGCCAAAGAAAGAACACGATAACCAGCAGTTTCCAAAAGTTGACGACCATCCTGAAAGGATTTTTCAATGACAATGCCAACCGCTTCAACCTGTGCTCCTGCTTGCTCGATAATGGTAATTAAGCCCTTGGCTGCCTGACCGTTAGCTAAAAAATCGTCAATAATCAGCACCTTATCGTCAGAGTTGAGAAATTTCCCAGCAATCGAAATGGTCGAAGTCACTTGCTTGGTGAAAGAGTATACTTCAGCTGTCAAAATCCCCTCAGTCATGGTGATGTTTTTGGATTTCTTGGCGAATATCATCGGGACATTCAGCGCTTCAGACACATAGACAGCCGGAGCAATGCCAGAAGCCTCAATGGTCACTACCTTGGTAATTCCTGCGTCCTTTACCGCCTCCGCAAAGACCTGGCCAATCTCTTTCATCAGAGAAAAATCAACCTGATGGGTCAGAAAAGAGTCAACTTTCAGGATATTTTCACCTAGCACTTGTCCATCTCTAAGAATCCGTTCTTCTAATTTTTTCATTTGCCCTCCTTCTCACAAATCATCTTGCGTCTAGCAGAAAAACACGGCTATCCGTGTTTTTCGTTTACTCTTTTTCATTTTTATTCTCGGTCTTGTCTTCTTCTCCAGCATGATTGACTGCTTTTTTAAATTCTGAAAACATTTTACCAATCGATTGTCCCAGTTCGGGCAGGCGTTTTGGTCCAAAAATGAGCAGGGCTCCCAGAACAATAATGATTACCCCAGGTACTCCGATGTCTTTTAAAAGTCCCATTAATTTCTCCTCGTTGATTTTCTTTGATAAATGATGCGACTGAGCAAGATGCTGACTTCATAGAGCAAAATCAAAGGCATTGTCATAGTCAGATCGCTGATAAAGTCGGCCGGTGTCAGGACAACAGCTAAAATCAGCAAAATGAAGTAAGCGTATCGTCTATATTTTACCAAAAATTTCGGATTGAGCAAACCGATAGAAGTCACAAAGGATACAAGAACTGGCAGCTCAAAAAGGCAAGCAATCGGAATAGTGGTATGAAAGACGAAACTAAGATAATTCTGTGCTGTTAGCCGTGTCTCAAAGAGGCCCTCACCCAGCGACAGCAAAACCTGTAAAATAGCCGGAGTCACAAAGTAAAAGCCGAAAGCCAGCCCCAGAACAAAACAGAGAAAGGTAGCCGGGATATAAGCGAAAACGGCTCGTGCTTCATTAGCTCGCAAAGCCGGTCGGACAAACTCCCAGACCTGATAAACCAAAAATGGCAAGGTCAGGGAAAAAGCGACCAGACTAGCCAGACTGATATAAATCCAAAGGATATCATCCGGACCCAGCACCAGCAGTTTCTGCTCAAAATTACTGGTCAGCCATCGGTAAATATCGGCTGAAAAGAGCAAGCTAACCAGAAAAACCAGGAAGAAGCAAGCCACTACCGCTAGAAAACGCCTTCTGAACTCCGTCAAATGCTCAATAATAGTCTGCTCTTTTTTATCCATGCCGCTGCTCGCTTTTCTGATTTTTAAAACTAACATAGACCACCAGCAGGATAAAGAGCGCCTGACTGACGACCACTTCTAGGCTTGGATAAAGCCCCATCCAGTCTACTGTCACAAAACCATTGATTAAGTGCGTCGGTAGGATATTGGTCAGCTGAAGGGCATGGATGCTGACGCCCAGCATCTTAAAGGCCAGGGCATAGATTAACCAGGTCAGCCAGAAGAAAATGCTGTGTGGCTTGAGCAGACCAGACGCCTTGCTCAAGATAAAGGCTAGCAAGACCAAGACCAGAAGAGCCAAGCCGATTCCCAAAAGGAAATCAGTCATAGTGATGCGCGGCAGAATTCCTGCATAAAAGAGGATGGTCTCAGCCCCTTCACGGAAAACTGCCAGAAAGCTAAGAGCAAACATGGAAAGAAAACTGCCTGTGGCTGTTACAGCCTTCATCTGACTTTCCATAAAGTCATTCCATTTCTCGATAGATGCCTTGCTATGCAGCCAGATACCAACCAATATCATCATGGCGACAGCGAAAATTCCCACTGCACCTTCGATAATTTCACGATTGGATCCAGAAGCAACTGCCGGAAAAAGAAACTGCAGCAAAGCTGCAATCACAGCACTGGCTAGAACTCCACTCGCTGCCCCTGCATAAATCCATTTGAGTCCTTTTTTCATCTTGGAGGCTTTCAGAGTCGTTATCAAAGCCATGACAATCAAGAGCGCTTCTACACCCTCACGCAGCAAAATCAGCATAGCATCAAAGAAATGATAGGAAGATGTCGTGTCAATCTGTGACAGCTCACTAATCAAGGATTCTAGCTGCTTTTGATACTTCTCTTCGCTCCCCTTGACCATAATAACAGGTGTCTGACTCTCAACCTTGGTATAAAGCGAAGGATTATTGACACTGACATCTCCTTCAATCGTTGGCCAAATGGTGATGAATTCTTTCATCTTAGCAGCGGCCTTTTTATCATCTCCGCTTTGAAAGAGACTCAAGGCCTCCTCTAGCAGCTTAATTCCATCTTTCAGCGTCAGATTGCCAGCAGCTTCTTGGACTTTCTCTCCTTTGACAAAATTATCAATGGCGGTTTTCAAGTCATCAAAAGAAGACTGAATCATGTCAAAGTCAGTAGGCTCCGTCTCAATGGCGCTACGCAGGAATGAAATAGCTGTTTCAACCTTGCCGTAATGGGCTGTACTGCTGTCTCGAACTACACCTTCATTGGTAGTCCAGGTGCTATTCATCTTCTTGTAAGCTTCTCGAGTCGCTTCTAAATCCTTAGCGCTAATAGCCTTTTGTAAATTTTCAAATTTTGGCTCTAGCTTACTGAGAAGCTTCTTTTTCTCGGCTTCTAAGTCGACTGGATTCTGCTCTTTCTCAAATTTCAAGAGGGCAGAAGAAATCTGTGTCAGCTTCTCCTCCGTCACCTGACCCGATAAGTCTAGTGCCTTGCTTACCTCTTGTCCCGCTGCAGAGTCGTGATTAGCTACCCTTTCAAAGTCAGTCTTGATCTCTCTGATTAGCTGCTTGGATTTTTCCTGGTCTTTCTGCTTGACTGCAGTGCTGGCATCAGTAATTTTGACGAATAGACTGCTGTAGCTCTCGTCAGCTAAAACCGGCTTAGCCAAAAAGATCAGCAAGAGCCCTAATATCAACAGACTTTTATTCAAATAATTTTTGACCAAGGTATTCTCCTTTTTTTACTCCGCCAAAGCAAGCAAACAAGCCACTGCCAATATGTGTGACGTATTCATTCATCTTATCTTGAGCGCCTAGATTAGTTAGAACTTTGACAAAGCTATCTGGATCTTTCTGGAAGGAAAGAAAGAGCAGGCCTGTATCGAACTGACCAGTAGTTTCATCAATCCCGTCCGAGTATGAGTAAGACCGACGGTATATAGGCTTATCAACCTCCTTGGCCAGACGGACATGTGAATCCTCTGGCAGCAATTTCAAGTCAACCTCGTCAAACTCGTCTTTCTTGCCAAAAGGCGCTCCACTCTCCTTATAGCGACCGAAAGTGTTTTCCTGCTCCTGCAGATTGGTCCGGTCCCAGGTTTCAAGGAACATCTGGATCCGGCGGACAGCCATGTAAGAGCCACCCTGCATCCAGTCCTTGCTGTCGCACCAAATGACCTTGTCAAAATCTTTTTCCTTGGTCACATTGGCTGTGCCGTCCTTAAATCCAAAGAGATTACGAGGCGTTGACATCCGGTCTCCGATAGCAGCAAAACCTGACTGACTCCACTTCATAGTGATAGCATTTCTCCCCTTGCGGACCAGATTGCGGACCGCATGAAAGGCCACCTGATCATCATCCGCGCAGGCCTGGATGACAATATCACCACCCGTATATTTTTCTTTAAGCTGCTCCTTTGGAAAAGGCGGCAAATCTCGAAAAGCCTTAGGTCGTTTGTCTGACAAGCCCATTTTTTTCAGAAAAGAGGCTGAGACACCAAAGGTCAAGGTCAGTCGATAAGGGTTGAGACCAACAGTTTCTCCAGTATCCGTTGGCGGCAAAAGAGCATTGGAATTATCTTTTTTGACCAATTCTCCATCTACCAGCTTCTCGCTATAGGCCGTCCAGTCCTTGAAGAGCCGGATAATGGTCTCCTTATCTGTCGTATGCAAATCCAACACAACAAAGTAGATATTCTTCTGCATCGGAGTTGTGATACCCGCCTGATGCTCCCCATAGAAGCTAATTTCTTCCTCACCGTCAGCGAATTTCTTATCTTCCTTCGCCTGATTAGCGAAAAAAGCAGATGCACCAGAGACACCCAGTGCAAGACCAGCGCCTCCAATCCCTGCTTTTTTAAGAAATTCACGACGATCCATCTTTTTATTAAACCATTTTTCGTCGTTTGTCATATGATTACTCCCCGTTTAGAATGACTCCCATTTGTGAAAGAGGCTCACCCAGTTTGGTAACTGCTTCTGCCAGCTCCTTGGTATCTTCTTTTGTCAATTCTGTATAGAGCTTGTAGTTTTCCGAGTCAGTCATGTGCTTGTCTAAAAGACCGTTGACGTTTTTAAACTCAAGTTCCAAGGTCTTGACAAGTTTCTCGTCCTTGTCCTGAATCAATGGCTTGAAGAGCTCAAAAATCTTTTCTGCTCCTTCAATATTTGCACGGAAATCATAGAGATCTGTATGAGAGAAAACTTCTTCCTCACCTGTAATCTTGCTGGTCGCTACTTCATTGAGTAAGTCAACAGCGCCCGTCAACATCATATCCGGAGTCACTTCAACTGTTGCGATTTTAGCTTTTAGCTCCTTGATATCGTTGACCAGCTGATCAGCATAGCTTTCAGTTCCTTTGGTCGTATTTTGTTCCCACATGATTTTTTCGATGCGGTGGAAACCAGACCAGCCTTCTTCGGTCTTGTTTTCGTCAACATAGTCGACCAAGCGGAAGTCAATTTTAACGTCTGATTCACCAAAGCTCTCAGCAATCGGCTCCGAGCGCTCGTAGGCCATACGGATAAGCGGATATTGCTTTTTAGCCTCATCAAGCTTGCCTTCTTTAAGGGTATCACGAAATTTCTCCGTATCTGTCAGGAGCTGATCGATTTGTCCTTGGACAAAAGATTTGTAATCCTCTGTCGCCTTGTCCAATTCTTTCTGATTGACAGCTGTTTGGCTGCTGGATACTTGACTGCTTGAGCCAGTCTTGTTTGAAGAGTTGTTGGCTGCACAGCCAGTCAGTAAAATTGCCGTTGAAAATAGGACGATGCCAAGTTTTTTCATGGTGACTCCTTTGTTTTCTCTCCTAGATAGAGATTATTTCCTGTAAATTATACCAGTTTTTTTCTCATATTTCAAGAAATTGTCTGACAATTTAATCAAAAACTATATATTAAGACCACTAAAGCAGTGCTTCTTTGACTTTTCCAATCTCCGTCTTTTTCAGCACCAAGTAAATCGTATCCCCCAAATAGAGGCGCGTGCTGCCATTGACCGTTTGAGTTTTCCCCTTGTGGACATTCATGGTAATCAAGACCCCATCAGGCAAGTTTAGCTCATGTACCTGCCGACCAGCAATCTTTTCAGAAACAGGGATTTCAATTAAAGTCGTATCTCCCTGGTCCTCCATACTGTCTGGCAACATTTTTTCCAGCATGGCTTCATAGACGGGCGCTCCTTTTAGCAAATCCATGATAATGTAAGCAGTCAGAGTGACCAGTCCCAACGGCATGAGATTACGAATGTCACCGACCATCTCTGTGACCAGAATCATGGCTGTCAGTGGAGCCTTAGAAATGGAGCCAAAATAGCCACTCATGCCCAGAATAATGAAAATCGGAAATTGCTCCTGAGAAATCAAACCTAGCTGCAGACAGACCGCCCCCATTGCTCCGCCAAGCAGTGAACCCAGAGCAAGGATAGGCAGAAAAATGCCACCTGGCAAGCCGCTTCCATAACTTAACATACTCCAGACAAAACGCAGAATAAAAAATAAGAGCAAGGTTCCCACAGTATAATGACTAGCGGTCAAGGATAAAATCAACTGATTGCCCCCGCCCAGCAAGTGAGGTAAGAAATAACCAATCGGAAGAATCAAGGCAAAGGCCAGAATAGGATAGTAAGCTTCTGAAATCCTAAACAACCGACCCAAAAACTGATAAAGCAGCTGAATATTCAAAATAACTTTCTCATAAATAAAGCCTGACAAGCCCAGCAGCAAGCCCATGACTAGGTAAATCCAATACTGCTCCAGTCTCATGATTGGGATATTATCCGGCATGTCCAGTACTGGTGTTAGGCCAAACATAGAAAGAGAGACAAAGTTGGCAACCAGACTGGCCGCCAGCGTAGAAACCCAAAAAAAGCGTGAAAAATGACGGTAAACTTCTTCTACTACGAATAGCAGACCTGCGATTGGTGCATTAAAAGCTGCTGCTAAGCCTGCCGCAGCACCGCTAGCAATGAGCGCTCTCTCCTCAGCGGAACTTAGATTCAGAAATTTAGAGACACCTTTGCCACTCATAGCGCCTAGCTGAATACTTGGTCCTTCTCGCCCTAGCATCAGACCGCTGGAAATGGCTAAAATCCCCAATACAAACTTCTTCCAGAGAACACTCCACCAAGAAAGCGACATCAGACCTTTCAGCTCTGCTTCGACCTGCGGAATCCCCGACCCCTTGATATTTTTCTCCGACTTTACCAAGTGAGCGTTGAGGAAGACGATGAAAGCATAAAGGAACACCAAAGCCAGTAACCAAAGCATAGACTGCTGACTCCTGTGGTAGATATCCTGCACTAAGTGAAAGATTTTTTCAATCAAAAAGCGAAAAACGCCCACTACTAGTCCAGCAAAAATCCCAACTAAAACACCTCGCAAAACCTGGGAAATAATCGAATGAGTTGTGAAATTAAATTCTCTCTTGATGTCGTGCTTATGCGAGATAGACTTTTTTGCCATTCTCAATCTCCTCTAAATAGTTACTTTACCAATATTCTAGCACAAAGCAGGCCTGATAAACAGATGAAATATAAATTTCTTATTTCAGTTTTCTTTTTAAAAACTCTACAAAAAAAGTCCAGGACTTGTCCCAGACTTAATTATTTTCTTATTTGGCGCGCAAAGCTGCTTGAGTAATGTAGTTGTAAGGTTTGTTGAAGTGTGGCAGGAAGAAGAGATCCAGCAAGGCTAATCTATCAATTGTAACCTTTTCCTGAATGGCCAATGAGAACATGTGAATCCCCATAGACATGTCTTCTCTAGAAACCATCTGCGCTCCAAGAACTACACGTGTGTCCTTATCATAGACAATCTTAATTGTAACATCATGATGCTCAACCTTTTCAAGGAAAGTTGGTTTTTGAGTATCTTTAAACTCAACCACAGCTGGGCTGTAACCAAAGCGTTTAGCTTTTTCTTCTGTCAGACCAGTTGAAACCATCTTCAAACCAAAGATTTCAATACCGTTAGAACCTTGAACACCGTTGGACTCCAATTCATGACCGCAAGCATTATGAGCTGCTACGATACCAGAGCGCAGGGCGTTAGAAGCCAAGGCGATGTAGTTTGTATCATTGATAGAGTTATCGTAAACAGTTGCACAGTCACCGATTGCATAAACATCATTGATGCTAGTTTCTTGCTTCTTATCCACCAAGAAAGCACCATTGCGGAATGTTTCCAACTTGCCAGCACCAAGACCAGTGTTTGGACGGAAGCCAACTGCTAAGACAACCATATCTACATCATAGCTAGCCTTATCTGTTACAATGCGTTCTACTTTACTTTCACCCTCAATAGCCTGAACAGTTTGACCGAAGGCTAATTGAACACCATTGTCTTCAAGGTTTTGGCGCATCATATCAGACAAGTCGTGGTCATAATAACCAGCCAAGCAAGTATCCACAACATCAATCAGAATCACTTCTTTACCAAGACGTTTGAAGGCTTCTGCCAACTCAACCCCAATGTAGCCAGCACCTACTACTGCCACACGTTCGATATGTTTGCTCTTGTCTTGCAATTTTTCAATAACATCTGCAGCATTTTGATACAATTTTACGAACTGCAGATTTTCTAAGGTTGACTTAAATTCGCGGCTGTTAGGATCCAGCTCAGCACCTTTAATCGGAGGCAGAATTGGCTGAGAACCTGTAGCTAAAATCAATTTGTCATAAGACTCTACATGCTCTTTGCCATCAACGATAGCTGTAACTTTTTTCGCATCATAATCAATTGACTCAACTGGTGAATTCATATAAACTTTTGCGCCTTTTGCTTCAAAAGTTTCTTTGTCTGCATAAAAAAGTCCATCTGGCTTGCTGATTTGCTGTCCAATCCAAAGGGCCATTCCGCATGCCAAGAATGAAATGTTTGAGTTTTGGTCAAAAATAACTACTTCATTTTCTGCACCATAATTATCCAACATTGTATTAATACACGCTGTACCTGCGTGGTTTGCACCAACTACAACGATTTTACTCATAAGAATAGTCCTACCTTAATTTATAATTTACTAAACAAGTATATCATCTCCTGTGAGCGTTTACAAGAAATTTGCTCGAAATTTTCAAAAATTCTTAGGCTACCTAAAAAGCTGTACCACTGCAGTCTAAATGCTTCAGAAAAACTACCTTTTGCAATGTTTCGTTTTCTGAAAATATAACAAATTTAAGATTGTGAAACCGGTATCTTTTTGATATAATAAGGTTAGAGAGGTTAATTTTAGAAAGGTTGTGATAATGTGGACTTTACTTCTCGCTCGCTTCATTTGATGGGGAGTACGATTTGCATCTCTCTCTACCATGAGCGAGCGGAAATACTCTTAGATGAGGCGGTCCAACTGCTTCATGTCTATAAAAATCGCTTCAGTGCCAATGATGAAGACTCTGAACTTATGACTATCAACCATTTGGCAGGAATTAAAAGTGTCTCAGTTCATCCAGAGCTTTTTGAGCTGATTGATCTGGGAAAGTATCACAGCCTAGCAGAAGGCAGCCACTTAAATATCACGATTGGCCCTCTCGTCCAGACCTGGCGGATAGGATTTTCAGACGCTCATCTCCCAAGTACGGAGGAGATTCAGCAAGCTCTGAGCCTGACTGACCCAAACTTGCTTGAGCTGAATCCAGAAGACCACAGTGTCTTTTTGGCTAAGGAAGGCATGAAGCTGGATCTAGGCGCCTTAGCTAAAGGCTATATCGCTGATAAAATTAAGGACTATTTGCTGAGCCAGGGAGTGACTTCTGCTCTTATCAATCTCGGTGGCAATGTTCTGACGATTGGCCAAAATGCAGTCAGCCAGCGCGCCTGGCGAATTGGCATCCAAAATCCCAAGCAGCCTCGCGGCAAGCATTCAGCTATCTTAGCTGTCACCAATCAGTCAGTAGTCACATCAGGAATTTACGAGAGAACCCTTACAGTTGAAGGGCGGAACTACCATCACATTCTGAATCGCAAAACAGGCTATCCTATCGAAAATCAATTGGCTAGTTTGACCATTGTTTCAGACAAGTCGGTAGATGGCGAAATCTGGACGACTCGCCTATTTGGTGAAAGTCCGACATCAATTCTGTCCCAGATTGAACAGCAAACTGGGATTGAAGCATTGATTATCACTCAGGACAGTCAGCTCTTCTGTAGCTCAGGCCTTTTAGAGAAGATAACTCCTGCTTCTTAATTTTCAAAAGTGATAAATTTGCTGCCACACCAAGTGCTACCTCTATCACCCTATCTTTTATAAATATGCTCATAAAAAAATGCCCTCTCTTTCTTCTAGGTTTTACTTGCCTAAAGAAAAATAAATACTCACATGAGGGCTCTGTATCTTAATTTCAGAAAGGAAATTTTATGTTAAAACTTATTGCAATTGTTGGAACAAATTCTAACCGTTCTACAAACCGGCAACTTCTTCAATATATGTCTAAGCACTTCGCTGACAAAGCTGAAATCGAGCTGGTTGAGATTAAAGATATTCCTATGTTTAATAAACCTGCTGACAGAAACGTCCCTGAGTCGGTATCAGAAATTGCCGAAAAAATTGATGCAGCGGATGGCGTACTTATCGGCACACCTGAGTATGATCATTCTATCCCTGCTGTGCTCATGAATGCTCTGGCTTGGCTTTCTTATGGTATTTATCCACTGCTGAACAAGCCGATCATGATCACTGGTGCTTCTTATGGTACACTTGGCTCCTCTCGTGCCCAATTGCAGCTCCGTCAAATTTTGAACGCTCCAGAAATCAAGGCAACTGTTCTTCCAGATGAGTTCTTGCTTTCACATTCTCTTCAAGCTTTTGACCAAAGCGGAGACTTGGTAGATCTTGATGTTGTCAAAAAATTGGATGCTATCTTTGATGACTTCCGTATCTTTGTCAAAATCACTGACAAATTGCGCAACGCTCAAGAATTGCTTCGCAAAGATGCTGAAGAATTTAACTGGGAAAAATTGTAAGATAGGAGACCGAAAGAATGAAATTTGTTGGAATTGTAGGATCAAACTACGAACAATCATATAACCGAAAATTATTGGAATTCATCCGCCGTCAGTTCAAAATTAAATTTGAATTGGAAGTCTTAGAAATCGATGAAGTTCCAATGTTTAACCAAGATGAAAAATGGGATGAAAGCTTCCAATTGCGTTATTTGTATAACAAAATCACACGTGCAGACGGTGTTATTATCGCAACCCCTGAGCACAATCATACTATCAGCGCTCCTTTGAAGAGTGTCTTAGAATGGCTCTCTTACGAGGTTCATCCTTTCGAAAACAAGCCTGTCATGATCGTCGGTGCTTCTTACTATGACCAAGGAACTTCTCGTGCTCAAGTTCACCTGCGTAAAATCCTAGACGCCCCTGGTGTCAATGCTTATACCCTTCCAGGCAACGAGTTCTTGCTGGGCAAAGCCAAGGAAGCTTTTGACAATGATGGCAATATCACCAACGAAGGAACTGTGAATTTCCTTGAAACATGCTTAGATAACTTTATCAAATATGTAGAGGTCGTTTCAAAATTGAAAAAACCAAAACCAATCGAACCTGAAGACTTAGACTGTGGAAAACCAATCGCTACGACAATTACGGAAGTTGATCCAGATGATCCAGAATGGGTAGAAAAGGTCGCTGAAATCACTGGAGCTGTTTCAGGAGATACTTATGTCAAACTCGACCATGGTATCTTGACCGTTAATCAAATTGATATGTTCTTGAAAGCTATGCCATTTGAATTGACATACGCTGACGATAACAACCAATTCCTCTACTACAACAACGCCCACCAAGACCCAGACACCATGTTTGCCAAACGTGTGCCACCTCAATCAGGTAGCCGCATGTCAACCGTTCATGGTTCTCTTCCACCAGCTCGGATGAAAAATGTAGAGTGGGTTATCGGAACACTTCGCAACGGAAACCAAGAATACGTACGTACAATCGTCCCAGGTTCACCTGCAGGCGTTATCAATACTCACAACTACCAAGCTATGTACTATCCTGACGGATCCTACGCAGGTATCAATGAAATCGTCTTTAATTTCCAACCATGGCTCGACTGGTACTTAAAAGAAACTGGTCAACGTTTGGTTGGAGGCAGCGGACCATTCGCTCCTGCCACTGGAGGCCATGGAGACGCAGATGCTACTTCTGGTGCTTCTGATGCTGGAGGCGATGGTGGTCACGGAGGCGGAGGAGCTGATGCGACATCAGGTGCTAGCGTTTAATCACATTACAAACTAAAAAGAATGGACTTGTGATCCATTCTTTTTTGCTTTATTTCATTTCTTTGAAAGCTGCTTCTGCATCAGCATTACTGATAGCTCCAAACTGGATTTTACCGATTTTCCCTTGACTGTCAATGAGGATTTCAGTCGGGATACTGCGAATCTGATAGGCTTGGAAAATTTCTCCTGAAGTATCAAATAGAACTGGTACATCTTTATAACCTTGTTCTTGATACCATTTTGGAAATTCCTCGACAGATTTCTCTCCTTGGAGACCTGGTGCTACAACTGTCAAGATTTCAAAATCACGATCTGTTTTACCAGCTAATTCGACCAATTCTGGCATACTCTTCTTACAAGGTCCACACCAAGAAGCCCAGAATTTTAGATAAACTTTCTTGCCTTTGTAGTCAGAAAGTTTGACTGTTTTTCCATCCATAGACTGCAGAGTAAAGTCAGGCGCCTCTTGACTGACAGCTGCTTGGGTGACTGTGCTTGTCTGAGTGGTCTCACTAGACGAGCTGCTGGTTGTGGGCATAGTCATAGGTTTATCCTCCTGCTCCGAGCAGGCTGCCAAAAATGCTACAGCTGACACAGTTGCTAATAATGTAATGATTTTTTTCATATTTCTTTCTCCTTTTATCCAAAAAGTCCAGACAGGGCGTTGAGCTGTCCTAACATCAGCAGAATTCCCATCAGAATAATCAGGGCTCCGCCAATTTTCTTCATCAGGCCCATATAAGGCTTGATTTTATTAAAATACTGCATAACAAAGCTAGATGCCAAAGCCAAGATTAAGAAAGGCAGAGCCATTCCCAAAGTGTAAATCAAGGTCAGAATGGCTCCCTGGAATGCACCATTCCCACCCGAAGCTGCTAAGGCCAAGACTGAGCTGAGAATCGGACCAATGCAAGGAGTCCAACCAAAGCTAAAGGTAATTCCTAATAAGAATGCCGACCAAAAATGATGCTTCTGGCTGTTCTTTTTGAAAGTCAAGCTCTTTTGAATCTGTAACTGGCGAATATTAATAAGCTCCATCTGATGCAGACCTAGCAGAATAATGAGGCCGCCCATCACATATCGAAAGGTCGAACTGTAAATAATTGTTCCTAGAAAGCCTGCTCCAAAGCCAAGCAAAAAGAAGACTGTTGAGATGCCTGCAATGAAAAAGAGCGTTCTAACCATGCCTTGCCAAGCAAGCTCCCGGCCAAATACTTTCAGGGTCTTGACCTCCTTGTCATCCAATAAAATGCCAATATAAACTGGCAATAAGGGAAAAATACAAGGGGAAAAGAAGGACAAAATACCAGCTAAAAGAACTGAAACAAAAAATAAAGGTGATTCCATTTTCTCTCCTCTAACTACTCACGTAGAATATACATTCACTTATCATTATAAATGAATCTTATAGATTTTTCACAAATCCGCTACGGTAATTTTTTTGCAAACTCATGAGACTATGAAAAGAGAAAATTTCGCTTGATGAACAGCAAAACTAGTGCATTTTTTTCAAACAGTAAAAAGCCGGAGAAAGTTCTACCGGCTTGAATATTTTAAAACTTAATAGATCTAATCATCTGTAACTAGCGGCAAATAAAGACTAATCCGAGTGAATTTATCTGGTTCGGACTGGATTTCCATATGGTAGTCGTCTCCGAACTGCAATCTTAAACGTTGATCAACATTTTTCAGACCGACACCACCTAAGCGAAGAAGAGTCGCATCCATAGATGCGTTGACATCAAAACCACGGCCGTTATCATAGATAGACAATATCAGTTGTCCTTCTTCTACTGCCGACGTCACCCGAATCATGCCATGTCGGTCAATTTCCTTGATGCCATGGTAGATGGCATTTTCGACCAAAGGCTGAAGTACCAGCTTGGGCAGTTTATAATCAGCTAGAGATTCATCCTCTTCAATCATATACTGGAGCTTGTCACCATAGCGTTGCTTCTGGATAAAAAGATACTGACGAACGTGATCAATCTCATCTTTAAGAGCAATCTGTTCATGTCCTTGATTGAGCGCTAAGCGGAAATACTGAGCGAGTGATTTTGTTACCTCAACAACACGTTTGCTATCATTAAACTCAGCCATCCAGACAATCGTATCCAAGGTATTATAAAGGAAATGGGGGTTGATTTGAGCTGAAAGAGCTCGGAGCTCATAGCGTCGGACATTTTGTTCTTCAGTCTTGACAGCTTCCATCAGCTGTTCAATTTGGTCCAACATTTTATTGAATTGCTGAGCCAAGTCAACCAACTCTGGAGAACCCTTTGCTTCTGCTCGCAGATTTGAGTCACCTGCCCCAATTTTTAGAATAACTGCTTGTAGATTCTGCAGAGGCTTAATCCACAAACGCAGAACAAACCAAATACCAGTCAAGCACATCAGGAGTGATAAAACGCCCATTCCCAAAAAAGAATAAAGCATCTGTGACTGAAGCATCTGCAATTGCTCTAATGAGGCGACGCCAATTAAAGTCCAGTCGCTGTCTTCGATATCAATCTGGTAGACAAAAGCCTGTTTCTGGTCTGCGTAACCGTCCTTGACCGACATATAGGGCTGCATAGCTTTCATTTCCTGACTGGATGAATAAACACTCTTCTTGGGATGATAGACAAATTCATGCTGGCTGTTGACAATAAAACTAAATCCTTTCTTCCCTAGCTGAAGCCGATCCAGATAGGCTTTGAGGCTCTTATAGCCGATATCCAGACGCAAAACACCCAGATTCTGCCCTGCTTCATCCACCACTTCCTGAGTGACAGAAACAACCCACTTCTCCTTCTCTGATGATAGAGACTCCTTGCGAGCAGGAGTCAAGACAGGCATGGCTCTGGTATGGACAGCTTCCTGATACCATTTTTCATTCATCATATCAGAGGATGTCTGCATACTGATTTGAGAATCTGTTGAGACCACGCGCCCGTCCTTGGTAACCAATACTGCCGACACCAAATCCGGATCTGTCTCAATAATGGTTTTCATCAAAGTCTGAACTGACGTTTCACTACTTTCTTGATTCTGAGCAAACTCCCGAATCGTTTCTTCCTTGCTCAGTGTGGAAGTGGTTTGTTTTAATTTCTGCAAATAGGAAGCTATGAACTGCCCGCTTTGCTCCATGCTATTACGCGTCGTCCGCTCTGTCAGCTGTCGAATAGTTTCCGAGCTAGTCTGATAGTAAAGACTACCAACAAATCCCAAGAGTAAAAGAACCAGCAGAAAAATATAGACAATCAACTGGATAAGAAGCGGATATCGTTTCATTTCTCCTCTCCTTTTTTAAACTGCCGAGGTGTCAGCCCGACCACCTGCTTGAAGCGCTGAGAAAAATAGTTCATATCTTCAAAACCTACCTTCTCTGCTATTTCATAAATCTTCAAATCTGTAGTTAAGAGTAAGAGTTTGGCTTTTTTCATCCGCTCTTGGATCAGATAATCCTGAAAAGGCAAGCCTAATTCTTTTTTGATAAGAACGCTAAGATAGGAGGGACTAAACCCTAATTGGAAAGCCAAACTTTTCAGACTTAATTCTGAATCTGCTAGACGCGCGTGAATAGCCTCTTCCAACTCAGAGCGTTGTCCCTGATCGACCAAGCTTTGAATCTGTGCTTTTTTACGTTCTTTATCGAGCTTGGTCTGTAGCTTGGCCAACATCTCCTCAACATCATCCTTGGAAAAGGGCTTGAGCAGATAGTCATCTGCACCCAGCTTAATGGCAGTCCGAGCATAGTCAAAATCATCATATCCCGTCAGAAAAACGATATGGCACTTAGGAGCCTGGTCTCTGACTAGCTTGGCCAGTTCCAGACCGTTCATCTGTGGCATATTGATATCGGTCAGCAGGATGTCAGCAGGATTTTCCTGAAATTTCTGCCAAGCTTCTCTTCCATTTTCAGCCTGGGCAATAACTTGCATACCAAACTGTTCATAGTCTACCAAGGACGCAATCCCCTGTCTTACCAGATACTCATCCTCTACAATCATAATTGAATACACAAGATTCAACTCCTTATTTATACTGGATTTATTATAGCAAATTTTCAATCAAAATGCTCTTAAACATAATCCAAAAGATAACCGTAGCCTTTCTCCTCCATCTCAGCTTTTGGAATGAACTTGATTGACAGACTATTGATGCAATAGCGCAAGCCGCCCTTGTCCTTAGGACCGTCTGTGAAAACATGGCCCAGATGGGAATTTCCAACCCGACTGCGAACTTCCGTCCGTATCATGTTGAAACTCTTGTCTTCCTTGTAAGTCGCTACATCTGGACTGATAGGACGGGTGAAACTTGGCCAACCGCAGCCAGAGTCAAACTTATCCTTTGATGAAAAGAGAGGCTCTCCCGTCACCACATCCACGTAGATACCAGCATCGAACTTATCCCAATAGCGATTAGAAAAAGCTCGCTCTGTGTCATTTTTTTGTGTGACAGCATATTCTTCTGGCGAGAGCTTGGACTTAATCTCTTCATCGCTCGGTTTAGGATAGCGACTAGCTTCGATAACTGGGTAAGCAGCTTGATTGACATCAATATGGCAATATCCATTAGGATTCTTCTTCAGGTAATCCTGATGATAATCTTCTGCTTTGATAAAGTTTTTCAGAGATTCTTTTTCAACAGCTAAAGGTTTATCATATTTCTTTGCAACTTCATCAAAGACCTGGTTAATAGTATCAAGATCAGCTTCATCCGTATAGTAGACGCCTGTCCGATACTGGGTACCCTGATCATTTCCCTGCTTGTTTTTAGAAGTTGGATCAATGATGCGGAAATAGTGAAGCAGAATTTCTTTTAGCGAAATTTTCTTGGCATTGTAAGTAATGTGGACAGTCTCAGCATGGCCAGTTTGGGAGACCAATTCATACTTGGTCGTGTCGCCCTTGCCATTTGCATAGCCTGATACTGCATCAAGTACACCTGGCACGCGTGAAAAGTACTCTTCTACTCCCCAGAAACAGCCGCCAGCCAGATAAATCTCCCGCTTATCTTCTTCCTTGACGTCTTCTTGCTTTTGTTGGGATACAGCTTCTGTCTTACTCATTGAAGCTTTCTTGATCTGTTCAGAAGATGATTGCTTACCATTCCCCGCTATCAAGTAGACCAGTCCAAAGCAGACAAGTAAGCCAATCAAAGTTAGAAAAATCTTCCATTTTCCTTCCATGTTCATTGCACCTTTCTACTGGATTTCTTTCAGTGTTTTCTCAATATCTTCCTTGCTCATGTAGCCAATATGTGTCTTGGCAAGAGAACCATCGCTGCCAACAAAAAGAGCAGATGGATAAGAGCGAATACCGTATTCTTTCAGCAATTCTCCCTTGGTGTCCATGAGAACTGGGAAGTCTTTGTAATCCAAAGACTTATACCATTCCTTGAAATCATCGGCAGACTTTTCTCCGTTAAAAGTTGGAGACACCACCGAAAGGACAATATAATCTTTTCCTGACTGCTCCTTAGCCAAATCATTGGTATCTCCAAGTGTAGATAGACAGATTGAGCACCAAGAAGCCCAAAACTTGAGGTAGACTTTCTTGCCTTTGAAATCAGACAACTTGTAGGTCTTGCCGTCTACTCCTTTCAGACTAAAGTCCTTGGCCATCTTGGTAGATTGCTCAGAATCAGCTTTTATTTCCATATTACTTTTATCACTTTTAGAAACTTCCGAGTTCATCTTCTGATTTGAACAGGCTCCCAAAAATCCGACACAAAGCAGACTGACAGTCAATATCGATATCTTCTTCATCGTTTTCTTTCCTTTCAAAATAAGGAGAAAGCCGACAAAATTGACGACTTTCTTTCCTATGGTGGAATTCTTATTTGTCAGATGACATTTCGGATGAATCTTTCATTTCATCCTTCATGCTTGAATCGCTTGATTTCATATCATCTTTCATATCAGACTTACTGTCGGACATCATAGAAGAGTCCTTCATATCATCCTTTTTCATTTTACCATCAGACATGCTAGAGTCTTTCATATCCTCATTCTTCATGTCGTCTTTTTTCATATCATCCTTCTTCATCATGCTGCTATCATCCATCTTCTTCATATCAGAATCTGATTTTTGATTAGAGCAGGCGGCTAGGACAAAGACACTAAGTGCAGCGATTGTAAGTGTAGTGATTTTTTTCATGATGTTTCTCCTTTAATTATACAATATTTATCCAAATAACGATGCTAGGATATTGAGATTTCCAAGCATTAACAAAATTCCCATGAGAATGATGAGTGCACCGCCGATTTTCTTAAGTGTTCCCATATAAGGTTTGAGTTTCGCAAAGCGCTGTAATACCCAGCCGGAAGCCAAAGCCATAGCTAGGAAAGGCAAGGCTAAGCCCAGTGTATATACTAGCATGAGAAGCCCACCCTGCAGAGCACCATTGCCACCTGAAGCCGCAATAGCTAAGACAGAACTCAGAACAGGTCCCACACAGGGCGTCCAACCAAAGCTAAAGGTAATCCCCAAGAGAAAAGCGTTAAGAAAATCACTTCTTTTACTATTCTTTTTAAGTTGGATGCTCTTTTGCTTTTGCAGCTGCTGGATATTGATGATCCCCATCTGGTGGATTCCCAGTAGAATAACAATCCCGCCCAGAACGTAGCGAAACCAAGGGGCATAGAGGACTTGCCCTAGAGCGCCAGCTCCGTAGCCTAAAACCAAGAATACAGTTGATAAGCCAGCTATAAAGCAGAGCGTCTTAGCTAGACCATACCAGGAAATGTCTCTTCCCATAAATCGAACTGTTTTCGGCTGATCAGAATCCAGCAAAATCCCCACATAGACTGGCATAAGCGGTAAAATACAGGGCGAGAAAAAAGATAGAATCCCCGCCAGAAAAACAGAAATAAAGAACAAAAAACTTGTTGCCATTTCAAAAACCTCTCTATCAATTTCTGACTCTAGTATAAAATAAAAATCCCCCTAAAAATAGAGAGAAAGATTTGAAAAAACTTGAATTTGATGTTATATTGCTTGAGATTTCTGGATTGGGCAAAAACATCCACCACATTGTGGCGGATGTTATCTATTAGCTCTCCATCTCAAAACGCTCACTCTTCTGCTTGTTTGGCAAAAAGAGAGAAAGCAGGATTCCAACTAGAGCTGGCACCAACCAAGGCAGGGATGCCTGAGCAAATGGAAGGGCATTTACAATATCACTTATCCTAGTAATATGGAACTGCTGCCCAAGAATGCCCGCAAAGGAAATCAGAGTCACTGCTGCTACCGTCAATTGCATACCGATTTTGGACAGTGGCAAGAATTTATTGACAATGACAATCAGCACGATAACAATGGTAATTGGATAAAGAATTTGCAAGACTGGAACAGAATATTGGATAATGGCATTAAGGCCAAGATTAGCAATCGCAAACCCAATCAAAGTAAAGACGGTTGCGTAAACTTTATAAGACACCTTAGGGAAAGTTTTATGGAAGAATTCCCCAGTCGATACAATAAGTCCAGCTGTTGTCGTAAAGCAAGTCACAGTTACCATAGCTGCAAGAAAAATCTGTGCTGTAGGTCCAAAGATAGCCTGTGTCGCCTGCGACAGGACATAAACACCAGGATTGCCTTTGGCAATTATCTCAGCTGGAACTGGGAAATGATTGCCCAGAAAAGCCAAACCGATATACATGGCGCTAAATCCCAACGCTACCATCAAACCAACAACCCAGATGGTTGAAACATATTCCTTTTTATTCTTGAAACCCAGCTGGTTAAGAGTTGTTACTGCGATTACGCTGAAAGCCACGGAAGCCAAGGCATCCAGAGTATTATAACCTTCCAAGAACCCTTGCCCAAAAGCTGACACAGAATAAGCTTGCGAAGCCTGCTGAGGTGTCGTTGTTCCGTATTTCAAAGCTCCTAGAATGACTAAGATAATAATCAAAACTGCAAAGACAGGCGTCAGAATACGTCCAATCCGATCCAAAATCTTAGATGGATTCAAAGAAATCAGATAAGCAGCCACAAAGTAAAGGGTCGTGAAAACAATCAATCCTATACCTGTCATATTTTTAGACAGCATCGGAGCGATACCCACTTCATAAGCTACTGTCGCTGTCCGCGGAATAGCAAAAAAGGGCCCGATTGACAGATACAAGGCTACAAGATAGACAATAGCAAACCAAGGCGCAATTTTCTGAGAAATCTCATGGATGTAACCCTTAGGATTGAGTGTTCCAATAATCAAAGTCAAAACTGCAAGCCCAACCCCGGACAGGACAAATCCTGCAATAGCTGGCCAAAAATGCTGGCCAGATAATGTTCCAAGCGAAGGCGGGAAAATCAAATTCCCAGCACCGAAAAATATTCCAAATAAGAGCAAGCCTGTCAAGGCACCTTTTTTAATCACAGGAATCTCCTTTAAATTTTTTCATGCTTTATCATTATATATGGAAATAGCCCGCTCCGCAAGACTTTTGAATTTTTCAGAATATTGATTCAAATCAAAAGAGTATATATGATTTAAATCGAATTATTCATCCGGAATTTTGGGAAAAATCCTCACTTATCCACAGATTTTTTGGAGATTTTGAATGTTTTAAAACGAAACAACGTTTTTTGTTTTAAATCGTAATCTCTTTCCTTATCATTCTCTTCTTTACCTATCTTTCTTGAGTGGCTCCTTTATGTTATACTAAGAGAAGAAAAGTTAGAAAGAGCTTACATATCTCTTTGTCTATTTTATGTTAACTTCGCTTGTCTTTCCTAATCATTTATAGGAGGATCGATGTCCAAGATTGTTTCGAAACGCGTATCCAACTACGAACTATTTTTTGACTTATCCTTTGTCTTAGCGATTAGTCAGATGACTTCTGCCATTCATATCGAACCTTTGAATTGGCAGCAAATTGTAGCCTTTATCACTATCAACATTGTCATGATTAGCATTTGGAATAATGAAGCTTATTACTACAACAAATACGGTGATTCTCGCATGATTGACATTTACTCAGTGATTTTTCTCATGCTTTGGGTAGGAAATCTGGCTCTCAACATCAATTTTGATTTAGAAGTCCTTGCCAATAACCAGCTTACCGCTATCTCCTTTAATAGTTTTCTGATACTAGCTTACCTGACCATTGCCCTACAATATTATCTCAAGGGACGAAAGCTAGGATTTAATCGGGTCATGAAGTTTTATATCAGCTTCTTGCTTATCTATTCTATCGCTCTTCTTCCGCTAGCAACTACTCTGATTCCTTTTTCCCTTTCTGTTTTTCCAGTCTACTATCTTCCTCTGATTTTGCCCCTCTTTTTCAGAAAAGAACTCTTCACAGATCGCTTCAATTTCGCTCACTTTCTGGAGCGCAAGCAGCTTTTGACAATTCTGACTTTTGGTGAATCCGTTGTTACCATTATCCGCACCTATCCCCTCACTCACTATCCTTTGGAAGGCATTGTCTTCTTTCTCGGTTTAGGTTTTCTCTTTGTCTTTTATATTATCCAGACCTTTATCAATGTTAATCACCATCAAAATGCTTCACCACTTCTGCTCCACTATGCTCATTGGATTATCATACTGAGCCTCATGTTTCTTACTCTTGGTCTCCAGTTCATTGCCAATAAAACCCATCATGAATTAGGCAGCTATTTCTTTACCTTTTCCATCCTGGCCTTTTTCATCGGTACTTTAGCAACTTCTTGGTACAATCACGACTTCTACCAGATTGATAAGAAGCTGATTGGTCAGTACTCTCTTATCTTGTTTCTTTCTTGCTTCTTTTTCTATATCTTGCGCCATAACCTTTTTCTACTCGGCCTGTCCTTAGTCATTTCGACTTTTTTGATGCAGCAGACAGGTATGCGCTATCGACGCTTAATGCGTGAGAAATACAATATTGTACATCCCGATCCAAAACAAAATAAAAGAGATTTTTCATAGTAAAAAGGTTGAGACATCTTATCTCAACCTTTTAAAAATGGCTATAAATCATTTAGCAATCTTTACACATCGCTAAATCTTCTGTGCTTAATTTCGAATTCAAAAAAGTTCTTCTCTTGCAGCCTATGGAAAATATCTCGATAAGCCTCCTCATCAAAATGGTCTCCCAAATACAGGATTTCAAAGCTTAAGCTTTCATATTCCAGAAAGGCATTAGTCGTTCGAAAGCCGTTACGCTTATAGAAGTCCATACGTGCTTGACGTTGCTCTAAATTATCACATTCTTCATCGACACGTTCTACCTCTAAAACCATGGTTTTTTGATAAAACTCTGTCAGTTTATGAATAATTTCTCCCCCATAGCCATGGCTGCGAAGGTGCGGCATAATCGCAAAGAAGCTGACATAGAACATTTTTTCGTTATAAACTGCAAATGCAAAACCAACAAATTCTTCCTCATTGTAGAAGGCAAAGAAATGAGACCGTTTATCATTAGTATAGCGGAGAAATTCACTGATAGGAACTCTCTCTTCTTCAGGAAAAGCCTCGCGGTTTAAGGCCTCAACCTTATCTAAATCGGGAAATTCTGCTGTAATAATTTGACTTGTTAAAGACATTGCTACCTCACTTTGCTTAATATTCTAGCAGTTGTCAAAAAATTTAGCAAGCATTATCAAGCTTCTTCCGCCTTTTTAGAAAATTGGCTCTGATAGAGGTCATAATAAAATCCTTTATCAGCCAAGAGGCTCTCATGATTGCCTTGCTCGATAATCTGACCATCCTTGAGCACCAAAATCTTATCTGCTTCCTGAATGGTCGACAGTCGGTGAGCAATGACAAAACTGGTCCGCCCCTGCATGAGTGTTTTCATGGCTTTCTGAATCAAGAGCTCCAGCCGTGTATCAACAGACGAGGTCGCTTCATCCAAAATCAAAATCTTAGGATTGGCCAAAAGAGCCCTCGCAATCGTAAGCAACTGCTTCTGCCCCAGCGAGATATTGCTGGATTCTTGGTTCATTTCCATGTTGTAGCCGCCTGGCAAGGTTCGGATAAAGTGGTCCACATTAGCCGCCTTAGCCGCCTCTACAATTTCTTCATCAGTGGCTTGCAAATTGCCAAAGCGAAGATTTTCCTTGATAGTCCCTTCATAAAGCCAGGCATCCTGCAGCACCATACCGAACTGTTTGCGGTAGTCCTGGCGGGAAAGGTGGCGTATGTCATATCCATCAACTGTAATCGCACCTCTAGTCACATCGTAGAAACGCATGAGCAAGTTAATCAGCGTGGTTTTACCAGCACCAGTCGGACCAACAATAGCCACCATCTCTCCAGGTTTGACTTCCAGATTGAAATTCCGAATAAGCGGCTTATCTGCCACATACTGGAAGTCCACATCCTTGAAGCTAACCTGACCTGTCAGATCTTGATCCAGCTTTTCTGTCCTATCATTTACTTCATCTGCTTCGTCCAGAACTTGGAAAATCCGGTCTAAAGAAGACTTGGCACTCTGCAGCTGACCAGCTAACTGAGTCAGGTTTTGAATGGGCTGATTAATCTGCCAGACATACTGAACAAAGGCTTGCATATTCCCGACTGTCAAGCGCCCTGCAATAACCTGAAGACCGCCTAGGAGAGCCAGCAAGAGGTAGGTCAGATCTGAAATAACATTCAAAACAGGCATCATCAAACCAGAGATAAAACTGGCTTTAAAACCTACTTTCTGCAAATTTTGCGTAATTTGACGAAAATCCTCCTGGGAGCTTTCTTCTCTGACATAGAGCTTCAAGATATTAAAACCTGTCAGATTTTCCTGAACAAAGCCATTCATAGCTCCCAGTGCATCTGCCTGCTGTTTAAAGTAAGGCTGGGATTTCTTCACGATAAAGCGGGCACTAAGGTAGGTAATCGGAATCGAGATTACCACAATGATACCCAACTGCAGATTGAGTACTAATACCATGACAATAACCAAAATCAGAGTAAAGACTGCGTTGATAACCTGCAGAAAGGACTGCTGCAAGGCATTGGAAACAGCTTCGACGTCGCTGGTAAAACGCCCCAGTAAATCACCAAACTGGTGCTTATCAAAGTAAGAAACGGGGATGCGATTAATCTTATGACTAAGTTCATCGCGCAAGTCACGAATGGTAGCCTGTACTGCATTGGTCATAAAGTAATTAGAATAGTAAGAACCGATTTCATAAAAAATCGCCCGTACAAAATACAAGACCATGACCCAGCCAACATAGGACACATTAATCTGGGCACCAGCCACACCTTTAGCCATATCCAGCAAATTATTTGTCAGTTCTGTAATGGCTAGACCTAAGACAAAGGGCTCGACGACACTCATAACGACGCTGAGGATTTTGAGGAAAATCGCAAAGGCGACTGCAAACTTATAAACTTTTAGGTAGCTCCACAGGCGAGCAAAACTAGATGTGTTTTTCATATCAGTCTCCTTTCTATTCCTCTGCCAAAGATTGATTTTTCAGCTGCGAATCCGCAATTTCACGATAGATATCATTGGTTTCCATCAGCTCTTCATGCTTCCCGCGTCCAACGATTTCACCCTGATCCAGAACGATAATTTGGTCAGCGTCCATGATAGTTCCCACCCGTTGAGCTACAATCAGCACCGTTGCCTGACCTGTCACTTCCTTGAGGCGACGACGAAGCACCGCATCTGTCTTATAGTCCAGAGCAGAAAAAGAGTCATCAAAGATATAAATATCCGGCTTTTTGACCACCGCGCGAGCGATAGAGAGCCGTTGCTTCTGCCCTCCGGATAGATTGCTGCCTCCCTCGGCCAGATGAGTCTCAAAACGCTCTTCTCGACTCTCGATGAAGTCCTTGGCTTGAGCCACCTCAGCTGCCTGACTCAGCTCTTCTTGGCTGGCTTCTTCCTTTCCGTAGCGTAGGTTTTCCGCGATGGTTCCGGTAAATAGCAGAGCTTTCTGCGGGATAAAGCCAATCTTCTGACGCAAAGCTTTCAGATTGTACTCACGGACGTCCACAGCGTCCACTAAAATCTTACCTAGTGTTACATCGTAAAAGCGCGGAATCAACTGTACCAGTGTAGACTTACCAGAACCAGTTGAACCGATAAAGGCAATAGTCTCACCCGGTTTAGCCTTGAAGGAAATATTATGCAGTACAGGACTCTCTGTCTCACCTGGATAAGCGAAGGTTACATTGTCAAACTCCAGATAACCCTGCGTATCTGTCTCGGTTACACCATTTTCATTAGGATTGATTGAAATGGGCATGTCCATGACTTCCTTGAGCCGCTGGCTCGATACCGCCGTCCTTGGATACATAGTAAAGAGATTGGCCAAGAAGAGGAAGGACAGCAGCGCGTGAAAGCTGTATTCGATAAAGGCAACGAGATTTCCGATTTCAAGACTGCCGTCCCGCAAGGGGTCTAGGGCAAACCAGACAATGGCCACAATCATGGCAATAATAATCTGCACAAAGAGCGGCTCAGTCAGACCAGTCAGCTTAAAGAGCTTATTGGAGTTTTGCGCATAGACCTCATTTTCATCAGCAAAACGATTCTCTTGAAATTCCTCTCTTGCAAAAGCCCGAATAACGCGTAGACCAGTCAGATTTTCCCTTACATACTGATTAATCTTATCAAGGGTCTTCTGCTGCTTTTCAGACAAGGGCTTGGTTTTAACCGCCACATAAATGACCACAACAGCCAAGAAAGGCACTGAAACAGCTACAATCCAGGCCAGAGACGGACTGGTCAGAAAAATCATAAGAATACTGGACAGCATCATCATGGGAGTAATGACACCCATTTTCAGGGTTTGCTCTGCAAACTGCATAAGCACAAAAGCATCCGCGGTCAAGCGCGTGACCAATGAAGACACACCGATTTGCTCATACTCATGATGAGAATACTCTTGCAGCTTGGCATAGAGATCATTGCGCATGTCCTGCACCATGGTCGTCGTTAGCTTTCCAGCCGCATAAGCCAGAACAATTCGCCCCAGCACTCCTAAGATAATAACGCCAAACATGACCCAAGCCCAGAAAAAGAGCCGGTCTGTCTGCTTAGGATTGATTCCCTCATCGATCATTCGAGCCAGTACCGTTGGCAGGCCTAGATTGACAATTACAAAAAAGATTGCCGCAACAAAGTCCAAGACCAGCCACTTAGGATATCTCTTCAAATAAGACCAAATGTATAACATAAGTCCTCCTTCACCATCTATTCAAAAATAACTCACTCTAAAGTACTCAGTACCTTTAAAACACAGAAAAGAGCGCGCAAATGCACGCCTTAATACAAATATTATAACAAAAATATGAAGGAGGGTAAAGGTCATTTCAGGCTTTTTTCTGCCTATTATCAGCCTCATAAATGACTGTCAGCAGCAAACTGCCTGAAAGCAGACCCGCAACTGTTTTAATTGCATGACTTATATAGAAAAACAAACCTAGTTCTCACTAGGTTCGTCATTTCTTATCTGCAAGAAGGTCTGAGTCTAAGAGTAATTCAAGCTCTGCCCTAACATTTCAGACTTGCAACTTTGCAGACCATTTGACAGCTCAAACCAATCACTTCTGGTTTTCAAAGATTGATGTTCTGAAATCTTTAGTCTGATCAAGGTAAGCTTTGAAGACTGCTTTTTTCAGCTTGTGTACAGCACTGTCATGTTCTGGTTTATAGCCACTCCAAGAATACCAATTATCGTTTGCATCTTTGAGAACTGCTTCATCCATCAAGGTTTGCAACTCTCCAACAGTACTTATAGTCTTAGTAGCAAAACTTGTCCATGGTTGTCTCGTATCATCAAATGTGACCTTGTTCAGGCTGTCGAACTTGTTTTTACGTTCTTCATACATAGCCTTCTTAAACTCAGTCCAATTATTAAACTGACCATCGAAGACCTTGCGTAAAACCAAGTCATCTGTTACCAGACCTCTGGTCTTACCATAGATACTGATCGTTTTCCCGTTTTGCTTAGCATCATCTTCATACTGATTAGAGATATAAGGGACCATACCATCTTTGAAGCCCTTGGCTGCCAGAAGCTCATAAGCCATACGCCGTCCCATAAGATCTCCAGGCGTTCCTTTTTCACTGCTTAAAGCCGAATAAATCGGAGAGAAGAGCTTAATCGTATGGTAGCCGTTTCTTTCTACATCACCATTTTTGTACTCACGCGCTGAAAGGATATCATTTTCAATGAGACTGTCGAATGAATTTAATTTTTGCGCATCCGCCATTGTAATATTTTTTATCACATTCGTTGCGTAAACATCATTTCCATCCGCATCTCGGACATATTTATTATCGATTTTTCTTAGCGCGTTCACTTTCTGCACATCGGACAGGCGGTTCACGATTGACATCCCTTCTAGGTACTCCAACATATAAATGACATCAAACATGTTATGAACATAATTTTTCAGATCATCCGCATTTTGGAAACGTTTAGTTGGATCCAAGACTTGCAAACGAGATTTTTCCGTCACATCATTCTTGTCATATTTGAGAATTGAGTTGACTGTGATTGTCGCATCATCTGGATGATCCGGTGCTTGCAACAAGCCCTTGGCAAAGAATTCAGGACCAAGACCGCTTCTTCTTCCATATCCGCCTAAATAGATCTCGTTATCAGAATCATGCGTCATTTCATGGGTATAGGTAATGGCTCCGTCCTTGTCCAGCATACGATAGCCCATGTAGTAAACGCCGTCCCCGGTAGCGTAAGCTCCATGCCTATTGTGTACGACCTTGTTTCCAACAGGTCCAAAGAAATACTTCATAGCTGGATTAGAACTGTCAAATTGTGCCTCCGCTGTAGCCTTGCCGACAGTAGCATCATCACCGAACTTATAGGCATCATAGAGTAAGATATTTCGATAGAGCTTTTCACGGCCCTGCTCGTCTAATATTCTATACCAATAATCATAATGGTCGCGTTGACGTTTTGCGGTTTCTTGGGCATTATCCTCAACAAACTTATTGAGTTCTGCCCCTGCTTTGTGCTCATTATTTCTATATCTGTCATAGGCACCAAAGCCAAGACTGGATATAGTCGATATGACAAAGACCGATCTTTCAGGCATTGTCAGCAAAGGAAGGACCATATTTCGGTATTTCCAAGTGTCGCTGGTAATTCGATCATACACCCCTATAGAGTATTTGCTGCCAGCTTGTTCTTGCTTGACCTTCACCTCATCAATAGCTGATTTTTCTTCAACGATATAAGCCTTGGTTTGCTCTTTGAACCATTGATTATTTGTTTTGTTTGGTAAAAATACCTCTCGGTAATTGGCCAGCGTGCTAAACAAATCTTTTGTTGCATTATTGTTTGCAAGGCTGATGCTATAAGCATCTACGTTGTTCTTGGCCAGAAGATTGTTAAAGCCAGATTTACCTAATTCAATGATTGTATCTAGAGGTGACACGTTGCCCTTACCAAAGAAATCCATGTGGTACATGACTAAGTCTTTAATATTCACGTCACCATAGTTAAAGTTGTACCAGCGCTCTAAATAGGTCAAACCTAGAAGCAAGGCTTCCTTGTTGCGTTTGATTTTATCAACGACATAACCATTAATCGTTTGATTTTCGCTGGCAATGACTGCATCGGCAGACAAAAGTTTTTCCAGTGTATTTGCTAGATTTTCCTTGGTTTTAGCAAACTGCTCTTCTAAGTATAACTCCGTCAGTGAAACGCCTGAAGAAATACCTAGGGTGTTTCTGATAGACTCTGACTGATAATCGACCGCTCTCAAATCAGGCAAAACTTCATTAATGATCGAACTATGACTATGCAAGAATTGATTTGGCGTATAGATGAGACCTGTATCACCCACACGGTATTCTGCTAACTTACTAAAGTCAGATTGGTAGGTGAGATCTAGCTTTTCAGATGAATGATCTTTATAATGAAGCAAGAGCTTATTCGCCGCTTCTTTATGCGAAGCAATATCTGTAATCACTTCATTATCCTTCATCATGACTGCAGATAAGATTTCTTTTTCAAACAAAGTGCTATCTTCTTTTACCAGATTACCGTATTTGACAATGGTTGCCTTATTATAAAACGGCAGTAATTTTTCAATATTCTTATATGCTAAAGCTCGACTGGCTTGATAGTCTTCAACCTTAGAAAAATCACTTTCTTTATTAGTGCTAGTCAGTAGGGGTTCAACAATCGGTACAGAAAGAGGGTTGATTTCAGATTTCTTACTTGCGATTTGAGAAGCATCAAGGATTGTTCCTCTCTCTTCAAGAGATTCCTTGGTCACAACCTCATCCTTTTCAAGAGTCACTTTGTAGACTCTGTTGTCTTTGTTGCTAAATGAGTCAGTTATCCTCATCCCTCGATAGTGATAGCCACTAATCGCATTCCCGTTCATAACATTAACATCACTAAGAACATTATGCAATCTTCCAGCATGTCTCTCTTCGTTAGACTCTCTATCCCATAAGTAGCCAGCTACACCTGCAACACTTCCAAAGCGCTTCGCATTATTAATGTTGCCCTCGGCGTAACTATTGCTGATAAGCGCATCTTTCTCGACAAGACCTGCAAGGCCGCCGACAGTTTGGTTTGTACTATCCGCATTTGACGAGATGGTAATTGTAGCTTTTGACTTATCAACTACTGCGTTGATGCCAGTCAGTTGACCTACTAATCCTCCGATATCGTATGGTGCCTTCGTTTCATAGGAGTTGATAATTCTTCCCTTGAAACTGCTGTTCTTAATCTTAGAATTATCAGCTTTCCACACCAAGCCACCAATGCCACGTTCGCCAGCCAGAACACCGTCTACATGGACATTGTTAATTCTTGTTGCATTATTCGCTTCATTTGCAAGGGCTCCAATATCAGTTTTCCCAGAGATATTTGCATCTTTAAGAGCTAGATTTTCTACAGTAGCAGCGCTCAATGTGTCAAATAAAGGCTTCTTCAAATTATAAATAGCATAATTTTTTCCGTCTTTGCTGCCAAAGAGCTTACCAGTAAATCTGCCCTTTATATAACTGCTAGCGCCATTTTCTAGTTCAACCTCATTGGCATTCAAACTAGCACCTAAATAATAAGTTCCATTGAGATCGTTATTTATAGCTTGAACCAAGTTACTAAAGGAAGTAAAGTTTGTGACTTCTTTCGCTGCCTTTTTAGCTAGATAGAAGGTAAAATTGTCCTCGTATTTATTGTCAATGTCCTGTTTTAATTTTTCAGCACTTGCTGTAATTTTATAAACTGGCTGACCATCTTTCGTGCTATCTACTATTGAAGAAATCGGCAAGAAAACATCTTTAAATTTAGAAGATTTCACTTTCACAAAATAATTCTCTTTGTTGCTTGGAATGGCCTCCAGAGAAACGTGCTGCTTGTATTTTCCATCAGTTAGACTATACAGCTCTACATCAGATACATTTCTTAGCTCGATATTCTTTTCTGGTTCTTGCTTCTGCTCTTTTGGCTCTTGAGCTTTTTCAGCAGGATTTTCCGCTTCTGACGCCGCTGGTTCGATGTTTCCGGTATATTCTTGCGGAGGCTCTACCTGCTCGGGCTCTACTATGGCTCCTGATTGAACGCCTGTATACTCTGGCAATGGAGTCACTTGTTCGGGGGCTACTACTGCACCTGATTGAACGCCTGTATATTCAGGCGACGGGGTGACTTGTTCGGGGGCTACTACTGCACCTGATTGAACGCCTGTATATTCAGGCGACGGGGTGACTTGTTCGGGGGCTACTACTGCACCGGTTTGAGTTCCCGTATACTCTGGCAATGAAGTCACTTGCTCAGGTTCAACAATTGCGCCTGATTGAGTTCCTGTGTATTCCGGTAATGGTGTAACTTGCTCGGGAGCGACCACCGCGCCTGCTTGAACCTCTGTATATTCTGGTAAGGGAGTCGCTTGTTCGGGTGCCACTACTGCACCTGATTGAACACCAGTGTATTCTGGTAACGATGTAACTTGCTCGGGTTCAACGATGGCGCCTGATTGGACACCACCGATTTCAGGTTCAATTTGTTCAGGCTCAACTATAGCTCCAGATAATGCACCTGTATACTCAGGCAATGAAGCCACCTGCTCAGGCTCAACGATTGCGCCAGATTGGACGCCTGTGTATTCTGGTAAGGGAGCGACTTGCTCGGGTTCCACCAAGTTAGAAGCTACTAGCTTTTCACTTGGCGTTTCAAGCTTTTTAGTCCCTTTTTCCACTATTTTAGGAGTCGCTTCCTCTATTTTAGTCGAAAGAACTTCTCTTGAAACTTCCGCATTATCTACAGTAAAAATTCGAACGACTTCGATTTTACGGCCTGGTTTGCCTTCTTGTTTTACTCTTACAGTACCTTCAGCTAAATCAGGATTCTCTTGTATTTGTTCTCCAAAGGCTATCTCAGTTTCAATGTTCTCTTCTTTGTATAATAGCTCAGGCTTAGCTACTCGGCCAGACAAGACTTCATCTTGAGGCTCAATTGTATTGACGCCAAGAGTTTGATTTTTCAGCCCATTCTTATCAAAAGAAACTGAATAATCTAGCTTCTTATTTTGGTTTAAAGTTTCTTTATCTAGATTAGCATTCTGCTGATTATCAAGCATCTTATTGTCTAATAATTTCTGAATCGATTCATCTTTTATGTAGCCAACATAGGTATAGCCCGAGATCTCACCTGGTGACGGCAGACTTTCCCCAGCTGACACTTGATATTCCGCATTATACTGCAGTAAGATCCCATTCTCCAGTGCATCGACGGATAGTATCAAACCTCCTCCGACACCAGCACCCACCAAAACAGTCAATAGGAACTTGCTTTGAACCTTTCTTTTTGACACAACAAAAACAACCAATCCTATCGTCGTTAACAGACCGGCCGTCATCATAGTATTGGAGTTGTTGCTGTCGCCTGTATTCGGTAAGGTTTTTGCTCCAGTATTTGAGTTTAACCTGTAGACAAGATAGTAAGTTTCCTCGTTGCCTTCTGACATTTTAGGAAATCCACTTACAATCAACTCCTTTTCTTGCGGAGTTATTTCAGTATCTGTCACGTATTTATAGTGTACATTCAACTTCTCCTGTGCTTGAACAGAGTCAACCCCAACGATAGAAACAAAAAACAAACTAGAAATAGCAGCCGAAACAAGCCCGACAGCTAATTTCCTAAAAGCAAAACGAGTTTGCTTCTCCCCAAAAAACTTTTTCATAAAAACCCTTTCAAATTATTCTAAAAAGAATAACAAATCCTTTAACCAGAGAACGAGCAACAATATCAATTGCATTCATTCATCTGAATCCCCCTAACAAAAATTCCCTAATCAACAATCTCATATAACTTTTATCTTATTCATAATATCTCCTAAATCGCAATAATCTGTCTAAATTATATCATACAATCCTATTTTTTGTTAGCGTTTTAACATAAAAATAATTTTGGGATACAAAAAAACCAAGTCTTTCGACTTGGTTGATTTCTATGCATGGAAACTCTATTATTTAAGAGTAACTGAAGCACCAGCTTCTTCCAATTTAGCTTTAAGTTCTTCAGCTTCTGCTGCAGCAACGCCTTCTTTGATAACGTTTGGTGCACCATCAACGAGTTCTTTAGCTTCTTTAAGGCCAAGACCAGTGATTTCACGTACAACTTTGATAACGCCGACTTTCTTGTCACCAGCTGCAGTCAATTCAACGTCAAATGAATCTTTAGCAGCGGCAGCTTCACCAGCACCAGCAGCAGCTACAGCTACAGGAGCAGCTGCAGTTACACCAAATTCTTCTTCGATAGCTTTTACAAGGTCGTTCAATTCAAGGATTGAAGCTTCTTTAATTTCAGCAATAATGTTTTCAATGTTCAATGCCATTGTTATTTCCTCCAAATAAGTTTTAAATTTATAATATTTTTTTCGTAGCTAAGCTACGCTGCGTAGCTTAAAATTAAGCTGCGTCTTCTTTGTTTTCTGCAACTGCTTTGACAGCAAGTGCAACGTTGCGAACAGGCGCTTGAAGTACAGAAAGGAGCATAGAAAGAAGTCCTTCGCGGTTTGGAAGAGTTGCAAGTGCAAGAATCTCTTCTTTTGATGCGACAGCGCCTTCGATTGCACCACCTTTGATTTCAAGTGCTTCAGCGTTCTTAGCAAAGTCGTTCAAGATTTTCGCTGGAGCAACAACATCTTCGTTAGAAAATGCTACTGCAGATGGTCCAACAAAAACAGATGCCAAGTCTTCAAGTCCAGCTTTTTCAGCTGCACGACGCAAGATTGAGTTTTTGATAACTTTGTACTCAACTTCGCTTCCACGAAGCTCACGACGAAGAACGGTATCTTGCTCAACAGTCAAACCACGAGCGTCGACAACGACGATAGATGCAGCAGCTTTCATTTTTTCAGCAACTGCGTCAACCAGTTCCGCTTTTTTAGCAATAATAGCTTCACTCATTTAGTGTTTCACCTCCGTAATTATTTTGCTTGGGGATTTTTCCAAAAGAAAAACGCGCCCAAACCTAGACACGAAAGTACAATACGCTTCTTTTTACATGATACGTTTTGTCCTCGGTAGGATCTTTATGAGTCGAGCTCCCCTACTGTCTTAGGCAGTTTTTTCAAACCATTGATAATTATAGCAAAAGAAAAAAAAGATTGCAAGCTTTTTATACAATCTTTTAAAAATTAGTCATTATTTTCTGCAAATCTCTTACTTGACTAATATCTACTTCTTTCCCTTAGTCGTATGTTTCGAGTTCAATATAATCAAAGTTCTCTCTTATATAATCAAATAAGGCGTCTTTATGAGCTTTCTGATTCATTCCAATAAACTTTCGCAACTCATCTGTCCGGAGTTCAGATTCACTGCCATCAAGGTACCATGCAGAAAAATGAACTCGTCTTACCTCACGAAAACGGGAAAGACGAAAAACAGACGCCTTCATAAATGCACCTATCTTAGAACATTCTGGTAGGTAGGCAATATCAAATGTCCTGTAACAAATGAGATGATCGCCATAAACCAAAACTTGCAAATCTTTGTCAAGGTAGTCCGCATCGTTGAGATAGTCCCAGCTATCTTCAAGCTCAGGGTAACAACCTCTCAATTCCTGAATATTGCTGTTTAACAGAAGATTATTTTTTATCATTCTATAGATAGACTCGACTAAACTCATATGGATCCAAATAAAGAAAAGAATAAACATAAAATTATCACGAATCATATCTAGCCAAAATGATAATCCTTCTTTTAATGTATAATAAATAAAACTACACGAATATAAACCAAAGAAGATAGCACTTATTACTGGACCAATCATCATCAAAATTCTAGCTCTAAGCGGCGAAAACTCAAATCTTTTTCCCACTTCCCTCAGTTCCTCCTAAACTCAATTCTTTATCTCCTTTTATATCGCATCCCCCCTCTTGTGTATTTAACTTTGTTTATCATAGAAAAAATTTATTTCAGTAGTTTTATGACATATTAGGAAAAGTCTTCTTAAGCAGATTTCTGCTTTCTTCATCGGCAGGCAGCCATCCGTCATTGAAAACACGATCTTTTATCCAAAAACGATTATAGAAAAAAGTCCAAAAGAAATTAAAGGCTGTTCCAATTGGCTTTAACAAATCTTCTGGAATGAAAAGCACAGCAATAACAAGCAAAGCGCAGAAAGAACCTAAAATAATACCAAAGTATTTCCAGTCCTTTCGAAAAAGCGGGACAAAAAAACTAAATAGTAACGTTGTAATAGAGTAGGATGGTGACAAGGTTTTAACTTTGCTTCCATCTGGTGACTGAATAGTGATCTTATTCATAACATCTCCTTTTGATTACATAATATACCAAATTAATTTAACAAACTTCGATAAATCTGTCAACTGTTTTGCTTAGATATTAGAGATTGAAAGTCAATGAACATTAAAAAGAGACTAGAAAGTTAGTCAAAGATCGTACTAGAGAACTGAATGGAATTGACTTCTTTGTTTGAATTAGACCTTTAAAGTGTGAAATTTAAATGTTTTTTCAAAAAAATACAGCCCTAAGGCTGCATTTTAATCCACGTAATTTTCTTCCTTTTTATTAAACCAAGCGTATGGCAAACCTATGAGTAGGCCACCACCGATGAGATTACCGATAAAGGTTACGCCCCAGTGGCGTAGGATATTTCCAATACCAAAATTTTGCACTTCCGCTGCTGCTGAGCTAAATTTCACGATAGCAAAGGAAGCAAAGTTGGCTGCCAAGTGTTCGTTAGTCAGGAATACAAACATATAAATGGCTGATATAACTAAGAAGAGCTTAGCTGTACTATCCTTGACCAAAACAAAGGAAAGAATAGCAATATTAACAAAGATATTGGCTAACACTCCCTCGAGCAGAATCAGCTCATTAGATCGAGCAAGCTTCATCTGTACAACACCAGAAATGAAACTATCTTTGCTAAGCCCTGCGTAAGCAGCCGAGTTAGCAAAGAGCCAGCCGGCAATCAAAGCTCCAATCAGATTGAAAAAGGTACAATAAAGCAAAATCATCAAAGCCTTTTTCCAGTCAATCTTCTTCAAAAAGGTACCAGCAGTCAGAAACATCATATTGGAAGTCACCAACTCTGCATTTAGAAAGACAATGTAAGCCAATCCCCAAGCAAAGATGAAAGGAAAGAGAAAACGCCCAGTTCCTGGAACGATCTTATTCGTCAAATCAGCCGCAATAGCTCCAGCACCAGTACTAAAGGTTAGGAAAGCTCCAGCAAAGATGGAACGAACAGCGTACTTGGCCTTGCTTGTATCAAACAAAGCTTCTTTCTTGTGGCAAGCTGCTTCAATTTTAGGGATAAATGTCGATTCAGGCATAAAAATTTCTCCTATTAATTTAAACTATGTATAGTATATCACAAAGTTCTTGCTTTTGATAGCGTTTTCGAGAACCTTTTTGAATTTTCTAAAAAAGGATTGAAAATTTATTTTCAACCCTTTAATCCTTTGGCTAACTGAGCAATATCTTCTGGCCGTGTTCGACAGCAACCACCAAAAAGCTGCACTCCTTGATTTTGCCAAAGTTTGCTATTTTCCAGCAAGCTCCGCTCCCGCTCTGGATCGTCATGCCAAGTCTTGGTCAAGCCATTATAAGTTTCGCCAGAATTTGGATAGGTCAGAAAAGGTTTGTTGCACACTTGTCCAAGCCTATCTAATAATGGAGCAATTAAATGTGGAGCTGTACAGTTAAAACCAACTGCCAGGACTTGTGGGCTTTCTTGAGCCAAGTTTCCTAATTCCTGAATCTTAGTGCCATCTGATATAGCATTCTCCGACTGGGCAACAAAGGACAAATAAGCCTCAGCCTGCGGAAATTCCTCAGCTAAAAGTCGGAGGATTGCTACTACTTCTGATCCATTTGGAATGGTTTCAATAGCCAATAAATCACAGCCTGCTTCTAACAAAGCTTGGATACGCGGACGGTGAAAATCTCGAAACTCTTCTTCACTCAGCTGGTAGTTTCCCGTATACTCGGAACCATCAGCTAAATAAGCAGCATAAGGCCCTACTGAGCCTGCAACCAGAGGATAGGGCCGCTGCTTTTGCTCTTCCGGAGATAATGCTTGCCAGACATTTTCGATTGCCTTTTGTGCTAAGAAGACGGTCTCTTTTAAAAGATCATAACCCTTTTCAGGAGTTAGTCCTGTCTCTATAAATGCTGGAATACTAGCCTGATAACTGGACGTAGTGATGATGTCACTGCCAGCTCTCACATAGCTTTCATGCACATTTTGAATAATCTGAGGCTGGTCTAATAGGTATTGAGCGGACCAAAGCTTACCAGATACATCATAACCACGGCTTTCCAACTCTGTACCTAAGGCTCCATCTAAAATAATAATTTCTTGCTTGTCAAGCAAATCTTTAAATTTTCCCATGAAATACTCCTAAAATCTACGATTAAACATAAAAAGAGGTCTCCCTCTTTTTTGTTGTCTTTATTAAAATCTATTCGCCCAAGCAGTATCGACGTCCAAGATATCTTGAGTAGTGTATTGCTGACGATAAGGATTGTAAACGATATAGCCAGCACCAGACTCATAGAGTGGTGAATCAAAGCGAGTCAGATCGTATTTTTCAATAATATAATTCAATTTAGCATTATAGCTAGTATCTGTCGCATAGACACCAGTCAGGGCGGCTGTTGCATCCTGATAGGTTGGTGCATTACTCTTCCATGCGCCTGCAAAATGCCCCTGTTTGAGAACCGCAACATAGTCTTGCAGAGACTCTACATAGCTAGGATATGAACGGAAGCTATCGTTGATGGTATAAGCATTTCCCTCTCCATCATCTTCCCAAGTCTCCATATTAGCAGACTGACCGTCATAGTGACCTTTGATACCGAAAAGGTTATAATGAGGTTCACCAGACAGACCAGACTGTCCTGAACCACTTTCCAAAATGGCCTGTGCAATCATAACAGAGGCATAAAGATCATTATCCTGTCCCAACTGACGCGCTGGCTCACCGATTTGTGAAATGAAATAGTCTGTCTGATTCATAGGCTGCTGGTCGCTATTATTGGCACTAGCAGGATTAATATGCTTTGCCAAGATGAAACCAACAGCAATCGTTGTTGTCATGATGAATAAAGCTGAAAGGATTCTCTTACCTTTTTTTGAAATTCTCTTTTTCACAGCACTTCTCCTGAATAAGATGTTAATGATACCATTGTAACATACTAAAGATTAAAAAAACACTATTGATAATTTACAAGTATATGACATTTTTCGTTTTATTTCAAAAAAACCAACTAGAGAAAGAGTTGGTTTTAATTCGTATTATTAAATTTTTGACAAAATCGCGTCCCAAGCAGCATCTAAGCCATCCTTGGTGACAGAGGAAAAAAGAATGAAATCATCATTTTTGTCAAAGTCCAGCTTTTTCTTAGTAGCTGACTCGTGCTTATTCCATTTTCCGCGAGGAACTTTATCAGCTTTGGTTGCAACTAAAATGACTGGAATGTCATAATATTTCAGAAATTCATACATCTGCACATCATCTGCACTAGGATCGTGCCGAAGATCGACAAGGCTGACAACCGCTCTGAGATTTTCACGATTGGTCAGATACTCCTCAATCATCCGGCCCCATTTTTCACGTTCTTTTTTGGAAACACGGGCATAGCCATAACCTGGCACATCGACAAAACGCAGCTTGTCATCAATGTTGAAAAAGTTTAGCAGCTGCGTTTTTCCAGGTTTTCCTGACGTTCGCGCTAAATTTTTGCGATTGAGAAGTGTATTGATGAAGCTGGACTTTCCGACATTTGATCGGCCAGCTAAGGCAATCTCTGGAATATCATCTTGAGGGTAGTGCGATTTATTTGCTGCACTCAGCAAAATCTCAGCATTGTGTGTGTTGATTTCCATAGGTACCTCGTTAGGCAGTCTCTAGAATAGGCTTGTCTGTTCCATCTACTGCTTCTTTGGTAATGCGGACAAGTTTGACATTTTCCTGACTTGGAACTTCAAACATGACATCCATCATAGTTTCTTCGATGATTGATCTAAGACCGCGTGCACCGGTTTTACGTTCAATCGCTTTATTGGCAATCTCCTGCAAAGCATCTTCGTCAAATTCAAGCTTAACATCATCATAAGATAGAAGCGCCTGATACTGCTTAATAAGGGCGTTTCTAGGCTCTTTCAAAATCCGAACCAAATCATCAACTGTCAGTTGCTCCAGAGCAGCAAAAACAGGCAAACGACCAATCAACTCAGGGATAATTCCAAACTTTTGAACGTCTTCTGAGATAATTTCCTGCATATAGGACCCATCTTCGTCAATCGCCCGGTTATTCTGACCGAAACCAATGATTTTCTCACCCAGACGCTGTTTGACGATTTCTTCGATACCGTCAAAAGCACCGCCAACAATGAAGAGAATATTCTTGGTATCAACCTGAATCATTTCCTGCTGCGGATGCTTGCGTCCACCTTGCGGCGGTACACTAGCTACTGTTCCTTCGATAATCTTCAAGAGAGCTTGCTGAACTCCTTCACCCGAAACATCACGAGTAATTGAGACATTCTCACCTTTCTTGGCAATTTTATCAATCTCATCGACATAGATAATGCCGCGTTCTGCACGCTCAATATTAAAGTCAGCAGCCTGCAAAAGCTTGAGGAGGATATTTTCCACATCTTCACCGACATAACCAGCTTCAGTCAAAGCTGTTGCGTCCGCAATGGCGAAAGGCACATTGAGGCTGCGAGCCAGAGTCTGCGCCAGGAAGGTCTTACCTGACCCGGTCGGACCAATCATCAAAATATTTGACTTTTGCAGTTCCACATCTTCTTCTTCACGGCTGTCGTGATAGTTAATACGCTTGTAGTGATTATAGACCGCTACCGCTAAGGCACGCTTAGCTCGGTCTTGCCCGATAACATAGTGGTTCAAGATATTCAGCAGCTCCTGAGGTTTTGGCACCTCAGACAAATCTGCCAGCACTTCCTCAGCTAGCTCTTCACGGATGATTTCCTGCGCCAGTTCCACACATTCATTACAGATAAAGGCATTGTTACCAGCGATAATCTTCTGCACCTCATCTTGGTTCTTCCCACAGAAAGAACAAAAAACCATCATATCATCATTACGACTTGTAGGCATTGTTTACTCCAATTCTAAAATTCTAAATCTATTTATTTTCTTTCGTACATGTTAAAAAAGTGTCATATAAAAAGCATGAATGGAATTTACAAGATTTGTAAAAGCATTCAACAAAAATAAAGCCGCCAGTCCAAACCGCTTTTTCCGAAAGGTTTGAACGGCACAAATAAGGCAAATGACACATAAAAAGGCCGTAAAAAAACCAAAAATACTACGTTCCATTCTTACGAGTCCTTCCTTTGGTATCTTTTTATAGTGAAATCATAAGGATTCTTTTCATCTTTGGCATGAAATTCACTGCTAACTTCTTGATAAGGAGCCCAGTCAAATGTCTCAGGGAAATAGGTATCTCCTTCAAGCTTAGCAGCAATCTGAGTCTGAATCAATTCTTCCAAATACGGCTCAAAAGCCCTGATAATCTGCGCTCCGCCGATAATATACAAGTTTCTATCCTGACTGTGGTACCAATCCAAGACATCTTCCACATTGCTGAACAGTAAGACATTTTCATTGTCAAATTGATAGTTCTTGTCCTTGCTCAAAATCAGACTGATTCGATTTGGTAAAACGCGACGCTGCAAACCATCAAAGGTCACACGCCCCATCAAAATAGCATGTCCAGTCGTCGTTGCCTTAAAATGCTGCAATTCTGCCGGGAGATGCCAGGGCATGACCTTGTCTTTTCCAATCAGACCATCCTCTGCCTGAGCCCAAATGGCAATAATCTTCTTTGTCATCCTTTTATCCTTTGTATTAGTAACTCTATTCTATCAAATTTGCTGTAAAAAGGCATGTTTAAAGTATGATTCAAGCAGAACTTTTGCAGAGGTTGGCAGTTTTCGCATACACTTATCAAAATCGTTAAATAGCCAAATCGAACTTCAGCTGAGGTTTAACGGGATTATAGTCCAGCAAGTCAAAATCTTCTGCTTTGATATCAAAGAAATTGGTTCCATCCGGCACATTTAACACGAGCCTAGGGTAACAGTCGCTAGGTTCCCGACGCAATAGCTCCTCCGCCTGCTCGAACTGATTGTCATAGATGTGCAAGTTATTGATAAAGTAAAAGAACTTGCCGACCTTCCAGCCGAAATGCTTGGCAATCATCATCTGCAGAGCCACATACTGCATAGCATTGATGTGGTGAGCAACTAACATATCATTTGAGCGCTGAGTCAGAGTCGCATCCAGATAAATGTCTCCATCTACACGCCGAACGTCAAACATGGTTTGAAAAGCGCATGGAAGCAGGCCGTCACTCTCTTCAAAAGCTTCATAATCCCAGAGAGAGATGATATTGCGACGGTTCCAAGGATTGGCTTCCAACTGTTGGAGAATTTTATTGATAATATTGTGCTTCTTGACAACAGCTCCGTAGCGCTGGCCAATGGTACCTGTATCGCCAACTTCCCAGTCATTCCAATAGTGAACATTATACTTGTCGTTGAGCAATTCCAAGCTATTAGACTGGTCTTGATAGATCCAAAGAACTTCCTTGATAGCAGACTTGATGGCAATAGGACGCAGAGTTGTGATTGGAAACTCGCCCTTGCTCAAATCGTATTCCGCAAAAGAACCAGTGATATATTTGGAGTTAGCCACATTTCCATCTTTGTAGCGCGGACGGGCATTTTCAGAAAAAACACCCTGCTCCATAATTTTTTTAATATTCTCTTTGAAAATCGTATCTGCTAGCGTCATGATTTCTCCTTCGTTCAGTGAGCTTTTTCTAGTATAGCAAATTTTCTATAAAAATTCTCCTACAGACCTTTCTGCAGGAGAACAAATGAAGCATACTTGTAGAATTATTGTAATACCAATGAAGCTGCCCCGATAACGCCAGCATCATTTCCAAGAGTAGCCAAGGCCAACTTGGTTGAAGTACGAACCTGCGGGAAGCTATTCCCTTCATAAACCTTGCGCACACCATCAAGTAAGAAGTCACCCGCAGCTGATACGCCACCACCAATAACGATTGTAGATGGGTTGAGAATAGAGCCGATATTGGCACAGGCAATACCTAGATAGCGCGCGAAATTGCGATAGACAATCAGAGCCAGCTCATCGCCCTCTTTCGCCAAGTCGAAGACAACCTTTGCATTGACATCTTCACCATTGTCAATCAGTTTTTTCAGCTCAGCATCACCAGCATACTCATCAGCATAGCGACGAGTCAAATTAACAATACCAGTCGCAGATGCAACAGTCTCTAGGCAGCCTTTCTTGCCACAGGTACATTGAATCGGCTGATCGAAGTCAACAGTGATGTGGCCCAACTCTCCTGCTGCTCCAGCAAGTCCGTGCAAGAGCTTGCCTTCTGCAACAATTCCTCCGCCAACACCTGTACCCAGTGTCATAAAGACTACATCAGGCTGGTTCTCTCCAGCACCCATCCAACGTTCGCCCAAAGCAGCAACGTTAGCATCGTTGTCAATATAGAAAGGAATCCCAGTCGCTTTTTCAATCTTATCCTTGACTGGCTGAAGCGTCTTCCAATTAAGGTTGTAAGCACCAATAACAGTGCCCTTTTCTCGGTCAACAACTCCTGGCGAACCCATTCCAATCCCGATAAAATCCTCTGCTGAAAGCTGAAGCAAGTCCAAACGATGCAGGATTGACTCAATCATATCCTCTACGATGTGGCTACCTTCGTCCAAAACATTGGTTTTAATGGACCATTTTTCCTGAATTTCACCCTCTGAGGTCAAAATAGCAAACTTAATAGATGTTCCACCAAGGTCAATTCCGATTATTTTTTTCGACATGATGTTCTCCTCTGTGTTTTATTTATCATCATTATATCAGATTTTTTCAGTAAGGAAAAGGTTTGCATAAAGAAAAGTGAAAATCAACAAAAATCTAACTTTGCTAATTCTCTTAGCCACTTTTATCCTTTACTTTCTTGTACTAGTAATTTCTTTTTCTTAACCAATGGCTTATGGTTAGATTCTATCCTCCACTCTCTTTCATAATACTTCATTGAATCATATATACGTTCCAGAAACGTTTCTTCAAGAAAAATCAACGGGATAATTAAATCAACTTGATTTTTAAAGACGCGCTTCTTATTTTTACGTACAATAGCTGAAGTTTTACAAAGTCCCTCGACGTCATTAAAATTTATTTCAATTCTGTAAGAAGTTGTAAACCTGTTTCGTATTATACGAAAATTTATCTCTGACACATCTTTCCATGAAAAAAATTCTCTATCAGCCACTAGAGAAGGCTTATAATAGAAACCGTTCACCGTTAGTCTAATGAACTCTTTGTCAGCAAAAAGAAGACTCCAAGAAGCGAACAAAATTAGATATAAAATCAAAAGTAATACTAATAAAATGTAAGAATAAAAATATGTCAGTCGATTTTCCAAAACGATAAAACATACAAAAAAATAAGACAAAAAAATAGAAAATAAACTATTAAGAATTGCCCAAAAAAGTATTTTTTCGAACTTCTTTTTATTATTCTTTCTTGCACTATTTTTCACCAATAATCTTTTCTATATTTACTCATCCTAACTCACAACTCTTTTGTAAAATAATATCTTTCACCAGTATAGGGGTATTCTTTCAACGCGAACACTTCTGTATAGCCGTGCTGTTTATAAAAATCTGGGGCTTGAAACCGATACGTATCCACAAATGAATATTTGCATTTTCTTTCTCTGGCTTCTTGTTCAGCCCTACAAAGTATTTTTGAGCCTATGCCTTGCCCTCGTAAATCCTCACTCACATACAAATATTCAATCTCCAGCCAATTACCAAAAGTTTCGGCCGCCATACCAGCCAGCAGATTTCCTTGTTCGTCTTCTACATAGATGTTAAGAGGCTCACTTTTGGAGAACTCTCTTTTAGAGCGATTGTAGGATCTGATTAAATTTCCCAGTTCTTGTGTCTTCTTCGAGTTGGTATTTTCCAATCTTAGTTTCATAGATGCCTCCGTTCCATCTCTAAAGGTTTTAGATTTAAAGTTTATGAAACTGTTCGGACTATATCTTCACTTTAAATATCCTTCTGATTTGCTCGCCATTGATTATGGTAATCCATCATCGTTTCATAAATATATTTTGGTTTCTCTTTTTTCAATAACATAAGAGTAATTTCTAACGGTTCAGGAATACCAAACTTATATCTTTTGCTCTTTCTAGAAGCAAGCCTACTTCTCTTCAAAACTGCAGGATCCACTGAATGAAAACAAATCGTCAAAATATGACTCTTATTGAATAATTGATATTTTGCATAATGTCGAATACGTTCAATTCTATAGTCTATTCTCTGGATTTCTTCCCAACTATAAAACGAAACTTCTCTAAAAAGAAGGGGTTTAAAGTAAAAGCCCTGTTCCGTTAGACGAAGAAAACGTTTATCCCTAAACAAACAAATCCATACCAAAATAGAGAGAAAATCAAAAACAATTGTACCTATCACTAAAAACATTTTTTCAATCACAGAAATATTGGAGTCGAATAATAGGTATCCATTTTTAGATGGTAATACAAGAACTGCAGTCATAAAGACAGCAAGAGCGCTCGCCGATATAGCTAAGATGAATATCTTCAACCAGCTCTGTCTAAACACTACTTCTTTCATCCATCTAACCCACTTAGGTATTCATAGCGCTCGTATTTTTCCAGCAATTTCTCGTTCTGCTCATCCAGTTCTTGCTGAAGTTGAGACAGGCGAGTAAAGTCAGATCCATTCTCCTGCATAGCCGCTTCAATCTCAGAAATCCGCTCCTCAAGCGCCTCGATATCGGCCTCAATGGACTCCCACTCCTGCTTTTCAAAGTAGCTCATACGCTTTTTCTCCTCGCGCACTTTGGCCGATTTTTCCTTTTCCACCTTTTGGGAAATAGCAGAGCTTTCTGCCAGAAAGGCTTTTTCATCCAGGTAATCGGTGTAATTTCCGAAAAATTCTCTGATCACTCCATCCTCAAAATTCAAAATCTTGCTGGCTACCTTGTCTAGGAAATAACGGTCATGGCTGACTGTAATGACTGGGCCGGCAAAGCCTTGCAAAAAGTTTTCCAGTACCGTCAGAGTTGCAATATCCAAATCATTGGTCGGCTCGTCAAGAAGCAAGACATTCGGCTTTTCCAAAAGAAGCTTGAGCAGATAAAGGCGCTTTTTCTCTCCACCAGAAAGCTTTTCGATTAAAGTTCCATGAGTAGAACGAGGAAAAAGAAACTGCTCCAAGAGTTCTGCAATGGAAGTCGTTCCACTGCCTATCTTGACCTCCTCAGCCACTTCTTGCAGGTAATTAATGACCCGCTTAGACTCATCCAAGCCCTCAATCTGCTGAGAGAAATAGGCCACTCGGACTGTCTCTCCGATAATGAGCTGACCAGCCTGAGGCTGAAGTTTACCAGCAATCAGATTGAGCAAGGTTGACTTGCCGACACCGTTATCTCCAACAATCCCAATGCGGTCCTTGTTCTGGATTAAAAGGCTAAACTGAGAGAGAATAGGCTTCTGGTCATAAGCAAAGTCTACGTTTTGAAACTCGATAACCTTCTTACCAATACGGCTGGTTTCAAAATTCATTTCTAGATTGCTCTCAGTCGTCTGGCCTGCCAAATCTTTCTTGAGGTCATGGAAACGATTGATACGAGCCTGTTGCTTGGTTGCCCGAGCCTGAGGCTGCCGTCGCATCCAAGAAAGCTCCTGCTTGTATAACTGCTGCTTCTTATGAAGCAAGGCCGCATCCCGCTCATCCTGCTCTGCCTTAAGACGGACATAGTCTTGATAGTTTCCCTGGTATTCAATCAAGCGACCGCCATCCAGCTCAAAAATCCGTGTCGAAATATTATCCAAGAAATAGCGATCATGGGTGATAAAAAGCACGGTCTTCTTTGAATTTTTCAAGAAATGCGTCAGCCATTCAATGGTATCAATATCTAGGTGGTTGGTCGGCTCGTCCAGCAAGAGCAAATCGGCATCACCTAAGAGAACCTGAGCCAGCTGAACTCGGCGACGAAGACCTCCTGATAACTGACCAACCTTAAGTGACAGATTAGTCAGACCAAGCTTGGACAGAACCGTCTTGACCTGGCTTTCGATTTCCCAAGCATGGAGCGAGTCCATCTCGGTCATAACCGCTTCTAGCCTAGACTGTTGACTTTCATCATAAGCCGTCAGGAGCAGCTCATATTCTCGAATCAACTGCATTTCCCGTAAATCACTGGACAAAACAGTATCAAGCACCGTCTGCTCCTCATCAAAATCAGGCTCCTGAGTCAAATAAGCAATCTTATAGCCTGTCTTAGCAGAAAAAGGGCTGACATCTCCGTCAAAGCCCGACTTGCCCGACAACACGTCCAGCAGCGTTGTCTTTCCTGTTCCATTGACACCAATCAGACCAATCCGGTCTAGGTCATGAATGATAAAGGAAATATCCCGAAAAACAGTCTTATCTCCTACTGATTTGGTTAGCTTGTCAACGATAAAATCGCTCATTTTTTCTCCTTGATATAGGCGTAAATGACCTCTAAGTCATTAGGTAAGCAGCCGTCTACAATAGCGTGTTCCAACTCTTTCAGAATTTGACCCAGTTTTGGTCCAGGCTCAAAGCCGAACTCCTGCATCAGCATACCACCATTAACCACCATTTCCTGTTTGTTATGAATAGTTAGACTGGCATCAAGATTCTGAATCGCAGAGAAATCCACTGGTAAACCTTGCGCCTGCCGCAGTTCTTCTGCTTGTAGCAATAAGTCAATATCATAGTCATAGCAGTCGCGCTTGGTCAAGTCTCGTTCTGAGCGGATGGCCGCAATCTCAACCAAGTCTTCTGCTTTCTTGGCAAATTCACGAGAAGTCTTCCATTTTTTCAGAAAACCTTTGACATTTTGCACATCTAAAGCCAGTAAAAGGGCTGCCCAAGCCTGTTCAGATGCTGAAAAGCGAAAATCTGAAGCCAAGTCAAAGAGCCGTTCTAACTTAGCTCTGCTCCCCTTCAAATCTGGCAAAAATTCTATGGCACCGCTTGTTAAAAGTGCTTCTAAGCCCTTGCGCCAAAATGGAGCCAGCAAGAGCTTGTCAAACTCGATAAAAATTCGTTCGACTGAAATCTTTTCCAGCAAGGGAGCACAATCCTTGATAGCTGCAAAAGTATCTTGCTCTAGGTCAAAATCCAAGGCAGCTTGAAAACGAAAGCCCCGCATGATGCGTAGAGCATCTTCATTAAAACGCTCAGCAGCCGTCCCAACTGCCCGCAAAATCTGATTTTCCAAGTCATCCAAGCCTTGGAAAAGATCGATGACTTGACCGTTTTCATCCAAAGCTAGAGCATTGATGGTGAAATCGCGCCGCTTGAGATCTTCTTCCAACGAGCGCACAAAAGAAACCTTGCTGGGCCTGCGGTAGTCCACATAAACATCCTCGGTCCGGAAAGTCGTCACTTCATATTCACGGTTATTTTCCAGAACCAAGACGGTTCCATGCTCAATCCCCACATCAACCGTACGGTCAAAGATACGCTTGGTTTCCTCAGGATAGCTGGAGCTAGCGATATCCACATCGTGAATAGGTCTCTGCAAAAGGGCATCTCGAACAGAGCCCCCAACGAAATAAGCTTCAAAGCCAGCCGCTTTTATCTTCTCTAATACTGGCAAAGCCTCCTGAAATTCAGAAGGCAGAGTTTCTAATCTCATAGTAAATGTTCCAATCCATAGACTAATTCTGAGCGTTTGACAACTTCTTTAATGGCAAGATTAACTCCTGTCATAAAGGAAGCGCGATCATAGGAATCATGCCGCAGGGTCAATCCCTCTCCCTGGCTGCCAAAGATTACTTCTTGATGGGCAACCAGACCTGGCAAGCGAACCGAATGGATACGCATGCCATCGAAATCAGCTCCGCGGGCGCCAACTATAGACTCTTCCTCATCAGCAGCTCCCTGCTGCTTGCTTGGTCTGACTTGGCTTATGAGCTCGGCTGTCTTGATAGCTGTCCCGCTCGGTGCATCCTTTTTCTGGTCATGGTGCAGTTCGATAATTTCTACATTTGGGAAATACTTAGCTGCCTGAGCTGCAAACTGCATCAGCAAAACAGCTCCCAAAGCAAAGTTCGGAGCAATCAATCCGCCCAGCTCCTTTTCTCTAGACAGTTTGATTAACTCTTCCAACTGCTCAGGAGTAAAACCTGTCGTTCCGACCACTGGGCAAAATCCCTGTTCTAGGGCGAAGCGAGTATTGGCATAAGCTACTTTTGGGGTTGTAAAATCAACCCAGACATGGGCTTCCAGTCCAGCCAATTCTTCCTTAGCATTGAAAACAGGAACACCAGCCACTTCTTTTTCATCCGTAAAGGGATCCAGCAGTCCAACTAATTCTAGTTCAGAATCTTCTGTTACCATTTTATAGGCTGCTTGGCCCATTTTCCCTTTAAAACCAGCAATAATAACTTTGATACTCATGTTTCTCCTCCTTACAGAGACAAGCTCAGGCACTCAGACAATCAAATCACAGGAATATAAGCAAGTGCAACGCTCCCCTTGCCTAGATGCGTTCCAATGACACTGCCAAAGGTTGCGATAGGAACTTCACTAGCAATACCGCTGTCTAGCAGATTTTTCTGAAGCTCGGCTGCTTTTTTTGGCGCATTGCCATGGATAACCATAATCTGATAAACACCGCCCGCTGTTCTTTCTTGGACAAGTTCCAACATACGCTTGGTAGCTTTCTTCTCCGTCCGAATCTTTTCAAAAACCTCTATCACGCCATGTTCATTAAAATACAGAATAGGTTTGATACTGAGCAGATTTCCCAGAATAGCTGCACCGTTAGACAGGCGTCCTCCTTTGACCAAGTGGTTCAAGTCATCGACCATGATAAAGGCGCTGGTGCCATCAATCTGCTTTTGAACATTAGCTAAAATTGTTTCAAAATCTAGCCCTTCTTCTGCCCACTCTAGAGCAGATTGGACCATGATACCAAGCGGAGCGCTGGTAATCTTGGAATCCGGAAAGGCAATTTGTAAACCATGAAATTCATCTTTCAGATACTGAATATTTTGATAAAAACCAGAAATTCCGCTAGATAGAAAGAGCCCCAGAACATGGGTATAGTCTTTGCCGTCTAGAATGGTGAGAATCTCTTCTAACTCAGCAATGCTAGGCTGACTGGTCTTAGGCAGTTCATTTGACTGAGCCATTTTTTCATAAAATTCACTGGCTGTTAAATTTCTGCCTTCGACATAAGTCTCACCAGCAATCACGACTGGAATATCCAAGACGAAAAGATTTTCATTCTCCAGCAGCGAAGCCGGCAGATAGGCCGATGAATCTGTGATAACCGCTAACTTCATGATTAAAACTCCAAATTAATGCCTGGCAAATCTAGAGCAATTTCTGTCACTTCATAAGTCAAGCGGTTGAGCATGGTCAGGCAAGGCCGAGCCAGCTCTTCTACTTCATCGTGGTCAAATTCACTCGGTTCCTCAATAAGACGACCGTGAATGTGGTTGGCTTGCGAAATAGTTCCGCTAATAACAAAATTCTCAAAAACAATCATAAAAGTCAAAATCACAATCAATGAAGTTGTGTGGGCTTCGACGTCTCTTTTGACCAATTGGAAATTCACATCAACCTTGGTTTCAGGTGTGCCATTTTCTTTTTCCCATTCAAAATTTCGGGCGTCAAAATGGTACTGACTAACAAATTCTTTTTCGCGCTGTATATTCATTTTTATTCTCCTAAAAATATGCGATAGGCCCATTATACCATATATCGAGCGAAGTTTCCATGCTAAAATTTACAGGCCAGAAAACACAAAAAAGAATCTCACTGACAAGCGAGATTCTTTAAATATTATTTTTTAAGTGGTTTGCGCAGGTAACCAAAGATAATACCGCTGACTACTGCACCAATCAATACATATACCAAGTAAAGGATTGGATTGTTTGTCAAACCGATAACGAAGATTCCTCCGTGAGGAGCCATGAGCTTGATACCTGACAATCCTACAAGAGCACCTGTTAGAGCTGAACCTACGATAAAGCTTGGAATAGCACGGGCTGGGTCAGCAGCTCCAAAAGGAATCGCTCCTTCTGTGATGAAAGATAGTCCCATAACGATGTTTGTCAAACCTGAATCACGTTCTTCTTCAGTAAATTTATGTTTGAACAAAAGAGTTGCAATAAATACTGCCAAAGGCGGAACCATACCAGCTGCCATAACTGCTGCCATAACAGGTGAACCACCAGTTGAAACAGTGCTTGCCAGTGTACTAGTACCAAATACGTAAGCAGCCTTATTAACCGGCCCACCCATATCGACAGCCATCATACCACCGACTAAGAGACCGAGGAGGACCGCAGAGCTTCCGCTCAGACTTGCCAAGAAATCGTTCAGGGCTGTATTGATTGCTGACATTGGAATATTCACCGCCAACATCACAAATCCAGTCACAAGAACACCCAGAAGAGGCAAGAGCAAGATTGAACGGATACCTTCAAGTGAGCGAGGCAGACCTGCAAGAAGCTTGCGAAGAAGTAAGATAACACCACCGGCTAAGAATCCTCCTACCAAAGCACCAAGGAAACCTGATGATACACCAACTAAATCAAGAGTTTTCTGACCGCCTTCAGCATAGGCAACACCGCCAAATGATGCACCGCTGCTCGCAATTGCGCCAGCTACGAAACCAGAAACCAGACCTGGCTTTTCAGCGATTGAGTATGCGATATAACCAGCTAATACTGGCAACATGAAGCCAAAGGCTGCTCCACCAATTGCTTTAAACTGAGCTGCAATCTCATGGTAACTTCCTAGATTAGAAAGCTGATCTTTTGGCACACCCAAAATCTGATCCAGCAAGAATGCAATGGCAATCATAATACCGCCACCAATAACGAATGGCAACATTTGGGAAACACCGCTCATCAAGTGCTTGTAGAAAGCACCACCCAGGCTAAGCTTTTCATTACTAGACTCTGTCGTACCGCCACCATTGGCAGCCTTGTAAATCTCAGCATTTCCAGAAAGAGCCAGATTGATGAGTTCTTCTGTCTTACGAATACCATCTGCAACTGGACGATTGATCAACGGCTTGCCGTCGAAGCGATTCATCTCTACTGCCTTATCTGCCGCGATGATAACAGCTTTTGCATTTTTAATATCTTCTGCTGTAAGTTTATTTCCGACACCGCTGGCACCGTTAGTTTCAACCTTGATACCAACACCCATTTCAGCAGCGACCTTCTGCAAGGCCTCTTGAGCCATGTAGGTATGCGCAATCCCTGTTGTACATGCTGTTACAGCTACAAGGAAGTCTCCGCCTTCATTGGCAGGTTCAACGACAGCAGGCTCTTCTGCTTTTTCCGAAGCTTGGTTAAAGAGCTCAATCACCTGATCAGGCGAAGTCACTTGGCGCAATTTATCCGCAAAACCATCCTTCATCAGGTATTGAGACAATTCAGCTAAGGCAGCCAAGTGAGTATCGTTAGCACCTTCTGGAGCTGCAATCATGAAGAAAAGGTCAGTTGGCTGGCCATCCAAACTTTCATAATCTACGCCTTTATTTGACTTGGCAAAAAGAACCGTTGCTTCTTTCACTGCGCTATTTTTGCTGTGGGGCATAGCAATTCCGTCACCCAAGCCTGTAGAAGTCAAGGCTTCACGAGCCAAAATCCCTTCTTTGAAAGTCTCAAAGTCCGTCACATAGCCATGATCAACTAGGCTTTGAGTCATTTCTTCGATAACGGCTTTTTTCTCTGTTGCCTGCAAGTCTAGCAACATGACATCTTTTCTTAGTAAGTCTTGAATTTTCATATTTTTTCTACCTCTACTTTTTCATAGATTTCTTTTATGTACTCAGCTGTTGCCAAATCATCTGAGAAGGTGGTTGCTGTTCCGCAGGCCACTCCCCATTTGAAGGCTTGAATAACATCGCCAGAGCGGACAAACTCTCCGGTAAATCCAGCCACCATGGAGTCGCCAGCACCTACAGAATTTTTCACGTTGCCCTTGATAGGTTTAGCGAAGTAGGCACCATCTTGAGTTACTAGCAAGGCACCGTCGCCAGCCATGGAAATAATCACATGTTGGGCACCCTTGTTTAAGATTTGACGGGCATAACTCTCAATCTGATCCAAGCTTTCAAGCTTGACTCCAAAAATATCACCTAGTTCGTGATTGTTAGGTTTGACTAAGAGAGGTTCAAACTCTAAAGAATCCAGCAGCGTCTGTCCTTCAAAGTCGCAGACGACTTGTGCTCCTGTCTTTCTGGTCAGACCAATCAACCTCTTGTAGACAACATTTCCTAAATTTTTAGGACTGCTGCCAGCGAAGACTACTGTATCTTCTGAAGTCAGAGAAGAAAGAAATGACTCCAGCTCTTCTAGTTTCTGACTGGAAATTTCTGGACCTGGTCCGTTAATTTCTGTCTCAGCATCTGCTTTAATTTTGACATTGATACGAGTATCCTGCTCAACCTCTATAAAATGGCTGGAAATCCCTTCCTCTTTCAGTGTATCTGTGATGAACTTGCCAGTAAAACCACCGATAAAGCCAGTCGCTGTATTCTCAATACCTAGACGTTTGAGAACTCGGCTAACATTGATTCCTTTTCCGCCAGCGAATTTGTCGTCACTGTCCATCCGATTGACGCTTCCTATAAGGACCTTGTCCAGACGGACAATATAGTCGATGGAAGGGTTTAGTGTGACAGTATAAATCATACTTCAATCACCTCCGTTTTTTCTTTGAGCGCTTGAATCACTTCAGATTCATTTTGATTAGTAATAATGCTTGCTTTGGCAAGAGGAGCGACCTTTACAAAGGACGTCTGTCCTAGTTTAGAAAGATCAGCCAAGACATAAGTCTTCTTAGCATTCTCTAAAATCGCTCTTTTGACAGCTCCTTCCTCCATATCTGGAGTGGTAAAGAAGCCATCATCAATGCCATTCATTCCAATAAAGGCCTTATCGAAATTCAACTGACCGATTTGATTTAGGGCAACACCGCCAATGCTGGCATCCGTTGAGCGCTTGACCTTTCCGCCGATAATGACTGTCGGGATATTGCGCTCTACCAACTTGGTTGCATGGTGAATGGAGTTGGTGACAACTGTCACTCTTGGATCATGCAGCTCATTGACTAAAAGCTCATTGGTTGTCCCCGCATCAATAAAAATCACATCATGCTCTTGAATCAAGCTTGCTGCCATTTTCGAAATAGCTGTCTTTTCTTGAATGCTTTTGATAGATTTTTCCTGATTACTCTCCTCTTCTTGCAGAAAATGAAGGCTTTCGGCTCCACCATGAACTCGTCGCAGCTTATGCTCGCTCTCCAATTCATCCAAATCTCTTCTGATAGTTGATTCTGAAGTGTTTAAAGCATGTACTAGATAGTCTAAAGAAACAAATTTTTCTCTTATGACTGTCTCTAGAATAACTTGCTTTCTTTCCGACTTCAGCATAAAGTACCTCCTTTGGAATCGTTTACGATTATTATTATACCTCTTTATTTTTCAATGTCAAGCATTTTCTATCAAAATCTTTCATTTTCTATCTTTTTACCGAACAAAAAAGAGCTGGACTATGTCCGACTCCTTTCATATCATTGCATAACTGCCAAATAAAAGACAATTAGCTATTATTGATCAACGATACAATATAGGCTGCCATAACAGGCAGAAAGGTTCCAAGAAAAGTAAACACAACCAGAACCCAGAACCAGACTGATTTAAAAGCCTGTCGGTAGGTCCCTGGGAGCGAACGATTGGCATCAATGTATTCCTTAAATTTTGGCCACTTCAAGATTAAAAGCAAAAGAAATACTGTGCTGCCAGCGATTAATAGACCGTAAAAAAAGATGTTAACGATAGGCTCTGGAGCTTTTTTTGAAAGAAAAGCTATACCTTCTGCTATGACAAAGTTATTGAGAGCATGAAAAATGATAGACCAGATAATCGAATACTCAAAAGCGATATAGCCAAAGCCTAAACCAATCAAACTAGCAAAATAAAACTGATAAAGATTTTCGTGAAAAAGACCAAACAAAATCGCAGTCAGAAGAATGGCAAAAATTTTTCCATGCTTCTCCAACGCTCGCAATCCAGCACCTCTGAAAATAATTTCCTCCGTAACTGGAGCCATCAAGGATGAATAAATCAGCATGGTCAGTGTTTCAGAACCGCCGCCTCCTGATTCCATACTAGAAAGATCTAGATTGAAGAGTTGCATGATAGCCTGCATGATCTGATTGACAACAGCTGTAAACATTTGGGCGAATAAAAGGAAGCAAATCATATAAAAGAAAACTTTAGGAGTCATCTTCCGCCCCTTGCGACGAAGGTCGTATTTAAAGAGCTGCTTTCCTCGAGACACCGTGAAAGTAAGCACACCGAGACAGGAAGCTAGAATATAGGCTCCACCATCTTTTTCAATAAATTTAGTGAGAACTTCCTGTGTCTTTTGAATATCCATACCTTGCCCAGGCATGATAACGAAAAAAGCCACAAATGCATAAATGAAAACAGAACCAAGCATAACCCATAAATAAGTAAAGCAGGTCGCTGAAAATCGTCCTAGATCTTTTTTAGGATTTAAAGGTTCGGGTATATAATACATAAAATCTCCTATATTAAATTTTCTCTTTCCCCTTTCTGCTCAGAAAATACAAGGTCAAAAAGATTCCCTCATAAAGCAAAGCAAAAAGAATAAAGGCGTGCATGAAAAATTCTTCGGGTAGAATCCAAATGACTGGATCCTTGGCCGGGTCAAACATCCAAGTATTGTCTCCGGCAAAGAGAACTTGATGAAAGAGTGTGAAAAAACTGTTAAAGCCAATCAGAAAGGCCAGTCCAGCAAAGACAAGTGGCAAGATACTCATCACTAGAAAAGCCCGTCTGTAGAGGCCTAAAAATCCCTTTTTGACCACTTTTTTGACAAAGAAGATCAAAGCCGGCAAAGTAACTAGAAAAATAGCTTGCGCCAAGTGAAAAAGATACTTGACCGCCTGAAAATGATGCAGCCCAGCTGAAGACGAGCGAAAATCCGGCATTGCCAGCTTCTGACTAAAAGGATTGGTCAGATAATTCATCAAAATATTAAAATTATACTGGATGGTCTCAGCTTTCAAATACACCTTATCCGGTAAGTTGAAATAAGAAATCTCCATCGGGTATAAGAGCCAAGCCAGATAAATGGTTAACAAAATAGCTGTTGCCAGCAAGCACAAGACGCTGGCTGAAAATCTCAACTTATCACGCATCGAAGTCCCACTCCGCTAGACTGGACAAGACATGTGTCGGTTGGATCGGCAGATTAGGCACCTCTTCTGGCAGGGTAAATCCTGTCGTGACTAAGAGGGTCGGAATCCCATTATCAATTCCTGCTCGAATATCTGTCAGATAGTTATCACCTACCATGACCACTTCTTCACGCGCCAGTCCTAGATGCTCTATCGCTTTTTCCATGATAATAGCATTAGGCTTGCCGATAAAGGTCGGCTGAACACGAGTGGCTGCTTCCAAGAGGGCGTTGATAGCACCCGCTCCCGGCTGCAGACCGCGCTCCGTCGGAATATTGAGATCAGGATTGGTACCGATAAAGTGAGCACCCTTTTGAATAGCCAGAGTCGCTATTGTCAGCTTCTCATAATCCACTTCCCAGTCCAGGCCCACTACTATATAGTCAGGATTTTCTGTATCCTCTATATATCCAGCTTCTTCAATGGCATGTTTAAGTCCGACATCTCCGATAACGTAGACTTTCTTGCCCAGATTTTTCTCCTCCATATAGTCAATGGTAGCTAAAGTAGCTGTGTAAATAGTCTCTAGTGGCGTCTCAATATTGAAATTTTCAGCCAGCATGGTCTGCACTGCTTCTGGCGTGCGTGTGGTATTATTGGTCACGAAAAGATAGGGAATCTTGCGCTTCTGCAGCTCATGTACAAAAGTTTCACCAGCCGGAATCCTGCTCTTCCCCTTATAAATCGTCCCGTCTAAATCAATCAAATATCCTTTATAAGTCATTTCTGCTCTTCCTCATTCTCATGTTTAAACTCTTGCCAGGTAACCAAAGCTTGGGCATTGACTTCGCCGTCACTGGAAATCTGGTGATTGCTCTGCAGACCTTCTAGGTCGTAGCTAGAAGCAATCATGCCACCTGGTCGAACTTCCTTGACATACTTTAGATGGACCTTCTTAGGAATATGCTTCGTAAGGAAGTCTGCCCCCATAACCTCGAAAATCCAGTCCAAATACTTGCTATTATTGACATGTCCGTTCATATCCAAGTCGTAAAAGCGCACATGGTAGTCCTTGCTGACAGGATTCTCCAAAGCTGGATACTTAGGACCGCGCAGTAATTTCTTGGAAAAGTCAGACTGGTATGGTGCTACAATCTCCGGATCAACGGCACGAACCTTGCGGCTATCCCGATCCATAAGAACAAAGGTTGCCATCATCTGGATAATGGCTTGACCCGCTTCATCAAAAATCGTGAAGCGACGGTAGCAAAAGAGCCGATTGTAGGTTAAAGCTTCTGTTTCAATGGTAATTTCTTCTTCAAATCGTGGCAGACGTGTCACATCAATATCATAGTCCGTGATAATCCAGACTAGGTTATACTGCTCCAGCATATCCTTGTCACTGACGCCAAGCTCGATCGACTGCATCCCCGATACCTGCAAGGATAGCAAGATGACATCCGGCAGCTTGATATGGCCATTCATATCTGCCATATCAAAAGGAATTTTCATTTTCATTTGATAAGTTAAGCCCATGATTTACTCCAATATAAATTTCTCAGCAACCGTATCGCCCAAAAAGAGGCCTTGTTTGGTCATGCGCACGATATCTCTATCTGGCACTAGCAAGCCCTGCTCAGTCAGATCAGACACAACAGCTCCATACTGGCCTTCAAAGGAAATACCGAATTTTTCCTCAAAACATTTTTTGGAAACGCCAGATTTCTTGCGCAGTCCTAGAAACATCTCTTCTTCCATCTTTTCTTTCAGCGTCAGCACTTCTTCCTGTACACGGGTATTGCCCGCTTCCACCGCCTGCAGATAATGACGAATAGGCCCGTGGTTTTTATAGCGAACACCATCGACATAGCCAGACGCTCCCGCTCCAATACCATAATATTCCGCATTGTCCCAGTACATGAGGTTGTGACGGCTCTCAAAGCCTGGCTTGGAAAAGTTTGAAATCTCATAATGCTCAAAGCCGGCCTTTTCCAGCTCAGCTATAATGTAGTCAAACATCTCCGCTTCCAAATCTTCCTTGGGCAGAGGCAGTTTGCCTCGCCGCATCCGATTCATGAAGACCGTATGGTTTTCCAAAATCAAGCTGTACAAACTCATGTGGGGAATGTCTAGGGCAATAGCCTTGGCTACGTTGATTTTCACATCTTCCATGGTCTGCTTGGGCAGGGCATAAATCAGATCAATCGAGATATTGCCAAAACCCGCTTTTTTGAGATTGGCAATATTCTCATAGATGTCCTTTTCCGAGTGACTGCGGCCAATTTGTTTAAGCGTGCGGTCATTGAAAGTCTGTACGCCCAGCGAAACCCGATTGACAGGTGAGTCTTTGAGTACAGCAATCTTCTCCTGGTCCAAGTCCCCAGGATTGGCTTCAATGGTCAGCTCTTCTAGATATGACAAATCAAGCTTATCCGTCAGCTTTTCCAACAAAAAAGCTAATTGAGGCGCTGATAAAGCCGTCGGAGTCCCACCACCGATATAGAGGGTACGGAGCTTTTTGATGTCGTAGGAATCATACTCCTCAATCAAATGCTCCAGATAAGAATCCACCGGCTGATTTTTAATAAAAACCTTGGAAAAATCGCAGTAATAACAAATCTGAGTACAAAAAGGAATGTGCACATAAGCAGAAGTCGGTTTGGTTTGCATAGTACTTATTATACCACAGTTTTAAAGAGAGGACTTATTTGATTATCAAACAAAGAAAAAAAGAGTGAGCCTGCAAAGACAAAAATTGTCCTCGCAAGTCACACTCTTTCTTATAATCTAAAAAATTGAAGTTCTAAATCACTTCTTCCCCAACTCCTGCGTCCTCTTGTAGGCAGCTTGAACGGCATCCATGACCGTTCCTCGAAAAGCATTTTCTTCCAGACTAGCTACCCCGGCGATGGTCGAACCAGCCGGACTGCAGACCTGGTCTTTGAGTTGAGCCGGATGTTGACCACTGACCTGACTTAGTTTGGCAGCGCCTAAGAGAGTTTGATTGGCCAGTTCAAGCGATATGTCGCGACTGAGTCCTGCTCGGACACCAGCGTCCGCTAAGGCCTCTATAAATAGATAGACGAAAGCTGGTCCACAGCCGGCAAGTGCCGTGGCAGCATCCAGCTGTTTTTCCTCTAGTTTGACTAAAAGGCCAGCCGAAGACAGAAGCTCACGCAACAAGTCTTCGTCCGTTTGATTCGCCTGGTGAGATAAGCTATAGGTAATAACACCCTCACCTACGGCTACCGGTGTATTAGGCATAATCCGAATCCAACGATGGTGGCTAGGTGTCAATTTTTCTAATATTTCCAAGCTCAGACCAGCAGCCATCGAAACCATCAGAAGAGACTCCCGTTTTTCAAGAATTTCCTGATATTCAGCCAGCAAGTCAGCAAATTGAGCTGGTTTGATACCCAGAAAAATCACCTCTGCTCGCGAAAAAACTTCTGCATTACTGACCGGCTGACCACCAACTTCTGCAGCAATCTTTTCAGCCTTGTCACGACTGCGATTAGCCAGGAATAATTCGCTTCTATATCTTTCATCTTGGGCAACTAGGCGGGCTAAACTGCCGCCCATATTTCCCAGACCGATAAATCCAATTTTCATCATTATTTCCTCACTTGACCAGTCCCTTGGATGACGTACTTATAGCTGGTCAACTCTTTCAGTCCCATAGGACCTCTAGCATGCAGTTTCTGAGTAGAAATCCCCATTTCGCAGCCAAGGCCAAATTGACCGCCATCTGTAAAGCGGGTTGAGGCATTAACATAAACTGCCGCGCTATCCACCTGCTCTGTGAAGTAAGCTGCCGCTGCATCGTTCTCCGTCACAATGGCATCCGAGTGATGAGTGCTGTGAGCCTCAATATGCTCCACCGCTTCTTCCAGCGAAGAAACCAGCTTGACCGCTAAGACATAATCCAAAAATTCGGTGTCAAAATCTTCTGGTTTAGCTTGCGAGCCAGAGATATACTGAGCTGCTTTCTCATCCAAACGCAATTCAACAGGGTTTTCTTGCGCAGCATCACGATCTGTTACCAGCATCTTCTGCAAACGTGGTAAAAATGCAGCTGCAATCTCTTCGTGAACCAGTAGTACTTCCATGGCATTGCAGACAGAAGGGCGACTGGTCTTGGCATTCTCAACAATGGCCAACGCCTTGTCTTGATCAGCATCCTTATCTACATATACATGGACAATTCCAGTACCTGTCTCAATAACCGGCACAGTAGCATTTTCAACTACCGCCTGAATCAGTCCCGAACCTCCACGAGGAATGAGCAAATCCAGATATCCCTTGGCCTTCATCATAGCCTGGGCGGAAGCACGGCTAGTATCAGAAACCAACTGTATACAATCTGGCGAAATCTCCGTCTGATCCAAGCCATTTTTCAGAGCCGTGACAATAGCTAGCGCAGTCTGATAGGCATCCTTGCCGCTTCTGAGAACGACTGCGCTACCACTCTTTAGAGCCAGAGCCGCTGCGTCAGAGGTGACATTAGGCCGGCTCTCGTAGATAATCCCAATCACGCCCATAGCTACACGCTTTTTGCTAATAACAAGGCCATTATCCAGCTCGTTCCTTTCTAAGACTTGACCTATAGGATCCTCCAAGGCAATCAGCTGGCGAATACCTTCTGCCATGCCAGCAATGCGATCCTCATTCAGATAGAGGCGGTCCAGCATCACATCTGAAATGCTACCTTTAGCTGCAGTCATATCCAATTCATTGGCCGCTAAAATATCAGCACGAGAAAGCCAGAGCTGCTTTGCCATTTCTTCCAAAGCATGGTTTTTCTCAGCCGTTGTGGCCGTATTGATCGTCTTCTTGACTTTCTGAACCTTTTCAAAAATCGCTTGTGTTGAGGTCATCTCTTCTCCTTTCCTCGTCTTCTAAAATTCTGCAAATAAATCATTCAACTCCGGTGTCAGAGAAATCCAGTCATCCCGATGAATGACAACACCTTTAGGTTTATTGGACTTGAGCATATCTTTAAGAGCTGACTTGCCAAAACGCACACGCCCTTTACCAAGAATAGCTCCGCTGCCTTCCTCGTAAACTGCCACCGTATCTTGATAGGCAAAGCTCCCCGATACAGATACAAGACCTGACACCAACAAACTTTTCCCATTGTTTCTGAGAGCGTTGGCTGCTCCTTGGTCTACATAGATTTCACCTTGACTTTTAGCATAGAAAGCCAGCCATTGCTTCTGCGTTTTTAGACCTTTTTTCTGAGCCAAAAAGAGACTGCCATCCTTGGTTTTCTCCGCTGCTTCCAGCAGAGCATCCGTCTTGAGTGAGGAGCAGATATAGACCGGCACACCTGACATGGTCGCAAGCGTTGCTGCCTTAATCTTTGTCAGCATACCACCAGTTCCATTGCTCGTTCCTGCGCCGCCTGCCATATCAATCAGCTCAGAGCTAATCTTCTCAATCTTTTCAAGCCGGCGGGCATCTGGATTGGTAGACGGATTGGCCGTGTAGAGTCCGTCTACATCTGTCAGAAGCACCAAGAGGTCTGCCTGGACCATAGCCGCTACTTGAGCACTAAGTGTATCATTGTCCCCGACCTTGAGCTCCTCGATGGCCACCGTGTCATTTTCATTGATGATAGGAATAGCTCCGCGATTCAGCAAGACAGACAAGGCCTGATGGGCGTTCTTGTACCGACGCTTATCTGCAAAATCATCCTGAGTCAAAAGAATCTGAGCAGAAATGATTTGCTTCAAAAGAAGATTGGTTGTATATTCCTCCAAAAGCAAACCCTGTCCAACAGCAGCTGATGCCTGTTTATCCGCCACCTTGGTTGGTCGCTTTTTAAAGCCCAGAGAAGAAAAACCTGCGGCAATAGCTCCTGATGAGACCAAGATTAACTCATGACCCGCCTCGTGCAAGAGAGCCAACTGCCGAGTGATTTCCTTTACCTTGGCGCGTGACAGACTGCCATCTGCGTTGGTTAATGACGAAGTCCCCACCTTAAATACGATTCGCTTTGCTTTCATTTCCTTTTCCTTCACTGCTAGGTTGTCTTATTATACCACGATTTACAGAAAATAAAAACGACCGCGATTGAAGCGGTCAAAGGAAAATTTGTATTTTAACAATGAGCAGACCTACCTATTCTTGTCGCAGTTTTGCTAAGGTTTCTTGGAAAATGGCTGGCGCTTCAGCTGTAAATTCCAGCACTTCACCAGTTCGAGGATGAGTGAAGCCTAACGTTCGCGCGTGCAGAAATTGGCCATGACCTTTTAAGGTCTTACGCGGTCCATAGACCTCATCACCAGCCACAGGATGTCCGATGTAGGCCATGTGAACGCGGATCTGATGAGTCCGACCTGTTTCCAGCTGAAGCTCGACTAAGCTATAGTCACCAAAACGTTCCAAGACTTGGAAACGCGTCAAAGCCGGCTTGCCTTTGGCCGTCACGGCCTGCTTCTTGCGGTCTTTTTCACTGCGGCCAATCGGTGCCTCAATCACTCCACGGTCGTTAGGCAGGTTTCCATGAACAATAGCCCAATACTTGCGTAGGGATTTCTTATCCTTGAGCTCATCAGCCAGAGACACATGGGCTTGGTCATTCTTGGCAATCATAAGAAGCCCAGAAGTATCCTTGTCGATCCGATGGACAATGCCCGGCCGAAGAACTCCGTTGATGCCAGAGAGGTCTTGGATGTGGTACATAAGGGCATTGACTAGCGTACCGCTGGTATGGCCCGCAGAAGGATGGACCACCATCCCCTGAGGTTTATTGACGACTGCCACATCCTCATCTTGATAGACGATTTCTAGCGGAATATCTTCAGCTACATACTCAACCACTTCCGGCTCAGGCAGCTCATAGGAGATGACATCGTCTTCTTTGACCACATATTTGGCTTTTTTGACTTGTCCATTGACCAAAATCTGGCCGTCCTTAATCTGCTCATTGGCCAAACTACGGGATAGGTCTGTCAGCTCAGCGACCGCCTTGTCCAAGCGCTGACCAGCTACTGAAGCCTCAATTCTTACTTCCATCTTTTTCTTCCTTCAAAATCATCAGCAGTAAAATAGCTACACCAAAGGTCAGATACATATCTGCCACATTGAAAATAGCAAAATTGATAAAATCAAACTGAAACATATCCACGACAAAACCTTGACGTATCCGGTCAATAAAGTTCCCCAAACCGCCAGCAATCACCAAGGTCAGCCCGGCCAGCATCCACTTTGAAGCATGTAGATGCTTGATGAGATAATAAACAGCTCCGCCGATGACCAAAAATGTCACCAAAGTAAAGAGCCATTGCTGATTTTCCAGCATAGAGAAGGCTGCGCCTGTATTCTGAAGATAGGTCAGACTCACCAGATGCGGAATGAAACTCTTGACTTGCCCCAGCTTAAAATCGCTGATAATATATAACTTGACCAGCTGGTCCACAGCAATAAGAACTAAGACTGCAAAAGGAATAATAATTTTTCTTTTCATACTTTATTTTTTCTGTGCAAAATACTCTTTCATAACCGATACGAAGTCTTCTCCGACCTGAGTCAACTCCACATCTTCTCGCTTGACATAGACCATGTGGTTGTCCAAGTTGTCACGAAGCTTGATGACAGTAATACCATTTACACTATTGCTGTCCAAAAAGCCAGATCCAGTCGCATAAGCATCGGTTCGCTCCAAAATCCCATTCAAAGTCGCTCGGTCAGTCACATTAAACATTTGGGAACTGGCACTGGTATCGACAAAATTCTCTGAATAATAGAGATACTCGTCCTTTTCCTGAGTAAAGCGAACAGTCGGCAAGGCCGCTAAATCTTCCATGACCAACTCCTCCTTCTGAGTCAGAGGATGATCCTCCCTCAGGTAAATGTGGGTCTGAAAAGGAATCAACTCAATTACTTCCAAGCCCAGCTTTTCCATCCGCTGCATAATACCCTTGGTATTCTGGTTATTGAGGTAGATAATGCCGATTTCACTATGGCCTTGCGCGACTTCGTCCAGAATCTGTACAGTTGTTAACTCAAAAATCCGGAAGTTCTTATACTCAGGATAGGTCTGAGAAAATTGGGTAATCAAAGGCGGCAGAAAGTCATAGTGTTGGCTGGCAATAGAAAACTCATCCCGCTCTTCCTCGGGATTTGCATATTGATTTTGAAAAACATCAAAACCCTTGACCAAGTCTTGAGCCTTTTCATAAAACTCCATTCCTCGGCGAGTCAGAAAAGTCCCACTGCTGGTCCGACGAAAAATCTTGAAGCCCAGCTCTTTTTCCAAATCACGGACAGAAATAGACAGACTAGGCTGGCTGACATACATTTTTTCCGCTGCTTCTCGAAAAGTCCCACTGTTAGCAATGGCGACCACATAACGCAATTGTTGAATATTCATAACATTTTCCTTCTTTACATATCGTCTCATTATACCATAAACCAAGGCAGAACAAAAGAAACCAGCCGTAAGAAGCTGGTTTATCCTTTGAACTTAATGAGCAACCTGAGAAAAATTTGCTATTTTTCTTTTAGATAAACAACCTCTGTCATCTCTTTGAAGCCTAGCTTTTTATAAAGTTTCAATGCTCGGGTATTCTGCTTTTCTACGACAATCTGAAAGTCCTGTCCATTGCGCACATTCAAATCCTGCATACTTGCAAGCAAGAGATAGCTTCCTAGCCCCTGTCCCTGAAAGTCTTGATCAACCGCCAAGCCAAAGAAATAATTGGTACCAAAATCCGTATCAACTGACACAGAAGCTACAACTCTACCATCTTTCTTCAAGATGTAAAGCAGACTGGAGCTACTGCTAATGGATTCTTGGGCGTATTTCAAAGCAACATCTAGCGGTGTCTCAAAGACTTGGGACTGAAAGGCTGCAATCTCTTCTGCCAAGTCCAAAATTCCTTGCAAGACCTCTATCCCTTCTCTCTTTTCCAGAGGAAAAGTTTGAGCAGACTGCGTCAGCCAGATTTCAGCTTCACCCTCTTGGTAATCAAATCTCCGAGCAAAATCAGCTTGATCGTTCAAAAAGGCCTGCTCTGCTACATACTCAATCTCGGTCAAGTCATACTTATCAGCTACTTTTGCAAAAGCAGCTAGGAGCTGATTAGCCACACCCTGACAGCGATACGCCGGCAAGACATAGAGAGAAACCTCTGCTTGACTAGGTTCATCCGCATAGACTGATAAAAAACCGATGGTCTGGCCATCCATCTCAGCCAAGAAGAAGGCTGGCATTTCAGGATCTGCATTATAATTATTATCCAGATAGGGCAGTCGATAGCCTCCGTCTGCCTTATTACACTCTTGAACTAATTCAAACAATTCCTGCTTTTCTTTCTCAGGTAATGCACTATAAATACTTATCTGCATCTGTCTCACTTCTTTCCAGTATTTCTTTCTATTCTACCACGAATAGCCCTGTCAAGCCATTCAAAAAGGGGCTGGAAAAATCCAGCCCCAATCTCGCTAAGTTCGTTTTTATTTTTCAACGTGGTCAGCAAGTTCTTCCTGGGCTTTTTTATTTGCCGCAGTAGCTTCTTCTTTCCATTTTTTCTTAGCCGCTTCGTATTCTTTGGTCGTTACAACATCCTTCTGAAGCTGGGTCAGCTTGAAGTTGTAGCCTGAACCTTTGACACCAACTGGTGAATAAGCCTTTTTGAATGGGACTGATTTAGTAACTGACGGTGTTGCTCCCTGAGAAATAGTCGGGATAATCAAGCCGCTATCCAGCAACCAAGCTTCTGCTTCTGCGTATTTTTCGTAACGCAGTTGCACATTGCTCGTTTCAGCATTAGCTTCTTCCAGCATCTTAGTATAGGTATCCAAGCCCAGCTCTTTAATCTTATCATTGTCTTGACCTGGTTCAAAACCAAAGTTTTGCAAGCTTCCGCCGTTCTTAATATTAAGAGTATCAAGATAGGTAGATGGGTCTTGGTAGTCACCAGTCCAACCACCAGTAGACATATCATAGTCTTTCTGAGCAGCAGAGTTAGCAAAATAAGTGATATTATTAAGATCGTCTGTGCTCATCTTTTGCAGGTCAATGACGACATTTTCCGCTCCAAGAGCCGATTCGATAGACTGCTTGGTTGAGCTAGCCCATTGAACGCCAATGGTGCTAGACTGATCCACTGGCATATCTAAGTGAATCGGGAATTCAACTCCCTTAGCCTGCAAGGCTTGCTTCGCTTCTGCAAATTTCGCCTTAGCTTTTTCAGGATTATAGTATGGATCTTGCGCGTCAGAGAGGTCAATTCCTTGCCATTGGCTACCATAATTAACTAATTTTTCCCCAACAACAGTTCCAAAATCCTTGTCGCCAATTTGGACAAAGCTAGGCGGTACCAAGGTATTTCTCAAGACCTTAGTCGCTCCGTCTTCACCATTCCCTTGCGCTCCATAAGACGTACGATCAAAGGCAAAGTTGATAGCCTGACGGAAGTCTTTGTTCATGATTGCTTCGTTTGTAGCAGATTTTTGAGCGTCTGTTGTTTTAGAAGTATGATTGTAAGACTGACGATTGTAGTTGAAATTATAGTAATAAGAAGTAGAATCCTGCGGGCTGTAAACAATATTGTCCGCATATTTCTTCTTGACTGAGGCAAAGCCAGAGCTATTCGGATAGAGACGAGCTGTGCTGTAAACGCCATCGCTGAAGTTACGGATCAGTGCTTCCTGATCATTTCCATCGTAGTAGGTCAGCTTGATACTATCCAGAGTGACATTGTCTTTGTCATAGTAATTTGGGTTTTTGACAAATTCCATCACAGACTTGGAAGTCAGAGACTTGAGCAAGTAAGGACCATTATAGAGGATGCTAGATGGCTTGACTGAGCCAAAGTTGCTTCCTTCTGCTTTCAGAAACTCTTCATTGACTGGGAAAAGAATCGTACTGGTCGTTTTAGAGTTCCAGTAAGGCTCAGGGCGAGCCAGAGTGTATTGCAGAGTGTGGTCATCAATAGCCTTAACACCAACATTGTCGAAATTCTTATCTTCACCCTTGATATAAGCATCCAAGCCCTTCACAGAATCCTGAACGAGATAAATAGCTTCAGAATTTTCATCTGCTGCATACTTCAAGCCAGTCACAAAGTCCTGGGCCTTTACTTCTGCATATTCTTCACCATCGGATGTGTACCATTTAGCATCATCACGCAGCTTATAAGTATAGGTCAGGCCGTCCTTAGAAACTGTCCATGACTTGGCGATTGAGGGAATCAGGTTCCCGTACTTGTCATTTTCAAAAAGTCCATCGACCAGGTTGGAAATGACATCACCTGTCGTTGCACGGTTTGTAGCAAGATAGTTCAAGCTATCAGGGTCTGAACTATAAACGTAAGTATAATTATTTGTGCTAGATGAAGACTGGCTACAAGCCGTCAGCAATAGCCCGGCACTCAGTGCAACTCCAGTCGCAATCAGCCATTTAGATGCTTTCATGGATAGAACCTCCTTTGATGTTACATTTTATAACATGAACTATTATACCAAAAAACGTATAAAAAGTAAATAGTAAACCGATGACTGTTGAGTAAAATATCTAAGGATGGGTGCTTTTAGCAAGCTCACAAAGCTTTCCGTTACCACATTCCTGCGAATTGCCGCATAAAAAGGAAGAATCCACTTTTACTGCAAAGTTGCTTTGGATTCTTCCTTTTTGTTATTTTATCAAGAATGACTAGAACTGTTAGAGGTTTAACAATGCTAGCTCGTTCTTTTATTTCTTATAGTCTTCGGTACGATAAGCCATACAGATAGACAACTCCAAACAAGAATAAGGCACCCAGCAAGACTAAGAACAAGCTGCTGTTGTCTCCTGTTTTAGGAAGCTGGCCAAACTGTGTAGCCTGCTGACTTAGTTGCCGACGAGAACTTACAGGTTCAACAGAACGCAAACTCAACTGCGGAGGATTTTGTTGACCTGGAATCCCGTTCTCCCTAGCTGCAGCAACCTGAACAAGCTCCTTGTAATAACCTTCTCCCATACTGAATTCTCGGTCTTGACTGTCAATCAAGGTTAGAGACACAACCGGACTGAACTGTCCTTCTACTATGCCTTTCAAGCCAATCTGAACTGGATTGGTATCATTAGCTTTTTTAGAAATCAAAACAGTATCACCAGAGATGGTATAGTCTGGACTAGGGAGAATGCTGAAATGCTGATTATCCATCTTAAGAGCAAGACGGTAGTCATTTTTCTCTAGACCATTTAATCCACTCAGGGTAACCGTAGCTGTAAAAGGCTGATCTAGCTGAGCAGATGCAGGGACATTGACTTTGATATCCTTAACTGGATCGGTATAAAAGAGACCATGCCCGATAGGATAGGCTACCTCTTTCTCAGACATGATGCTATCCTTGATACGCGGCACATTTACTGGTAGCGTTCCAACATGTTTTTGACCATTGAAAATCACTTCCACTCCAGCTGGGATATTAGGACCAAAAGCATTGTCCGGCTTCAGGGACTCGGTCGGATCCATGCCCTTGTTTCCATAAACTGCTACAATAGCCTTGGCATTAGGATAATTCGCTACATCATAAGGTTTGGAAATGCTCATGACAGCTGCTTGCTTTCCACTTGCATTTGCATAGTCTACAACTTCCGTCGGAACCCTTGTCAGCCAGAAATCGCTAGCCAGTTGAGATTGACGACCAATTTCAGAGATTAGGACAAGGTGAGTAGCCTGGTCAATCTTTCCTTTCAAATCTTCCAACTTGGTTGTCTTGCTGTAGTTCAGCGCTTCGTATGTGACACCTGCCGGAATCACTCCGTCAGCTATCAAACGCTTGACACCCAACTCTAGTCCAGGCACTTCATCGTCATAGGCTGCTAACAGCAAAATTCTGTCGCCAGATTTGACCTTAAAGGGCAGAACAGTATCATCGTTTTTAACTACCGTTACTGCACTAGCAGCGATTTTTCTCTCGGTATCTCTGTTTAACTCTGAGCCAACAGTTGCTTCAGCCTTGGCTTGGGTTCGCTCAGATGGGTCAAAGTCTAAAACACCCCGTTTTTCTTTTAGATTCAAGATTCGCGTCACTGACTCATCCAATCTGCTGACTGGAATATCGCCTCTCTGAACCGCCTGCTCAATATCACTGATAATCTTATCAATCTTGGCCAAATCACTCTTGCTGCGTAAGACAGTTGGCATCAGAACTACATCCACACCTGACTTAATAGCCATGATAGCCGCTTCAGATTCTCCGAAGTTTTTGGCAATCGCATCCATGCCCATAGCATCAGATACTACCACTCCCTTGTAGCCGAACTTTTTACGAACAATGCCGGTAATAATGTCATCTGACAAGGTGGCAGGGATATAAATGGTTTCCCCAGTTTGCTTAGATATAACCGTGTCTTTTTCGATCTGAGGATATTGAATATGAGCTGTCATCAGCATATCAGCGTTTTTGTCAATGGCAGCCTTGAAAGGCAGCAACTCCAGAGCTTCAAGCTCAGCATATGACTTATCTACCAGAGGCAGACCAGTGTGAGAATCCACCGCCGTATCACCATGCCCAGGAAAATGCTTAGCCGCTACTGCGACATTGTATTTCTGAATCCCCTCCATCATAGCCGTTCCCAAACGAGCAACAACCTTAGGATCTGAAGAGAAGGAACGCAAACCAATAACTGGATTCTGCGGATTATTATTTGTATCAAAAACCGGAGCAAAGTTGACATTCAAACCTAGAGCCGATAGTTCCCGTCCGATAATTTGACCTGCTTGATTAGCCAATTCTGGATCTCGCGTCGCTCCGACTGCCATGTTGCCAGGAAGAGCTGTCCCGCTGCCCAAACGATAGACGATACCACCTTCTTGGTCTATAGCGAGCAAGAGCGGCAGCTTGCCATTATTAGCTTGGTTGCTAATAGCTGCTTGCTGCAGAGCCTGAGTCAAGGCTAAGGTTTGAGCAGTTCCCTTCACATTCTCAGCAAAGAGAATGACACCACCAAAGTCGTATTTATCAACCGCTTCTGCCACTTCTTTATTAAGCTCCGTCATATCGGACTGGGCGGCTTGGCCCTCTTGCTGCCATTTTCTGAAGTCCGGCATCAACATCTGTGTAATCTTCTGACGAACTGTCATATCCGCCACAAGCTCCTGTACTCTCTTAGAAGCCGAAGGTGCATCACTCGCCGCCTGACCTTGCGCCTGATTGGCACCTGAAGAAACTTCTGTAGCCTGGGCAGTCGCTGGCTTGGCAGAAGCTTCTACCAATTTACCCGCGTTTGCAGCTTGACTTGAATCATCTGCTTCAGTAGTTGCGACTGACGGAGCATCAGAGACCGGCAGAGCTTTTGCAGCAATCTGACCATCATGACTTGGCGTGCCCCTAACCCCTGCACTACTATCAGAAGAGTCCGTTACAACTGCAGCACTTGCTTGCTCAGACTGGTTAGCAGATTCAGGCGACTGATTAGCCGTATCTGCTTTTATGGCTCCCAATGGCCAAAAAACTAGCAATGACAAGGCAAGTACCAATAGCAATTTATACCTTTTCATCATAGGCATTCTCCTTTCATCCCTATAATAATAGCACAAAAAATTATGTTTGTAAACGTTTACATATTATCTGATTCTTGTTTGTTTTTATCACCAATTAGTAATATAATCTCTATAAAAATGAAATAATATTACAATATTATAGAAATGTTACAGAGGTATAATTTTATAGAAACAACATAACCTAACTGTTAAAAATGAGATTCTTTAATCTTATACTAACAGTTGCATAGAAAGGATTTGCTATGAGACAAGAAAAGAACACTAAAGCAATGTTCAACCGACACTACTTGCTGGGTCTTTCACTCGCTTCTGCTGCGACTTTGGCAGCTGCTTTGATTTCCACCGGAACAGTCCAAGCGGAGAACAAGTCAATCCCAGACTGGGCTTCTAGGCGTGAAGTTGGTATTTACGATCCTAGTGTACCCGACATTGAGGACGACCCTACTATCTTTGATGATTCTGAACCTATCAAAGTTCCGGAAGCACCTAAGCGTGAGTTCCCTGGCGCTTTTTATGATGAGTCTGGTGAAAGAATTGAAAATAGAATCGTTCTTCACGAGGGTAAATACTACAGGGCGGACCGCTATGGTAATACATACAAAGTTCAAGATGACCCAGCTGAACAAATTCCGACGAATCTAAAAAAATCTTTCTATACCAGCCCAACTGGGAAGACGTATTATTTCGACGAAAAAGGACGAAGGGTCATCAATACTTACACTATTGATGGCAAACTATACTTCTTTGATTCTAACGGAGAAATGGTTAAAAACAGATTTGTTAGTTACTCTGAATATACTTATTACTTTGGTGAAGATGGAACAGCTTATGAAAACGGTCTTTTTAAGATTGGCAAGTATTACTATTACTTTGGTGAGTATGGTGAACTTTATAGGGAAACTATTGTCAACTACAAAGGAAAGACCTATTATGCAAATTGGTATGGCGTTGTCAATATAAAAGACGAAGAAGTTACACCATAATGAAAAACACCAGAAATGAGAACGTGTGTCTTCGTTTCTGGTGTTTGTTTTATTCAAAACCCCTTTAATGGGAAATTCATTTTTTAGCAGATGGTTATTGTTCTTCTGATTTTCTTACACTAATACCTAGCCCCAATCCAGTCAGAAGCAAACCAAGCCCCACAACACTATAGACTGCCTTTTCGCTACTTCCTGT